>JAFZIV010000052.1 GCA_017554235.1 Selenomonadaceae bacterium
ATTGAATATTGGTAATTCTGACGTTACCACGTTGTCTTGGCAAATGCCTTGCAATTTTTTCGTATTGTTCTTGTGTGATTTTCATAATTATATCTTACTGCTTAACCCTATCTATTGCAATAGTGTGAACACGCTCTAATAATCATATATTTTATCACAACTTAAAAAATCTTGCTGAAAAATTTTACCAAAATATCTTACTGACCAAATTCTTCTCGATTTTCTATTGACTCTATAAATGTTTATTTTACCTGAAAATTTTTCAAGTGTCTCATTTAACTTTAACGTCTAACAATTGCGCAAAAAAATAACCGTCCAATTTCTTAAACGGTCATCTGAAAAAAATCATCTAAAATCAATCGGCGGAAATTCTAAGCTGATGAACGGCAGATTTCTCAACGTCAATTTCAGAGCCTGTACGCAGGAACGTTTCAAAAATTTCGTTGGTAATCGTATTAACCGCTTCGACGTGAACGCCTGACGCATCAACTTTGAAAGTAACTTTAATTGGTGTATCGCGTGAAGTTTCGGGCGGCAAGTTCACAACCAATTCACCCAAAAGTTTAACTGCATGCGCGGGGTCTGTCGCTTGCGGATTGCCGTCTTCGTCGACACAGGGAATAATTGTATCTTCCGTCGACATATCCTCAAAGGCACGAAGGCGGACACGTTCCTGATTATTTTCAAGCGGATAGTAAGTTTTAGAAAATACTGCAGGCATTTTCTCGCCAATCTTTATGAAATTCTCCAAAACGTATTTTTGCTTATTACCCTTTGTGTCAATAACGCCCGGTCCGAATGAACGCGGCGTTTGGTCTTCAACATCAAATTTCGCAGTCAACTGTTCAGCATGTTCAACTGGTGCGCCATTACCATGTTCTGAAGAAATTTCGCCTTTACCGACGGAATTTTCTTCAATGACAAGCATACTTGCATAAATGGCGGCACCCTTCGCAACAGCCTGATCAGGATCATGTTGCTGAACTTTGCCGGGAAATTTTTTCTCAACGGCATCTGTAATCATCGGCATATAAGTTGAGCCGCCGACTAAAAGCACCGTATCAATCACTGCGCTTGGAACTTTTTCAAGAGTCGCTTCAACAAAATTCATCGTCTTTGCAACCAAATCTGAAGTCATACTCTCAAAATCTGTGCGCTTAACTGAAACTTCTGTGCGCGAGCCGTTTACGTCAATTCTAACCTTCGTGGACTGTTTCTTACTAAGTTTGCGTTTCGCCTCTTCAACTTTACTGCGAATATCCTGCCGCGTCTCCGCCTCAATGTCAGCGGGCGTTAAACCGTTTTCATCACAGCAAGCGTGCAGAATGTAATCGAAAAGTTTATCGTCCCAATCCTTGCCGCCTAATCTGTCATCGCCGCCGGTCGCAAGTACGTTAATCTTTTGTACGTCATTACCGGAATCATTTTGCGTCATCGTCATTTGCACAACGGTAACGTCGAAAGTGCCGCCGCCTAAGTCGTAAACTAAAATTGTCCTGTCTTCTTGGAATTGACGTGCGCAGTAACTCAACGCCGCCGCAGTCGGTTCATTAATCAAACTTAAAACGTTAAGCCCTGCCAATTCGCCTGCCTGTTTCGTCGCGCTACGTTCTTCAAGTCCAAAGTAAGCAGGAACTGTTATGACAACATTTTCAATCGTTCCGCCTTGACTTTCAACGAGATTTTTTAAACGCGTCAAAATCAATGCGCTAATTTCAACCGGCGTATAAGTCTTGCCGTCAAATTCGTAAACACGATTATCAGGCTTGCCAATTTCGCGTTTTACGAATTGAACGACGCGATCTCCGTCAGTCTCAATATTTTCTTTAGCGGCTTGTCCAACTACGACGCTGTGTTCATTTTCAAAAAAGACAACAGACGCCACCATATTTGAATCATCTTCATTATTGCGGATGACTTCGGGATTGCCGTTGGCGTCAAGCCGTGCTATGCAAGAATAAGTTGTCCCTAAGTCTATACCGTATGTACTCATTAAAAAATTTTCTCCCTTCAAATTAGATAGTTAGAGCGTTAGTAGTTAGATCGTTAGTTTGATATTGAAATTTTATAAGCCTCTTTATCAACTAATGATCTACCAACTAAATATCTATTCCCTATTACTGGCAAATTCAGATTTAGATACATTTACAAGTGACGCGTCGAAAACATAAACGTCGACGTATTCACGATAAAGCGGGCGTCCGTTACGAATCACACCTGCGCGGCGACTTCTGGCAACTTTATTGTGAAGGTCGGGATTTGCCGTAGCAACCGTGTTAATAATTTTCGTCAAAAGTGCTCTGCGCGGCTCGCCCTTTTCGGATTTGAAAACTTCCGCGTCATAGTCCGCTAAAATGTCCTCAAGCTCATCGAAAAGTAATTGCAACTTTCGGCGGCTTCGCCCGATAATATTTTCGTCGTCCAAAAGCGAACGGTATTCGACACACACTGCCGCAATAGCTTTTAAAATTGGTGTGAACTGTTCGCCGCGTTGTTGCTCGCGGAAAATTTCAAGTTCCTCCTGCATTCCTCCGCGTACTTGATTTTGGAAGTTTACATTTTCACGTAAGACCTGCATTAAGCGGCGCGAAATTCTTTGTTGCTCTTCTAAAATTTCCTTGAACATTTCCGCTACGCCTAAGTCTGCCGTTACCTGATCTATTTCCTCCGCTTTAAATTCTGTTTTATCCTCCACAATCACTACTCCTCAATCATTACTTAAATGGTTCATAAAATAAATATAATTTTTCGGTTTACCTTCTTTATCTGGGTTTTCTTCGTCGCCGTCTGTCAAGAAATATCCCAATGCGCGGCGATAAATTGTTACGCCGTCAACTTCACGACTTGCCACGCTGATTAAAATAACGCCTTTTTGATCATTATTGACAATTTTATCATTATAGGGACTTCCTGATTTATATTCGCGATTCATAAGTCGAATATTTCCGCCATTTGAAATTTTTCCATATTCATAAAAAACTTTAACATCAGCATCATAATTTTTTTGTAACGGAATAGGGTTTTGATTATAGCTTCTGTTAATCACAGACAACGAAGACTCCATTGGTATAAAATATCCAGATTTAATTATATCCATTGCTTCAATAAGCGCACTGTCGGCGATATTTTGAAGGTCTGTTTCATCTTTAAAATTTCTTGTAATGTCAATGTAATTTCTTTCAGACTCCTGAACGCCTTTAACCAAAATTGCCGCGACAAGTAAAAAACAAATTCCTATCACCGTGAAAAATCCGCGTTCATTCATTTTAAAACCCAATCATTTCGTCACAAGCCGGCATAAATACCGCCGTCGAAATTTTTATGATTCGATTAGTTTCTATACTTTGCATTTCTAAATCAATGTGTATAACTCGGTCATCAAGCTTAGAATATTTTAGCTTATTTACAATCGTGTCACCGAAAAAATTTCCGCCGGTAATTGGGTTGTAATGATAATCATTTTTACGTTGCGCGTAAATATATGCGCCATGATTTCCCGCCCTTGCAACGTTGTAAATTCGTGTATCAACAATATCAAAAATTTTTAAATCATTAGATTTGATTTTACCCTTTTCGTAATATTTTGTTGACGATCCGTGATAATGAATTTCGATTTTGTCAATTTCAGTTCCGCCTATTGCATCTCCGCGCTTGACATATGATGCCGCCCGTAAATCTTGCGTGACTCGCGTCAAAAAATCTTGCGCCTCGACTTCCAAAACATAATCAGCCGCCTGTTCCTTAGCCGCACGGAATATCATCAACGTTGATTGAGCCAACCCGTACAATAACAAAATTATCAACGGCAATGCTATCACAAATTCAATCAGCACGAATCCTTTTTCATTAATTTTCAACGCGAACAATTTTTTCAAATTCTAAATTATTATCTTTCCAAGTGACGGTAACTTTAGCTTTATGCAAATTTCCGCTGACATTTTCAAGAGTCGTCGTAACTTTAAATTCAATCGGCGTTTTATTTTCTAATTCATTTGTGTGATAAAGCCCGTAATTTTTTAAATCTTCATTAGGAATATTTTTGTTAGAGCCACTCTCGATTAACGCAAATTGTTCATTGGCTAAATTTATTGCTTGAAGTCGTAAGGCAGTATCAGAATTTTTTGCGCGTGTCATAGCTTGCAAAGTCATCATCGCTACAAATGATACAATCAGTGTCAAAAATACCGCGCTTAACAGCATAAAGCCGTTTTGATTTAATTTTTCCGCTCCCGTATATCACCACTCCAACGCCCAACCGTGTCAAAAATAATGTATCGATTAACGCCATACCGCGAAGTAATTGTTATGTGTCCGTCATTACCTTTGTCAAATTCAATAGGATTATTCAATTTACCATTCTTAGTAATCGAAAATCCTTCAGGAAATTCGTGCAATTCATTAATACCTTTACCATTTCCATTTTTTACAATTTGATAATTTCCTTTATCGTAATTGACTTGTAGGAAAAGCGGCGAGCCTGTTTGCCCGGCTAAAGTTCTGTCAAAAATTTCCGGCTTGAACTGCGCATTTTTATTGGACGCCTTTGCAAAATCCAAAGTACTTAAAAAAATTTTCATCTCGTAATCAACGGCGGCAACGTCAACCATTTTTGCCATATTTGGTAAAGCAACTGTCGCCAATAAAGAAATTATCAGCATAACCAAAATAATTTCAATCGCCGCGAATCCGCCTTGACTTTTCATCGCGTCACCAACTTTGGAAGTCTAGCACAACTTAATTAAGTTTGCAACTTTTTTTCATAAACGCCGCAGACTTTCAAGCCATACAATTAAAACAGAAATGTCAGCAGGTGATACGCCTGAAATTCTGCTCGCTTGACCGATTGAACGCGGACGCATTGCAGATAATTTTTCCCTAGCCTCAACGCGCAGATTGTTCATTGAATTATAATCAATGTCGGCGGGCAAAATTTTATCTTCAAGCGATTCAAATTTTTTCGCAAGTTCAACCTGCTTTTTAATATAGCCTTCATAGAAAAATGAAATCTCAACCTGCGCGGCGGCATTGGCAGAAATTTTCGGCACGTCAAAAATTTTTTCCAATTTGGCATAAGTCACATTTGGACGGCGTAAAAGTTCGGCAAGCGGCATTACGTTATGAATTTCTTCAACGCCGACTTCTGAAAGTTTTTGATTAACTTCAACACTCGGAGTAATTTTATTTTCCGTGAGAAATTTCGACGCTAAATTAATTTCGCTAAGTTTCTTTTCAAAAATTTTTCTGCGTTCATCAGACGCTAACCCAATTTTAATTGCATATGGCGTCAGGCGTAAATCGGCGTTATCTTGGCGCAAAAGTAAACGATACTCTGCGCGGGAAGTCATCATACGATAAGGTTCATTAGTCCCTTTCGTAACTAAATCGTCAATCAGCACGCCTATATAACTTTCAGACCTTTTCAAAATCAGCGGTTCAAAATTTTTTACAAGCGCGGCAGAATTTATCCCTGCAATTAAACCTTGCGCGGCGGCTTCTTCATAGCCTGAAGTCCCGTTAGATTGTCCCGCAGAAAAAAATCCCGAAATATTTTTAAATTCCAACGTCGGCTTAAGTTGCAACGGGTCAATACAGTCATATTCAATCGCGTAGCCGTGCCGCATAATTTTTGCATTTTCAAGCCCGCGTATCGTGTGCAAAAAATCTATCTGAACATCGGCAGGCATACTCGTTGACATTCCCTGCACGTAATATTCCTGCGTGTTCAAACCTTCCGGCTCTAAAAAAAGTTGGTGGCGTTCCTTGTCGGGGAAACGAATAATTTTCGATTCAATCGACGGACAATAGCGCGGTCCGATTCCTTCAATAATTCCGTTAGCCATAGGTGCGCGGTGCAAATTTTTCCGTAAAATCTCGTGAGTTTTTTCATTAGTGTAACTCAAATAGCAAGCAACTTGATTAACGGGCGGCGTCTCTGTCATAAATGAAAAATTTTGCGGAGGTTCATCGCCGCGTTGAATTTCCATTTTTTCAAAGTCAACCGTTCTGGCATCAACCCGCGCAGGTGTCCCTGTTTTAAATCGCATAAGTTTAACACCCAAACTTTTCAGCGAATCTGATAATTTAATAGCCGCGCGTTGACCGTTGGGACCGCCGTCAAAAATATTTTCGCCAATTATAATTCTCCCGCGCAGATACGTTCCCGACGCCAAAATTACAGCGTCCGCCAAAAAAGTTTCTCCCGTTTCACAAGTCACGCCGACAATTTTATTATCTTCGACTAAAATTTTTTCAATCAGCAACTGTTTAACGTCAAGATTTTTTGTATTTTCGCAAACATTTTTCATTGCGGCTTGATAAATTTTTTTATCAGCTTGAGCGCGTAAAGCTTGAACCGCAAAACCTTTTCCAACATTCAAAGTCCTAAATTGTATGCAAGTTTTATCTGCCGCAATTCCCATTTCTCCGCCGAGTGCGTCAAGTTCTCTTACCAAATGACCTTTCGCTGGTCCGCCGATTGACGGATTGCAGGGCATCATCGCTAAATTTTCCAATGAAAGAGTTGTCAGCAAAGTTTTACAACCTAATCGAGCCGCCGCCAATGCCGCTTCAATGCCTGCGTGTCCCGCTCCAATTACAATCACTTCATATTTATCTGCTACAAACATTTATCAAACTCCTAAAAATTTTTTCGCATTATATCATAAAAAAAAATCTCCGACGAAATTTTTTCATCGAAGATTTAATTTTTAATTTGCGCTCGGATAAAGTATGTTAAAAATTTCGTGCAATCTGTCAAGCATTTTATCGTAATCCTCATTTAAAATTTTCTTATTGGTTTCATTCAAAATTTCAGAAAGATTTTCCGAACTCATAATCATTCGCGCAATTATCGAACGCCCTAACTCAATGCTAACATTTTTCAGATTTTCGTCCTGATTAATTTTGTTCATAACTGTTTCTGCGTCAATATCAAAATATGATGCGCCCATTTTTAAAATTTTTTCCAAATTATTTTCGACGTAAATATTTTGTTCATCCAAATTCAGCGTAACGTAAATTTTAAGTTCAGGTTCCAACTCTTTAACATTTTCATCAATAGCTTTTGAGTTCTGATTAATCATAAACGTAGTAAAAAGAATCCCCAAAATTATCACAAAAACAATACCTATTAAAATATTCTTCATTCTTTCACCTCATAAAAATTTTTATCATTATAGCACAAAAAATCTCCGACGAAAATTTTTCATCGAAGAGAATTTTTTATTTTATGGTCATGTTAAACTGCAATAATTATTTTTCGGTCGACAATTTTATTGTATGCGACAAGTCGAATAAATCACAATCGCGAATAATCAGCGCGGCAACTATAGAAATATTTACGGTAACAATATCTGCAACTGTGATAGGTCCTATTGAGTCGAGAGAAAATTCAAGTTGCGTCAGTAAAAGACTCATCGTTGCAACCATTCCGCCGTTTCCTCCAACTGCCGAAATTGCAAACTGTACAGCCAAAAATGCTATGATAAATATTTGCGCAATAGAAATTTCCGCTCCTGAAAATTCTGCCGCAAAAAATGTGTTGACAACTATTCCGATTACCATTGTTGAGGAACAAAGCGTGTGCGACAAAGGTACATAAAAATCACAGAGACTTTCTTCGATTTTTAATTCTTTTTTACAAACTTCAAGATTTTTCGGAAGTGAGGCTATGCCGCTTGCAGTTTTAAAAGAAATTACTATCGCCGGATAAATTTTTTTCAGAAAATCTAAAATTTTTATGTCGTATTTAAGCGAAATCATCAACAGCATTATTAACGCTATAGATAAAAATAGAATATATTTAGCCGCTATCAATTTCCATACGCCGAAAATTTCTTCTGAAGGATCCATTAAAATCGTCTTGACTATAAAAAGAAAAATTATTATCGGAATCAATTTGAAAACCATACCGACAATTTTAAAAATTATTTGTTTTAAATTCATTATCAAATTTTTAAATTCTACAACACGATTTCCCAACATCGTTACGCAAATGCCGGTTATGAACGCCAAAACCATTACTTGCAAAATATTTTTGTCAATAAATGCTTTAAAAATATCTTGAGGGAATATCGACAAAATTAAATTGAAAAGTTGTCGAAGTTCAAACAGATTGTTTGATAAAAATGTTTCTTCAAACTCAAAATTTATAACAGGAAAAAATAAACTGCAGACAAAAATTGATAAAAATGAGATAGAAAACATAATCGCCATAAATCTTAGCAAAATTTTTGTTCCAAGTTCATTCAACATTGCAATATCTTCAATCGAACAAATGCTCGCAACAATCGATATAAAAATTAGAGGAAGATTTACTGCAATTAATGTTCCTATCAATGTGTTCAAAATTGGCGTTACGACGTCGAAAACGATTATATCTTGTGCTTGTTGTGGAAATTGACTGATTATAAATGCAGTTAAAAATGACGAAAAAATTAAAATTGTGATTGCTCCGCCGGGAATTTTAAAATTTCTAAAATCTTTCGTAGAAAATGCGGCTATTTCATTGTAACCATTTTCATAGCGATAAATTACCTCAGCCTTTTCATAACTTAAAAGATTTTGCATAATTCTTGCAGAAAAAATTTGTTCTTCGCTTTCGTCATCGAGCGGATTATACGGCTTGCCTTTAATTTTTATAAAAATTTTTGGAGTTCCGAACCATTTTTTTATTACAAGATTAAAATCATAATCTTCACCAAATTTTTCTTGATAGCGTATAAGAGATTCCTCAAGCAAAAGACAAACTCTTATAGCATCTTTTCTCGTAATTTTTGTAGTTTCAAAGAATTTTTGAATTTTTTCTACAGTATCCTCTATATTTTGATTGGTCAGTTTCACAAATTTTTTACCTCACAAAATTTTTTATCATTATAGCATAAAAAAATCTCCGACGAAAATTTTTCATCGGAGAAAAAATTTTTTAAATTACTTTCTAATTTTTACATTATCGCCATAAATCGTTGTCCAATCGTGGCGCATTGAAATTGGAGTCCAGCCGTTAGTTTTTGCAAGTTCTCTATCACTTTCAGCGCGGGCAGGCTTGCCAAATTCGCGGTCTGTATCATCACAAATTACAAAAAACGCCGCACTTTTATATTTATTGCTGTTAATCGTGTAATTTAACATACTCAAATCGCCTGAAGAATTTCCAAAGGCTAAAACAGGTTGCTTGCCGATTTCTCTGTAAATCGCCGAAACTTTGTTCATTTGCAAATCTTTTATAACAAACTCGCCGCGAATCAAATAATCATCTTTGGTATACTTATATTTTAAGCCGTCAACGTCGCCTTGATTTTTGGCGTAAATTTTTATGTCAGTGCCGATTACTTGATTTCTCGGAAGGTTTAAAACATCGCAAGCCATAATTTTTGTAATTTCGCGATCAGTGCCGGATACAACGTAAACTTTAAAGTCATTGCTTTGCAAATATTTTATAACTTCGACCATAGGCAAATAAAGAGCTTCGCCCCATTTTAAATTCGTCAAGCCTTCGACAGGAGTTCTCATAAAATTTTTTACGTAAGTTTCAAATTCTTTGAAAGTCATTCCCTCAAAAACGGACGCTTGATGAGGAGCAGTGCTGCCGAGTTGTACTTCATAACCTTTTTGACGAATAGATTTTTCAAACTCAAGTGCAAGATTTCTATCATCTGCAGAAGCATTGTAAGTCGGATCATAAACAGCGCGATGAAGGAAAAGCATATGGTCAAAATAATTCGGCGCGGTTTCACAAAGAAAAGTTCCGTCCATATCAAAAACTGCAATTCTGTCTTCGACGGGAATAAAATTTTTGCTTTTCTTATTCGTAACGTCTTTGACATAATCTTTAAGCTGTTTTGTTACGGCAGAATCTTTTTCCCAATATTGAAAGTTTCCTGACTTAGAAACATTAATTGCCGCAATTTCATCACGTGTTGCCGCATCTGAAATTGAAAAACTTCCTAAGGCTAACATTCCCGCTAAAATAGCAGATAAAAATTTTTTCTTCACAAAATTACCTCCAAAATTTTTTCATCCGTTAAAAATGTCGACAACTTGACGATCGACGGCGCGTTTCACATCAAAAATTTTAACCAATTCAGCAACGGCTTGAGTCGGTGAAATTATTCCGCGCAGTACAGCGTCTTTAATTTCCGGCATACGCCCCATAACTACCGCGTCGCCGAAAAAAATATTGTGCAGGTGTTCATCAACCATCGCATTCATCCAATCTAAAAGTTGATTGTCACGCCGCCTTTGAAATACGCCGCTTTCAGTAGTCAAACGCTTAAAAATCTGAATCACTTGCCAAAGTTCCTGCAAGCCCGTTTTCTTAATCGCACTAGCTAAATATGCGTGAGTTTCCCAGCCTTCAGTTGCAGGTCGAATAAATTCAATCATTCGTTCATATTCTCCGCGCGTAACTTTTGCACGAATCAAATTATCTCCGTCAGCTTTATTCACAACAATGGCGTCCGCAAGTTCCATAATGCCTTTTTTAATGCCTTGAAGTTCATCGCCCGCGCCCGTCAACACGACCAGCATAAAAAAATCTACCATTGAACGAACAGTAGTTTCAGATTGTCCGACGCCAACCGTTTCAATCAATATAACGTCATAGCCTGCCGCCTCACACATCAACATTGTTTCGCGACTTTTACGGGCAACGCCGCCTAAAGTTCCGCCTGCAGGACTTGGACGAATAAAAGCTTCAGGACGACGGCTTAAAGTTCCCATTCGCGTTTTGTCGCCGAGAATTGAACCGCGTGTAACTGAACTTGTAGGATCAACCGCTAAAATGGCTACGCGATGACCTTCGTCACAAAGCATATTTCCAAACGCTTCAATCAACGTTGATTTACCTGCGCCGGGAACTCCCGTAATTCCAATTCTTAAAGCTTTACCTGTTCGCGGTAAAAGTCTTTGCAAAACTCTCTGCGCCTTCGCGAAATGTTTTGGATTATTACTTTCAATCAAAGTAATTGCGCGTGACAAAATCACTCTGTCACCATTAATAACGCCTTCTACAATTTCATCTTCAGTCAAAGTTGTACGTCGTTTAGGTCTTATTGTCGACCAATTCGGATTGATATTGCCAACCGTTGTATCCTTTATGCCTTCAATGCCACTCATAACTCCTGCTGAATTTGAAACTGCCCATTCAGGTCTTGTAGTAGTGTAATCTGCCAAATTTAACACATCCTCTTAAGGATTCGTAATTATCTGTGGTAACCGTGTCCGCCGCGATGACCTCTATGATAATAATCGTCATCATCGTCACAATCATTGTCGTAATAATACCCGCAAGAATCATCATTGTCATCGCAATCGTCATCATAATAATATCCGCAAGAATCATCATCGTTACAATATGCCGCTTCTGTGACATTACCAAGATTAAAACTTGCCGCCGCAATCAGCAACGCCATTAAAATTTTCTTAAGCATAATTTTCACTCCAAATAATTTTTTCAATAAAATTATAACTGCCCACAAAAAACTTTGCAATATAAATTTGTGCCACGAAATTTTTTTTGTTATAATGCGGAAAAAATTTGAACGGAGAAAATTTTGTGATTGACGAAGATTTAAAAATTATTGAAGAAAAAATTCTGCGCGGAGAACGTCTTAATTTTGAGGACGGACTCGCGCTTTTTCGTTGTAAAAATTTGGCGGCTATAGGTATGCTTGCCGACTATGTGCGAAAAAAAATTTGCGGCAATAATGTTTTCTACAATGTCAACTGCCATGTCAACCTTACAAATATTTGCGTGGCGCGTTGTAAATTTTGCGCGTTCGGTCGCGATGAAAATTCTACCGGCGCGTATGCAATGAAGATTGACGAAATTATTTCGCTCATTGAAAATGCTTTAAAATCTCCAAATATGGGCGGCTTGCACGTTGTCAGCGGTTTGCATCCGACTTGGACTTTTGAACATTATTTAGAAATTCTAAACACGATTCATAAAAAATTTCCTGCGCTTTACATTAAAGGATTTACCGGAGTAGAAATTACTCACTTTGCAAAAATTTCTAATCGCAATGTTGAAGAAATTTTGAAGGAATTAAAATCTGCGGGACTTCAAGCTATTGCAGGCGGCGGCGCGGAAATTTTATCAGACCGCGTAAGAAATTTACTTTGCCCTAAAAAAGCTACCGCTGATGAATGGTTAAACGTCGCCAAAATTGCTCACAAACTCGGAATTAAATCTAATGCGTCTATGCTTTACGGTCATATTGAGACGATTGAAGAGCGCGTCGAACATTTGATTAAACTGCGCGAACTTCAGGACGAAACGGGCGGCTTTCAAACTTTTATTCCATTTCCGTTTCTGCCGAAAAATACTGCGCTTGAAAATAAAATCTCTCAAACTTCTATGTGGGACGATTTGAGGACGATTGCAATTTCTCGCCTTATGCTCGACAACTTCAAACACATTAAAGCTTATTGGGTTATGCTCGGTGTTCCTGCCGCGCAGATTGCTTTAAATTTCGGTGCAAATGACATTGACGGCACTATTCATAAAGAAAATATTTTGCACGAGGCTGGCGCGTCAAGTCCTAAATTTTTGACGGAAGAAAAAATTATTAATCTGATTAAAGAAATTGGACGCGTACCCACTCTTTGTGATTGTAATTACAATCCTTTATGAAAAAATTTTTTTCGCCTTAATCGGCGATTTTTTTTGTAGGAAAATTTTTCTTTGCGTCGAAAGTTTTTTTGAGAGGTGATTTTTTATGGAAAACGACCAAAATAGCGGATTTATGCGTTTCGCTATAATCGGAATAATTATCGTTGCAGTTATTTTAGTTCTTGGAACTTTTATCACAGGAAAAAATGCCGGTAAAGATACTGAAACTGCCGTTCGTGCCGTAAGTTTGCTTTATCTCGATGAACTCGCCGGCAGACGCGAACAAGTTATTGATAAAACTTTGACAAGTTATATGGAAGATATGGATATTGCTCTGAGTCTTTTAACTAAAGAAACTCTCAGCAGTGCCGAAAATCTTCAAAATTACCAAAGACGTATGAAACAACTTTACGGTATTGAAAAATTTTCTTTCGTCGATGAAAACGGTTTAATTTATACTGCTCGCGGAATTCGTAAAAATATCGAAAGTTATAATTTCGATTACAAAAATATGGTTGATAACGAAATTTCCATAAAAAATTTAAATTCAAATAATAAAAAAGTTGTTATCGCTATGCCTGTAGATGAAATTCCTTTTCAAGATAAACATTTTGTAGTTTGTTTTATGGAAATTGATATGAAAAAAATCCTCAATGAATTTTCTATGCAATCAACCAGCGGTATCAGCAATACTTTTTGTAATATTTATACCTCCGAAGGAATTTCTTTAACTGATATTGTTTTGGGCGGAATTGCTAACGAAGATGATCTTTTTCCGGCTATGGAGCAAGCAACTTTTAATAACGGATATTCTCTCGAAAAAATGAAAAAAGATTTTGCAAACAAAAAAGCCGGCGTTGTTTCGTTCACTTACGATAATATTAACGGAACTATGAAATATGTTCCTGTTCATGGTACTGATTGGATGTTGACGTATTTGGTTCGCGAAAGTGTCATAAGCAATCAAATCAGTTCAATTTCTGACGGAATTATTTTTAGAAGTCTAACGCAATCAATTTTGACGGCGATAGTTTTAGGAATTACTTTTGTAATTATGATTCTGCAATTCCGTCGCGCGACAAAAATGAATTTGGAAAGGAGTATTTCTGAAACTGAAAATCGCGTAAAGCAAAATGAACTTGAAGAGCAATTAGCTTTGCAAGAAGAACTTTTAGCGCAGGAACAACAGCGAACCCAGCAAGAAAATATGATACACGCTTTAGCTGCTGATTATCTCGGAGTTTATTACGTAAATCTGGAAAATAATACGGGAATTTCTTATCAAAAAGAATCGGAAGTTGCAGATATTTTAACGAACGATGTACATTTTGATTTCTTGGATACTTTTAAAGCGTACGCAGAAAACTTTGTTACTGATGAATATCGCGAAGGTTTTTTGGAATTTATAAAAATTAATAGTATTCGCGAAGGTTTGAAGAAAAATTTTGTAATTTACTACAGATATTTGGTCAGAAAAGATGGTGTAGAAAGTTACGAAATGTTGAAAATGGCGCGAGTTAAGAAGAAAAATGAAACCGGTGATGAAAAATTAATTCAAACTATTGGTGTAGGTTTTATTGATATTGATGATGAAATGAAAGATTCAATGCAAAAAAGTCAAGCATTGAATGACGCGTTAAAAATTGCCGATGAAGCCAACAAAGCCAAAACGATATTTTTATCGAATATGTCGCACGAAATTAGAACGCCGATGAATGCGATAATTGGTCTGGATAATCTTGCATTAAATGAGCCGAATTTATCTTCAAAGACTACAGATTACTTGAAAAAAATTGGAAGTTCGGCGCAACATTTATTGGGCTTGATAAATGATATTTTAGATATGTCGCGGATTGAATCAGGGCGAATGGTGATTCGTAATGAAGAATTTGAGTTCTCAAAATTTATTGAGCAAATAACTATGCTTTTAAGCGGTCAATGTAAAGATAAAAAATTAAATTTTACTTGTAATGTACATGGCGACATAGATGAGTTTTATATAGGAGACAGCGGCAAATTAAGGCAAGTTCTGATAAATATTTTGAGTAATGCGGTAAAATTTACTCCTGAAGGTGGCAACATAGATTTTAATGTAGAAAAAACTGCGAGTTTTGACGGCAAATCTACTTTAAAATTTGTTGTTAAAGACACAGGAATTGGAATGAGCAAAGAATATTTGACGAAAATTTTTGAGCCGTTTACGCAAGAAAATAGTTCCGTGAGCAACAAATATGGAAGTTCCGGACTTGGAATGGCGATTACGAAAAATATTGTTGAACTGATGAACGGAAAAATTGACGTTGAGTCCGAAAAAAATGTCGGCACAACGTTTACAGTTTCAGTGACTTTGCGCGATTCTAAGAGAACAGTTGATTTAAATGAAGAAGATGTAGAAATTCAAACCAGCGATATGAAAGTTTTGGTGATTGATGACGATCCTGTAGCTTGTGAGCATGCAAAATTGGTTTTGGAAAAAGCCGGAATTTCTTCAGATGTTGTAGATTCAGGGAAAAAAGCGTTAGAAATGATACAACTGCGTTATGCGCGTCAAGAGTCATATAATTTGATTGTAGTTGATTGGCAAATGCCTGAAATGAACGGCTTGGAAGTTACGAAAAAAATTCGTGAAATAATTGGAAATGATACGGCGATAATAATTTTGACGGCGTATAATTGGGACGACATTATTGACAAAGCCGTTGACGCCGGAGTTGACAGTTTTATTGCAAAACCGTTATTTTCAGGAAGTTTGCTTGAGGAATTTAAAACAGCGTTGAAGAAGAAAAAAATCTCCAACGAAAAAGAAAATCCTAAAACTGATTTAACGAACAAAAGAATTTTATTGGCGGAAGATATGATCGTAAACGCAGAAATTATGATGGAAGTTTTAAAAATGCGTGAAATGCTCCCAGAACATGCAGAAAACGGAAAAATTGCGTTAGAAATGTTTGAAAAGTCTCCTGAAAATTATTATTCGGCAATTTTAATGGATATGAGAATGCCTGAAATGAACGGCTTGGAAGCAACAATGGCGATAAGAAAATTAAATCGTCCTGACGCTAAAACAATTCCGATAATTGCGTTGACAGCAAATGCTTTTGACGAAGATGTACAAAGAAGTTTGCAAGCAGGTTTAAACGCACATTTAAGCAAGCCGGTTGATCCTGAAGTTTTATTTGAAACTCTTGAAAAAATGATTAAGTGAGGTCTTATGGATAAAATTTTAAAATCTGCGCGGGAAAAAATTTCAGTTGGAGAACGTCTCAACTTTGACGAAATTATTGCGCTGTACAACGAAAATGATTTACTGTACCTTGCCGAATCTGCGCGGCGCGTCAAGGAATTTAAAAGCGGAAAAAATATTTTTTACACGATTAACCGCCATATCAATTTAACAAATGTCTGCAGTTCAAATTGTCCGCTTTGCGCGTTTCAATGTCGTAGCGGCGATGAAAAAGCTTTTACTCTTGAAATTGATTACGTTGAAAAAATTTTGCTCGACGCTAAAAAAATTCCTGATTTAAATGAAATTCATATCGTCAGCGCGTTGCACCCAGAAAAAAATTTTGATTACTATCTTGACGTTGTAAAGCTTACTAAAAAAATTTTGCCAAATGTTCGCATTGCCGCTTTTACTCCTGTCGAAATTGCCAACTTTGCTGAAAAATCTAATCAGACTTACGAAAAAATTTTGATGACGTTAAAAAATTTTGGCGTGACTAATTTATTGGGCGGCGGTGCTGAAATTTTTTCTCCGCGTGTTCGTGAAATTATTTGTCCAAAAAAAATTTCTGCTGACACTTGGCTTGAAATTATGCGAATCGCTCACAAACTCGGTATTAAATCTAATGCGTCTATGCTTTACGGTCACATTGAAACGATTGAAGAGCGCGTCGAACATTTATTAAAAATTCGCGAACTCCAAGACGAAACGCACGGATTTCAATCAATGTTATTATTTCCGTTTCAACCGCTTAATACCGAATTAGGAAAAAAATTTAATTTGCAACGTGTCGGCGCGTGGGAAGATTTAAAAATGATTGCGATTACTCGTCTTGCACTTGATAATTTTGAAAATGTCAAAAGTTTTTGGGTAATGTTGACTATGCCTATTGCACAACTTTCTTTAGCATTTGGAGCTGACGATTTAGGCGGGACGATTGGCGAAGAAAAAATTATTCACGCCGCCGGTGTCACGACACAAAAAAATATTTCCCGCGCAGATTTAGAAAAAATTATTCGTGAAACAAATTATATTCCTGTGCAGAGGTGAACGATGAGAATAAATTTTGATGAAGGCGTTGAACTTTTAAAGAGCGGCGATTTATTGGAACTCGGCAAGGCGGCTGATGAAATTCGTCGTAAAAAATTCGGCGACGTTACAACTTTTATTATTGACAGAAATATTAATTACACTAACATTTGTGAGAATGAATGTAAATTTTGCGCGTTTTGGCGTAAAAAAAATCATCGCGACGCTTACGTTTTAAGTCACGACGAAATTTTAGAAAAAGTTCGTGAAACTGTCGATGCCGGCGGTACTCAAGTTATGATTCAAGGTGGTTTAAATCCCGATTTGCCTTTGAGTTATTACGAAGAAATGTTGCGTAAAATTAAAAAAAATTTTAACGTGACAATTCATTCGTTCACTGCGACCGAAATTTTATATTTTGCGCAGAAGTCAGGTCTTTCAGTCGAAGAAACTTTGAAACGTTTACAAGCGGCAGGTCTTGACAGTTTACCGGGCGGCGGCGCAGAAATTTTAGTTGATGAGATTCGTAAAAAAATTTCGCCAAAAAAAATTATGTCTGATGATTGGTTAAAAATTATGCGAATTGCTCACAAAATTGGAATGAAGACGACTGCAACGATGGTTATCGGATTTGGTGAAAATTTTTTTCATCGCGTTGCACATATGAAAAAAATTCGCGATTTGCAGGACGAAACCGGCGGCTTTCGCGCTTTTATAACTTGGACTTATCAGCCGAAAAATACTGCGCTCGGCGGAGAAAAAATTAATTCGTGGGATTATATGAAAACTTTGGCTTTTACGAGAATTTTTTTTGATAATATCGAACATATTCAAGGCTCGTGGGTTACTCAAGGCGAAAAAATCGGGCAACTTACTCAAATTTTCGGCGCGGACGATTTAGGCAGTATTATGCTTGAAGAAAATGTCGTTAAAGCTGCTGGAACTGCTTTTAAAATGTCTACTCAAAAAATGATTAATTTAATTCGTGATACAAAAAAAATCCCCGCGCAGAGGAATACTAATTACGATATTTTGAAAACTTTTTAAAGGATTCGGAGGAAATTTTATTTAAATTCAAAATGCACTCGCAACCGCATCTAAACGCGGCACAGATAGTCAATCCAAATATCTTGATGAATAGAAAAAAATCTTTTACCGAAACCGCGCCGTGAAAGCCCCTTGCTTTAGCTATGGGGATGAAACGGCGCAAAAAAAACTTGTCAACTATATACTTTTCTTCTATAATACAGAAAAAGTATTGATGAGAGGTGAGGGATAAAAATTCAGATAG
>JAFZIV010000003.1 GCA_017554235.1 Selenomonadaceae bacterium
ATCATCGGTGTGAAGGTCGCAACCAATACCAAAGTCGCAGTGGTAAAAGTCGGAGAGAATATCGCCAATTTTATTCATAGCGGCATTAACATCGGCAGCTGAAGCTCTGCTCGGCAAAATACGAACGTTATAGCGATCTTCAAGCCAGCGGATGTTATCTGCATCGCGTACAACTTGATCCCATGTACCGCCGGAAACTTCGTCGAGTTCCTCCTCGTTCATAACCTCTTCATTCATAATTTTTTCTTCTGACATTTTTTAAAACTTCCTTTCAAATTTTTTTTAATTTGTTTTAAATTTTTCTTTCTGCCTATTATACGCGCCATTATAAAAAATATTAATCGCTTAAAAAATTTTTTTTTAGAATTGCGGTTTATAGTAATCATCGTCGTGATCATCATCACGATCATGACGACCGGCATTATGGAAAGGATTGCTGTCATGTGAGCCGCTTCCAGTATTAACTTTGCCGTTTTTCAGTAAAGTCACTCTGTCAGAATCATAAAGCTCTATGCTATACCACATATCCTCACGCCCATTAGAATATTCGCAACGAATATCAAAAGAGTTTAAATTTCTGTGGCGCGGCAATTCAACTCTAATGCTATCACCGTCGTCAAAGGAACCGGGACAACGTTTCCACTCTTCAGTACCGGCAGGGCAGATGTAGAGATATTCAATATCATAGCCCGTCCTGTTAATAAGTGTAGCTCTTGCGCCTCCTGACGAACTAGCAAAAGTTACTGTGGAAAACAGTAAACTTGCCATCAGAAACGCGATTAATGAAATTTTGTACTTCATTTAAAAAAACCTCCTAAAATTTTATAAAAAATTTTTTAATAGCCGTAATTTACAAGTTGCCAGCCGTCATTTTTATCGAATCCGAAAACAAAGTTGTAATCCTTATACAATTTATCATATGTCCAAGCGGTAGGTTTTCCGTCGTGAGGGTCAGGCGGCGATTGAAAATCTGCATAGAAGATAATAAAATTTTCGTAGTTTTTACTGTAATCTATGCCATTACGTTCAAGTTCTTTTTTTGAAACTCCGTCACCGGCGTAACGAACACTTTTTAACGTGCAATTCAGATTTTTTAAATGCTCTTCAATCATTGAAATGCAATTATCCATTTCGCGTTGAGTATACAGCTTGGAATTGCCGTAATCTATCGTAACATCTTCTGCGTGTACTTGCGTTGAAAAAATTAAAATCATCACCGCAAACGCCATTGACAATACATTCTTCATAAAAATTTCTCCTTCAAAAAATTTTTTCCTCGTTTAAATCGTGCCGCCGAGATTTTCAAGGGTATCAATTACGACTACACATTCCGGCTGAACATTTTGCATAACGAATTTCATTTTTTCTGTAGGAATTGCAACACAACCACCTGTCCAAGGTTTAATCGGTCCGAAACAATGAAGAAAAATTGCTGAACCAAGTCCCGGCGTACCGCTTTCATTGTAGCTGATATTTAAGGCGTATGTGTAATGCGGATTATAGTCAATGATATGTTCACTGTCTTCTTTGTTGAGGTTAGGATATTCGCCAATATCGACAAGCTGATTGTATTTATAATTTGTATCGCCCGACCAATAATGATTTTCGTCAACTTTTAAATAGGGAATCGCGCAACCGGGATCATCAGCAATTCCCATAGCTCTGTTGAAACGGAAAACGCCTACAGGGGTTTTAGCGTCGCCTTCTTTGGTTTTGCCGAGACCCTCTTTGCCCAAAAATCCCGGCGTCGTCATAATCTGTTGCCATTCGCCATTAGCGTCTTTTTGGTGCATGGAAATCCACGCGGTAGTTTTTTCGCCGATTTGTGCCACAACGAAAATTTGATTGACATTCTGCGCGGCAGGAAGATTTTGTATCCATTGCGGCGTTGTACTCTGCGCGGCGGCAAAATTACTTCCAACAATCAAAGTCAAAAGCATCGCCGCAAAAATCAGAAGTTTAGACATCTCAAATTCACTCTCCTTAAACTAAGTCTGAACTTTCAGTAATTATATCAAGAAGAAATACTTGAGATGGTCAATATTTCAGACAAATTTCAATATCAGACTTTACAAATTAAATTTTTTGCAAGCTTGACGGCGGCAACGCCATCTTTCGCATAAGCGTCAGCACCAGCCGCGTCAGCGTATTCTTGAGTTAAAGCCGCGCCGCCAACCATAACTTTTGCCGTTGAACCAGCCGCCTTAAGTTCCGCAATAACTTTGTCAATTTGAATCATTGTAGTAGTCATTAACGCGCAAAGTCCTACAATGTCCGCGTCATTCTCAATCGCCGCACGAACAATTTCTGCCGCGTCAACATCTTTTCCTAAGTCAATCAGCTTGAAGCCGCTATTCTCAATCAACGCGCCGACAATATTTTTTCCCAAGTCGTGAACGTCGCCTTTCACCGTCGCAATTACGAAAGTCCCGTTGGTTGACGTTTCTTGATTCGGCAAAATTTTTTTCAATTCATCGAAGGCAATTTTCATCGTCTCGGCAGAGAGTAAAACTTGCGGCAGAAAAATTTTCCCTGCGCCAAAATCTTCGCCCAATTCATTCATCGCAGCAGTTAAAGAAAGTTCGGTAATTTCATTTGCGCCGTAACCTTCATTGATAGCTTGATGAATCTGCGCGGAAATACTTTCTTTGTCGCCCTCCATAACGGAAATCTTAATCGCGTCAATTATGTTATCGGAAGTTTTTTTTTCAGATTTTTTATCAGCCGCCGAAAAAGTCATAGTGCCTTGAAGTTGTCCAAGTTTACTGAAGTTTAAACCGTTAGGGTCTTTGCCCAAAAGTGCCGCGCTAGCCTTCAAGGAATTTTGCATAAGTTCATCATAGGGATTCATAATAGGCGCGTCGAGACCTGCGGCAAGACACATCGCAAAGAAAGTTGCATTAATCAGCGGACGATTAGGCAAGCCAAATGAAATATTACTAAGTCCCATTGTCGAAGGGTAGCCAAATTTTTCACGGTAAAGTTTAAGAGTTTTTAAAACTTCGTGGCAAGCGTTAGCGTCGGCTGAAATTGTCATAACTAATCCGTCAAGCAGAAAATCACCGTCATTAAGTCCGTAAGATTTAGCCGCGTTGATAATTTTTTCTACAACTTCGACGCGCTCTTCGGAAGTCTTGGGAACGCCCTTTTCAGTGACTGGCAAAACTAAAATTGCCGCGCCATATTTTTTTGCAAGCGGTAAAAATTTTTCCAGCCGCGCAGGTTCATAACTTACAGAATTTATCAGCGCACGTCCGGGATAATTTCTAAGCGCAACTTCCAAAGATTTTTCGTCACCCGTATCAATGGCAAGCGGCGCGTCAGTAATCTGTGCAATTTCGCGAACAGCTTTTTTCATCATCGCGACTTGATCTATTCCGCCAACTCCCATATTCACATCAAGAATTTGTGCGCCAGCCTTAACTTGATTAACCGCATCTTTTTTGACGCCGAGCAATGAACCTTCGCGAATTTCAGCGGCAAGTTTTTTTCTGCCGGTAGGATTGATTCTTTCACCAATTAAAACCGTCGGCAAATCTTTATCAATCGTAACAGTTTTACTTCGACTTGCAAGCGTCAATCTGCGCGGGAAATTTCTTTCGGCGACAGACAAATTTTTCACGTTATCGGCAAGTGCTTTAATGTGCGCGGGAGTAGTTCCGCAACAACCTCCTAAGAAAGTTGCACCCGCCTCGACGAGTTTAACTCCGTAACTGCCAAAAGTTTCAGCGTCCATTGGAAATTTTGTAACGCCGTCTTCAAGGTATGGCATACCGGCATTAGGTTGAACGCTGATTGGCACGCGGGAATTTTCTGCAAGAATTTTTACGACAGGAACTAACTGCGCGGGACCAAGTGAACAATTAACGCCGATAATCGACGCGCCCATTGCGTCAAGTATAGTTGCGGCAGTTTTAGCGTCCGTGCCCGTGACTGTGCGTCCGCCTTCGCTGTATGAAAGTTGACAAATTACGGGCAAATTGCAAACGTCATGCGCGGCTAAAAGTGCGGCTCTCATTTCTTGAATATCAATGCAAGTTTCGATAATCAGATAATCTGCGCCCGCCTCTGCAAGTGCCTGACATTGTTCACGGAAAATTTTATAAGCGTCCTCAAAATCTAAATCGCCGAGCGGTGAAATAAATTTTCCTGTAGGACCGATTGAACCTGCCACCTTAGCTTGAGAATTGGCGGCAGTTTTAGCAATTTTTACGGCGGCTAAATTTAATTCGCGACAACGATTAGAAATTCCGTAATGTTCAAGCTTAATCGAAGACGCGCCAAAAGTATTCGTCTCAATAATATTTGCGCCTGCGTCAATATATGCGCGGTGAATTTTTTTCACAACGTCGGGGCTGTCAACGTTCATCAGTTCGGGACACGCACCCGCCTTCAATCCGCCTTCTTGCAACATAGTACCCATTGCGCCATCAAAAATTTTTATCATGATTTTTTCTCCAAAATTTTTTCTTTAAATAATATCATAACGGCTGGAACTTTACAAAAACTTTTTGACTTGAAAAAAATAAGCCCATATACGGTTACCCGCAGGGCTTATTTTAATTTTTAAGTTGATTACACTATGAAAACTTTTTCCACTCGCTGATAAGTTTTGAAGCCGCGTTAAAAGGATTTTCCGCACCTGTAACAGCTGACACTACAAAAAATCCGTCAACATTAGTAGCGGCAAGTTGTGGAATATCATTAAGCTTGACGCCGCCGCCAACTACAATCGGAATTTGCGAAATTTTTTTTAGTAAAGCAAGTTCCTCAAAATTGTGCGTAATAATTTTTCCGTCATCAATTAAACCGGCGTCAAGTTTAGTCGGCGTAACGTGGAGAGGTGCAACTCCAAAATAATCAACGTATTTAACATCAAAATTTTTTACGTAATCAATCAGATTTTCATTTGGCGCACTAAGCCCGATAATTTTATTCTTACCAAGATATTTTCTGCAAACGTCAACAGGAATATCACTTTGCCCGACGTGTACGCCGTCAACCTTAATTCCGCGTTCAATCGCCGCCAATGCAACATCTAATCTATCATTTACAACGAGGGCAACACTTGAGCTTTTTCCAAGTTCTGAAATTATTTCCGCACATTTTTTCAACGTAAAAATAATTTCCCGCGCAGATGAATTTTTTTCTCGAATCTGCACGAAAGTAAATCCTGCCATTACCGCCGCCTTGACAACTTCTTCGACGGGCTTTTCGGTATTTTCTGAACCAATGACAAGATACGCCGATAAATCAAAATTTTTTCTCATATTTTAGCACGGGAACACTTGAAATTCACTGGATGCAACATCAGACGCGCTGACTTTGTAAAGTTCATCCAAAAACGCTACCTTGAAACTTGCAGGCGTTGAAGATTTTTCAGCTGCAAGACTTCCTGCACGATTAAAAATTGCCGCGCCTGTAAACGCTGCAATTATAGGACTTGCAACCGTTAAATAAACCGCCATTACTCCGCCTAATGCGCAACCGCTTCCAGTGATTTTCGTAAATAATGGTGAGCCGCCTGAAGAATAAATTGCAAATTCTCCGTCCGTAATTAAATCTTTTGCGCCGGAAACCGCAACCGCTCCGCCCGTAAATTTTGCCAACCGTATCGCTGAATATGCCGCCTCATCAACGTTTTCTGTCGAATCAACGCCGCGCACTTTTCCGCCTTCGTGATCGTTTAAATCCCAAAGTTTTGCCAACGCAATAATTTCAGAGGGATTGCCGCGAATTATCGTAGGCTTGAAATTTTTCATCTGCGTCAAAAGTTCCGTCCGCAAAGTTCCAATTCCGATTGCAACGGGATCAAGTACAAAAGGCGTATTTTTATTTTTGAGTGCGCGAAGGGTACGCGGAATCGTTTCAGCGTAGAAAGGAAACATCGTGCCAAGATTTATGTAAACTGCGCGGGCAAAATTCGCTATAGCTTCGCCTTCGTCGGGAAGATAAACCATAGCCGCCGAGCCGCCGATTGCAAGTTGAGCGTTAGCTACAAAATCCTGCGTGACTGTGTTAGTTATCGACGGCGCGAGAGGATTTTCCACACGAACTTTTTCAACGGCAATTTGAATGTTTGAACGAAAAGTTTTTTCAGTCATAATTTCCTCCATAATGCAAAAATGACGCTACCGGCAACCGGCAACGTCAGCAATCAATTTTTTATGACGCCTAAGGGATTCGAACCCTTGAACCCGCCGTGAGAGGGCGGTGTCTTAACCACTTGACGAAGGCGCCGCTTCTTTCAACGCAGGTAATGTTAGCATAGAAATTTATTTACGTCAAGAAAAATTTTTCGCTAAACAAATTAACCGCATAAGATTAAAAATCTTTATTGACTCGAAAAATTAAAAAAGACGCCGCGCCCAATTTGGACATGACGCCTTTTTTGCCGATTAACAAATAATCAGCGATTGAGATTAATTAACGACCGAAAGACTTGTTGAGAAGAGGAGCGCGTTCGTAAACTGCATTTTTGCCAAGTTCTTCTTCAATGCGGATAAGCTGGTTGTATTTCGCCATACGATCTGTGCGGCTCAGTGAACCGGTCTTAATTTGTCCGCTGTTCGTTGCAACGGCGATGTCAGCAATCGTAGCGTCTTCAGTCTCGCCGGAGCGGTGCGAAGTGACAGTTGTGTAGTTGTGACGATGTGCCATTTCGATAGCTTCGAGAGTTTCGGTAAGTGAACCAATCTGATTGACTTTGATGAGGATTGAGTTAGCTGCGCCCATCTTAATACCTTTTTCAAGGAATTTGGTATTGGTAACGAACAGATCGTCGCCAACGAGCTGGCATTTGCCACCAATCTTCTTCGTGAGTTCTACCCAACCTGCCCAGTCGTCTTCTGCCAAGCCGTCTTCGATTGAATCAATGTAATAGGTGTCGACGAGTTTTTCAAGGAATTCGATCTGTTCAGGTACACTTAATTTCTTGCCGTTCGGATCTTTCAAAATCGGGTGTTTACCGTTGAGTTGTTTGTAGTCATAGAAGAATTGATCTCCTTCTTTTACTGCAAATTCGGATGCCGCGCAGTCCATAGCAATTTTAACGTCTTGACCCGGTTTGTAGCCTGCCGCTTCGATAGCTTTTACGATTGTTTCAAGAGCATCTTCAGTGCCTTTGAGATTGGGAGCGAAACCGCCCTCATCACCTACAGCTGTGGAAAGCCCGCGACCTTTAAGAATTTTGGCGAGGTTATGGAAAACTTCTGCGCCCATACGAATGGCTTCACGAATTGTAGGAGCACCTACGGGACGAATCATAAATTCTTGGAACGCAATCGGAGCATCGGAGTGTGCGCCGCCGTTAATGATGTTCATCATCGGAACGGGCATTTTGTAGGTATTGCAGCCGCCGATATAGCGATAAAGAGGAAGACCGACGAATTGCGCCGCCGCTTTTGCCGCCGCTAATGAAACTGCCAAGACTGCATTTGCGCCGAGTTTACTCTTAGTAGGAGTTCCGTCAAGCTCAATCATCTTATAATCGAGTCCGCGCTGATTGAGGACGCAATCGCCTTCGAGTGCCGGAGCAATGATTTTGTTGACGTTGTCGACAGCCTTCAAAACGCCTTTGCCGAGATAACGGTTTTTGTCGCCGTCACGGAGTTCAAGAGCTTCGTTTACGCCGGTAGATGCACCGGACGGTACAGCTGCGCGACCGACAATGCCGCCAACTTTTACATCGACTTCAACGGTAGGATTGCCGCGAGAGTCAATAATTTCACGACCGATAATTTTTTCAATCTTTGAACAGCACTTCATCAAAAGAAAACCTCCCTTTTTCACAAAAAACTGTTAAATCTAATGTCCAAATTATAGCAGTTTTCGCGCAAATTGCAAGTCAAATTTTCAAAAAATTTTCTAACATTTTAATGAAGTTTTTCTGAAAATTTTTTCTATAAAAAATCTCCCTCCAAATTTTGAAGAAAGATTTTTTAAAATTAAAATTTGCAATATTAGCAAGTAAAGATTGAAAAAATAGAGGCGCACAAGGACGTGCGCCCGTCCGCGCAAATCGCGTGATGCGATTTTAGCGGACTGTTTTCTTTGCTACTTTCTTTTGCACCAAAAGAAAGTAGATTTAAAAATAAAAATTTTTTTCACCTTTGACTTTACAAATAACCCCTAAGTACTATTCTAAGTACTATTATTTATCCGGCATTAATAACTGTACGAATCGGGAACGGAATATTAATTCCTTCCTCGCGATAACGTTTTGTAATCGCCTTAATAAATTTGTGTTTAATCATATACTGATTTATAAAAACCTGCGCGTGCAAAACGGCGTTGAAATTTATGGACGAATCGCCAAACTCTTGATAACGGACAACGGGAGCCAATGGGTTTATGTCTTTACCTTCAGAATTTATCATCGGTTCATAGCCGTCAACTTCAATCATAATTTCGCGTGCAACTTCAACCGTAACGCGTTCAACCTGTTCCAAATCGCTTTCGTAACCAACACCGATAGGCACAACAATGACAATATCTTCACGCGGACGGGAATAATTTGTGGAAGTTGACCCTGCAATATCTTTATTAGGTATAACGATAACCGTTCCTTCATTGGCAGGCATAATCGTAGTAAAACGCCAGTTAATATCTACAACGCGTCCTTCATTGGCACCAATTTTTATTACGTCATTAACTTTAATCTGTTTTGACAAAAGAATTTGAAGTCCCGCAAAAATATTCGCAAGTGTTTCCTGCAAACCGAGTGCAACCGCCATACCGCCGACACCCATTGCCGTGATAATTGGCGCGATTGAAATTCCGTAGTACTGCAAGATTATCAGCATGCCCGATGCGTAGATGAAGATTTTTAATATTGTTCCCATCAACGTGGATTGTGACGCATCGCCGCTTGAAGAAAATTTTACATTGATGAAACCGGAAACTGTACGCTCGACAACGCGCGTTATCGTGAACATAATGCTCGTGAAGAGAAGGTACGAAAGCAGTTGCATAATGCTTTCCGGAAGTTTACTGGTGTTGACAACCCAATATAAGCCGATAACAAGACACAGCGAAATTGGAACGCCTTGCATTGCGCGGAAGAAAATTTCCTTTATGTCCGATTCTTCCGATTTAAGGCGACGCGACACTTTTTCCATTAAGAATCTATTTATCGCTATGCCTACAAAAAGCGATACGCAGAGTATACAGACGGGTACAAATAAGTATTGCGCCAATTCAATCCAACTCATACTCATAATTTTTTGAAGATGCTCCAAAAAAAATTCCTCCTTAAGATATGGATTTAAAGTCGTTTTCAAGAATACTAAGAAGTATAAGGTCTTCGTAAACACCGTTGACGCGAATTACATCACGCATAATGCCTTCACGTTTAAAGCCTACACTTTCATAGAGATGAAGGGCGACTTCATTGTAAGTTTTGCAGTCAAGATAAACGCGATGAAATTTTTTTACGTCGAAACTCCATTTTAACAGGGCTTGTAAAGCTTCGCGCCCGTAACCGCAACCTTTTTTGTCAATGATGACGTGCATAAACTCAACTTTATTGTGCGGATTGTTAAGGTCATTCAACATAAAATAACCGACAAGTTTATTGGTATCGCGCTCCTCAACAACAACATCCATTGTTTGCGTACCATTTGACGTTAAAATTAATGTATGAATTTTTTCATCGAAGGGAACAATAAATTTTAAATTTTCCGGCTTGGCTTGAAGGTTGAGGATATAATTTAAATCTGATAAATCTGCGCGGCGAATACGAAGACGCGGTGTTTCAATTAAAATAGTTTTGTTTGTCATGATAAATTTAAAAAATCTCCGCTCGATTGAGAACGGAGACTATAGAATCGAGAGAAAAAATTTTAGACCGCGTTGGACGAATCCTTACCGCTTTTTTCACTGTTTGCAATTGATTCGTCATCAGCGTTAGCCAAGTCTTTACCAAGTTTTTCACAATTTGCAAGTGCTTCGTCATCAGGCTCGTTTTCTGCAATTACGCTACCAATTAATTTTGCGCCCGCTTCTTTCGTGCGATCTACCCAAGCTTCCATCCAAGCTCCGCCGCCCCAACCGTATGAACCGAACAGGGCAACCGGCACACCGTCAATTTTTTCTTCTGCTTCAGTGAAAAACGGCTCGAAAGAATCTTCTTCCAAAACTTCATCGCCCATTGCGGGACAACCAAAAATAAATCCGCTGTACTTCGACATTTTATCAGCTGAAAAATCGTCAACTTGGAACAGGTCAACATCATTAGTCACACTTTTAACGCCCTTGACAACTGCATTTGCCATTGCTTCGGTGTTGCCGGTGCCGCTCCAATATACGACTGCGATTTTTCCCATCAAAATCCCTCCAAATAATTTTTCGCCGCAATATTACCATAGCCCTTTCTTGCCGTCAAGTGTTTATAATTATAGTGCTGCTTTTGATTAATAGCAAAAATTATGTCGTTAGTGTATAATGCAGGAGGTAAAAAAATGTTAAAGCGTATTTTGAAAGGTAAATTATATGAAAGTAGCAATAATCTTGGCAAGTTTCGGCGTAATTGATGAAAAAATTCGTATATCAACGATTGACCAATTAGCGCAAGAAATTTCGGCGGAATTTCCTAATTTCAAAGTTGTACAGGCATTTACGTCAAATTTCATCATAAAAAAATTATCTGAACGCGGCATTAAAATTTCTACGGTTGAGGAACAAATTTCTAACCTGCGCGTCGAAAATTTTGAAAAGATAATCTTAATGCCGACTCACTTAACGGTAGGCGAAGAATTTGAGAATAAAATAAAAATTTATGAATCTGAAGATATAAGAATAATTCCACCTGTTTTTTCTTGTATTGATAAAAAAATTTTGGAAGTAATTCTAAAAAACTATACGATTGACGACGAAGATTTAATTTTGATTGGTCACGGTTCACCGCATCGCCATAATCCTGTTTACGAAAATTTTCAGCGACTTATCGACGAAGATTATAAAAACATTCACGTTGGCGTAATTGAAGAAAACGACACGCCGAATTTTGATGACGTGATGAAACGTTTAAAAAATCGCAACGCGAAAAAAATTTTGTTGGCACCTTTGCTTTTTAATGGCGGCTCTCACGTTGAAAAGGATATTAAAATTTCTTGGCGAAATAGGCTTGAGGGTTTAGGCTACGACGTGAAAGTTTGCGTTGACGGGCTTGGCACGTTTAAAAATTTCCGTAATCTGTATATTGAAAGATTAAAGGAATGTTCGACCCTGAAAAAATCTTAGGAGAGAAAATTTTATGCAATACAAATGTAAAATAACTGTCATTGACAAAAAAGTTTTTGGCGACTTGCAGGAAAAATATCTTGCAGACCCGCAGTCCGGCGCGTGTCCTTTTTATCAAGTCGGCGCGGAATATATTTTTGAACGTTACGGCAACGAAGATACTTTTTGGCAAATGGGTAAAGGTGCTCATTGCGCGGAAGCGTGGGATTGTTTCAGCCGTTATGTTTATGCGGCATTGCAGGGCGGTTCGATTATGCGTAACTGGACAAATGATGAACATATGATGATAGCCTGTTGCAATGACGGCACGCGCCCCGTAATTTTTAAAATTGAACGTCTTGACTACAAAGTTTTGCACGTCGACGCGAACAGGGCGACCATTGAAAGAATCGTTTCTACGCTGAAAAATATTGAAGGTGTTCTCGACGTAAACTACCGCGCAGATAAAAACTTCACGGAAATTTTTATGGATAGAAATTACGAAGTCAGCGACGAAAGAATTTTTACAGCCGTGCAATTTTCAGGAATTTTCGACGCGAGGATTGATTAGCTGATTTATGGAAAAAGTTGGAATTTTAGGACCGCGCGGTACACATTCTGAAGAAGCGGCAATTCGACTAAACGAAATTTTAAAATCTAATCGCGAATTGGTTATCTTTTCAGAAATTTTTGATGTACTTTCGGCAGTTGACGCGGGCGAAATTGACGCGGGATTTGTACCTGTCGAAAATTCTTTGGAAGGCTCAATAAACATAACGCTTGACACTTTAGCGCGTAGCGATTCTCTGATAATTGCGCGAGAATTTATTTGGACTGTACACAATTACTTAATGGCAAAAATCGGCGTTAAAAATTCGGACGTAAAGAAAATTTTTTCACACTCCCAACCAATTTCACAATGTCGAAAGTTTTTGACGAAAAATTTTCCAAATGCTGAAATTGTTATTACGACGAGTACTGCGCGGGCGGCGGAAATTGTAACCGAATCTTCGACTAATGACGGTTACGCGGCAATCTGTACGAAACGCGCCGGACAATTAAATAATCTTTCAATGCTTGCTGATGAAATTCAAGATAACGCGGCGAATCGCACAAGATTTTTTGAAGTCAGGCGGCGTAAAGATTTTGATGCTACACGCGGCGATAAAGTTTTAATCATTTGCCAAATTAAAGGAAGTCGCGCCGGTGCATTATGCGAAGTTTTGAAAGAATTTGCCTTCCGTCACGTGAATATGACGCGCATTGAGTCACGTCCCGCACGTACTGAATTGGGCGAATATATTTTTTTCTTTGATTTGGAAAATACCGTTGACCGTCGAACTTTGAATGACGCAATCGGCGGAGTAATGAAGAAAAGCATTTGGTTGAAGGATATGGGAACTTTTCCCGTTATTAATTCTTAAAAATTTTTCGCCGAAGTTTTTTTAAATCGTTGCTGAAACGTTCCTCTTCGCTGAAAATGCAACCGCAATAATTTTGGCGATAAAGTTCAAGCTCCAAACTTAAATCAATGCCTTCTTGCCAACCTGCGCGGAAATCTTCATAGAAAAATTTTACGCCGAATTGTTTTGCAGAACTCTCGGCAATTTTTTTCATAAGCTCGTGATTTTGATGAATTGAGTAAAAAAGCGATGAAGTAAAAATTTCAAAATTATTTTCAGCGGCAAATTTTGCGGTTTCATTCAAACGCCAAGCGTAACAAATTTTACATCGATTGTGCCGGCCGTCAGGATTTTTAACTGTGTCGTCACCTTCAAGACTTTCAACGACGGGAAAAGTTTTCTTCAAAAATTCTCTTAAACCGTAATGATTGACGACGTGCAATTCCATAGAAATTTTTTCCGCAAAATCCCGCGCAGATTTCAATCTTTTGCGCCATTCCTGATAAGGATGAATATTCGGGTTAAAAAAATATCCAACAGGCTCGTAACCTTCTTCACGCAATTTTTTAACGCAGTAGCATGAACACGGGGCGCAACACATATGCAACAAAATTTTCATAAGCTCACCTCTGAAAAAAATTCTGTATCTGCCAAAAAAATTCCTTCAAATTAAATTATTGAAAAAATAAAGCGTGACAATCTGCGCAGAAAAAGTTAAAATCTCTTTGTTGAAGTACAAGGAGATTTTTTAATGAGATAAATTTTTTTAGGGAGGCTAAAAACTTGCCGAAGAAAAAAAATCTTAGGAAAGTATTAGTAATAGGTTCAGGACCAATCATAATTGGACAGGCGGCAGAATTTGACTATGCAGGTTCGCAAGCTTGCCGCGCGTTGAAGGAAGAAGGGCTGGAAGTCGTCCTCGTCAATTCCAATCCTGCAACGATTATGACGGATACGAACATTGCCGACAGAGTTTACATTGAGCCGTTGACGGTGGAATTTTTAACGGCGATTATTGAAAAGGAACGCCCCGACGGTTTACTTGCGACGCTCGGCGGACAAGCGGGATTAAATCTTGCCGTCAAACTTTCTGAAAGCGGCGTACTCGAAAAAAATAACGTCGAACTTTTAGGCACGTCATTAACGGCGATTAAAAAAGCTGAAGACCGCGAACTTTTCAAGGAAACGATGACGGAAATTGGAGAGCCGATACCTGAATCAACAATCGTTGAAGATATTCACAGCGCGGTTGATTTCGCGAAACAGATTGGTTATCCGCTGATTGTTCGTCCTGCTTACACTTTGGGCGGTACGGGCGGCGGAATTGCCGAAAATGAAGAAGAGCTTGTAGAAATTGTAATTCGCGGCTTGAAATATTCAATGATTGGGCAGGTTTTAATTGAGCGCAGTGTTGCCGGTTGGAAAGAAATTGAATATGAAGTTATGCGCGACGCTCATGATAATTGCATAACCGTCTGTAATATGGAAAATTTTGATCCTGTCGGTGTGCATACGGGCGACTCAATCGTTATTGCGCCGAGTCAAACTTTGACAGATACGGAATATCAACTTCTGCGTTCGGCAAGTTTGAAAATTATTCGTGCGCTTGGAATTGAAGGCGGTTGCAACGTTCAATTTGCATTAGACCCGCAAAGTCAAAATTATTACGTCATTGAAGTTAATCCGCGCGTCAGTCGTTCATCTGCGCTTGCGTCGAAGGCGACTGGTTATCCTATTGCTAAGGTTAGCTCCAAAATTGCGATTGGTTACACGCTTGACGAAATTACCAACGCTGTCACGCATAAAACTAAAGCTTGCTTTGAACCTGCGCTTGACTATTGCGTTGTAAAATTCCCGCGCTGGCCTTTCGACAAATTTGTTTATGCTGATAAAACGCTTGGCACGCAGATGAAGGCGACGGGCGAAGTTATGAGTATCGACAGAACTTTTGAAGGCGCGATTCTTAAAGCCGTCCGCAGTCTTGAAATTGGCGTTCATCGTCTGCATTTTGAACAGCTTAACGAATGGGACAACGATAAACTTAAAAAGCGGCTTGAACGTATTAACGATGAAAGAATTTTTGTAATTGCTGAAGCTTTACGCCGTAACATTGCAACTGTTGATGAAATTCACAACATCACGAAAGTTGATAAATGGTTTATACAAAAAATTAAAAATATCGCGGACTTTGAAGTTAAGTTGGCTAAGGAAGATTTAAATTTACGTAACCTTCGCACCGCAAAACTTTTGGGTCTTTGTGATAAATCCATTGCCGAATTGACGAAACGCACTGAATCGGAAGTCCGCCAAATGCGTTTTCAAAGTAAAATTTTTCCTTATTACAAAATGGTTGACACCTGCGCGGCGGAATTTGAAGCGGTTACACCTTATTACTATTCGACTTTCCGCGCAGAGGAAGATGAAGTTGAAATCAGCGGCAAGCGTAAAGTTATTGTATTAGGGTCGGGTCCTATTCGTATTGGGCAAGGCGTCGAGTTTGATTATTGCTCAGTCCATTCTGTGTGGGCATTGCGAGAAATGGGCATTGAGGCTATCATAATCAATAACAATCCTGAAACAGTTTCGACGGACTTTGATATTTCGGACAGACTTTATTTTGAACCTTTGACTACGGAAGATGTTTTGAACATTATTGAGAAGGAAAAGCCGGATGGCGTTATCGTGCAATTCGGCGGACAAACTGCGATAAATCTTGCGGCGAGTTTGAAGGAAGCAGGCGTTAAAGTTTTCGGAACTTCTGTTGATGACATTGACCGCGCAGAAGATCGCGAACGTTTTGACGAAGTTTTAACGGAAGTCGGCATACCGCGTCCGAAAGGAATCAGCGTTACGAATCTTGACGAGGCGATTAAAGGTGCGTCTGAAATCGGTTATCCCGTTATGGTGCGTCCTAGTTATGTTTTAGGCGGACGGGCAATGGAAATTGTCTACACTGAAGAAGAATTGCGCGATTATATGAGCCGCGCAGTTAAAGTTACGCCTGACCATCCTGTTTTGGTTGACCGCTACGTACAAGGGACGGAAGTTGAAGTTGATGCGATAGCTGACGGCGTTGACGTTGTGATACCGGGTATTATGGAACACGTTGAAAGAGCAGGAGTTCACAGCGGCGACAGCATTGCCGTTTATCCTCCGCAAACTTTAACGTCGAAAATTATTTACATTATCACTGACTACACGAAACGGCTTGCGCTTGCCCTCAACGTTAAAGGCTTGCTTAATATTCAATACGTTGTGGCGGACGGCGTGGTTTACGTCATTGAAGTTAATCCGCGCTCCAGTCGTACTGTTCCTTTCCTCAGCAAAGTTACAAATGTTAAAATGGTCAACGTTGCAACTCAAGCCGCATTGGGAAAATCTCTCAAGCAACAGGGATTTTATACGGGACTTATCGAGCCGAAAGCTTACGTTGCAGTTAAAGCACCTGTATTTTCTTTTGCGAAGATGCAGGACGTTGACATTTCGCTTGGTCCTGAAATGAAATCGACGGGCGAAGTTATGGGCATTGATTATCACTACGCGCGAGCACTTTATAAGGCGATAACCGGCGCGGGTATGAATATTCCGATTGAAGGTTGCATACTGTTCACTGTTGCTAATAAGGACAAAGAGGAAGCTAAGCAACTTGCTAGGGCTTTCTATGATTTGGGATTTAAAATTGCGGCGACGGAAGGAACTGCTAAAGCTTTGCAGAAAGTTGGAATTGACGCGGAAGTTGTCGGCAAAGTTCATCAGCGTAGTGTTGATATTATTCAGCGCATTAAGAATAGCAAAATTCATCTGGTCGTAAATACGCAAGCACCCGGTAAACACATTATGCGCGACGGGTTCAGAATCAGACGCGCTACCGTCGAACACGGTATCCCTTGCCTTACCAGTCTTGATACAGCTTGGGAAGTTTTGCGTATGCTTACGTTTATGCGTGACAGAAGGCTTGTCTATTCTTTAGCGATACAAGATTATGTTGGCGGCGGCGATGCGCTTAGCTAATTAAGAATTTTTTTAATGGAGGTTTTAACTTTATGAGAAACGTTGATTATATTCGTAGCCTTAGCTTGCAGGTGATTGATTTGGACGGTCTGCCCTTCACTTATCGCGGTGAAACGACGGACGAAATTGTAGCTGACGAAATTTTCAAGGCGGGTAAATATGTTTTGCCGTTGCCGGAAGATTTTCAGCCCAAAGTGATTATTGACTGCGGCAGTAATATCGGTTACAGCACGCTTTTCTTTGCGAATGTTTATCCCGACGCGCAGATTTATTCCATTGAGCCTGAAAAAAATAATTTCAAGTTCCTGCGTTTCAACACGATTTTCTACGATAATATTCACGTCATTAACTCGGCAGTTTGGGATAAAGAAACTTGTGCACGTCTTGAAACAACCGAATTGGGTGAAGCCGGCTATATGACTGTCGAGACTGGAGAAGATGATAAAACCTCTTTCAAGACAACAACACTTTCAAAGATTATTGCCGAAAACAACATTGAACAGATTGACTTGCTGAAAATTGATATTGAAGGTTCGGAGAAAGAAGTTTTCGGCGCAGAAAATGTTGACGAGTGGCTTTCAAAAGTTAAAGTTATGGCAATCGTACTTCATGATGAATTGAGGGCTGGCGCGTCCTATGAATTTTTCAAAGCAATTTCTAAATATCGCTGGAAATTCTCCCCTCGCGGTGAAGTTTTACTTTTCATTCGTGAAGAAGAACAGCAAAATGCTCCCCAAGAAGAAAATCATTATCAAGGTTAAATTAGGTAGATAAATTTTCTTTAAGTGCGCGAAAGGTGGGTGAATGTAATGCTGAATGACGCGCTTGTTTATAAACCCTACGAGATTATTGGCGGTGAAAAAATTATGTCGGCAATGGCTATAATTAATCATAGTGGAATTTTATTCAGACTCGGACTGGTAATTGGAAATTATGTAATTGAAAAAAAATGTGGCTATGTTTTTCCGGACGACGTTGACGTTTATTTTCCTGACGGCAATCTTTTCAGACCGGATATGACAATTATAACTACTGAAAATGCGGGAATTATAAATTGGAAAGGCGCAATTCACGGTACGCCCGATATGGTTGTTGAAGTGCTTTCAAGATCGACGCGCAGAAATGACATAACGATAAAAAAAGACGTTTACGAAAAAAACGGCGTCAAGGAATATTGGATTATTGATCCTTGGGCTAAAGGTGTTGATGTTTACCTTTTGCGCGACGGAAATTATGAGCTTGACTATTCTTATTTTCAATCTGATGATGATGAATTAGCTGTACTTGACGAGGAAGAAAAAGCCACCCTTCGCAGTGAGATAAAGGTTTCGATTTTTGAGGATTTGTACGTAAAAGTTGACGATATTTTTGGTTGGTTGAGAGATTAATTTTAAGGGATTAGGGGTGGTAGGGCAATGAGTAAAATTTTTGAAAGTGAAATAAAATCCAACGTCGAAGTCGCACCGGCAATTTTTAAATTGGAAATTGACGCGCCTGAACTCGCAAAGTTATCAAAGCCGGGACAATTCGCGCAGATTCAGTTGCCGTCCGAAACATTTACGTTGAGGCGTCCTATAGGAATTGCGTCGACACGTAAAGGCGTAAAAATGTTTTATCGCGTGGTTGGAGATGGCACAAAATTTTTATCGACGTTGAAAGAGGGGACGACTTTAAATATTTTGGCACCGCTCGGCAACGGATTCAGTATGCACTACAGTCACAAAATATTACTTGCGGGCGGCGGTATGGGACTTGCACCGCTTTTAAGTGTCGCTGAAAAATTGCGCGAAGTTGAAGTTTTAATTGGCGGGCGCAATAAGGACGAAGTAATTTTTTGGATTAGGGAATTTGTACACCTTCCGGCAGTAAGAAGTATTTTTGTTACGACAGACGATGGCAGTTATCGTTACGGGCGGACAGGTTTTGTGGTAGATTATTTGCCTGAAATTATGGCGTCCTCAAAATTTTCTGCGGTTTATACCTGCGGTCCTGATGTCATGATGCATGGCGTTGCGTTGGAAGCGATTGCTAACGGCTTACCTTGCGAACTTTCATTTGAAAGGCGTATGGCTTGCGGTTTAGGTGCGTGTTTAAGTTGTTCGATTGACACGATAAACGGGCGAAAAAAAGTTTGTAAAGACGGTCCCGTATTTGACGCGAAAGAATTTAATTGGGATTAGGGGCTGTAGCAATGAGTAAACTGTTGGAAACAGAAATTTGCGGCATAAAAATGAATACGCCGATTCTTGCCGCGTCGGGAACTTTCGGATTTGGTGAAGAGTTTGAAAACTTCGTCGAACTTGATAAACTTGGCGGCGTTATGGTTAAGTGCATTACTCTCAAACCGCGCACAGGTAACAAGGGCGTAAGAGTTGCGGAAACATCAATGGGAATGCTTAATTCGATTGGGCTTGAAAATCCCGGCGTCGAAAAATTTTTGTCGGAAATTCTCCCGCGCATTAAAAAATATAATATGAACGTCATCGTAAATATCAGCGGTTCAAGCGTCGAAGATTACGGCGAGCTGGCTAAACTTTTGGACGTTGACGGCGTGGCGGCGATTGAGTTAAATATTTCCTGTCCCAACGTAAAAGACGGCGGAATAATTTTTGGCACAAATCCTAAGGCGGCGTCTGAAGTCACGAAGGCGGCAAAAAAAAATACCCGCAAGCCCGTTATAGTCAAGCTTAGTCCCAACGTTGCGGACATTACGGAAATTGCGCTTGCAGTTGAATATTCAGGAGCTGATTGCATTTCGCTGATAAATACGTTGATTGGTATGCAAATTAATATCAACACGTGGCAACCGACGCTTGGAAATATTACAGGCGGCTTGTCCGGCGCGGCGATTAAACCTGTTGCTGTGAGAATGGTTTATCAAGTTGCTAATGCGGTAAAAGTTCCCGTGATTGGTATGGGCGGAATAAGAAACTGCGCGGACGCGGTGGAATTTTTCTTGGCGGGAGCAAGTGCCGTTGCGATCGGGACGGCTAATTTTACTGACCCTAACGTTACGATGAAAATTATTGCTGACTTGGAAAATTATTTGCAAAGTTGCGGGCTTGAAAATATCAGCGAAATTGTTGGTAAAGTAAAATAATGGCAGATAATTTATTTCAAATAAAAAATTTGTGTACACAAGAAAAATTACGTTGGACGTCCCATATAATGACGCGACTTTTACAACGCGGAATATCTCTTGAAGACGTTAAATCAACAATTTTGTCAGGTGAAATTATAGAAAATTATCCTGATGATTATCCGTATCCCAGTTGCTTATTGTTGGGCAAAAATTCGCGCAATGAATCTTTTCACGTTGTATGCGGCATTACGGACGAGGAATTGTGGCTGATAACGGCTTATCGACCTTCCGGCGAAAAATGGGAATCTGATTTAAAAACCAGAAAGGTTGACGCGGAATGAAATGTTTTATGTGCAGAGGAAATCTTGAAAATAAATTAACGAACTTTACCGTTGATTTGGGGAAATGCGTCGTCATTGTTAAGAACGTCCCTTCACAAGTTTGTACACAATGCGGCGAGGTTTCTTATGATAATGAAGTTGCGCTTAAATTGGAAAAGCTCGTAAATTCCGTACGCAATTTCTCTACAGAGATTGTTGTATTCAACTATGAGGAACAAAGGGCAGCTTAAAGGAGAATTTTTTATGGCTGATGAAAGATTAATTGTAGCGTTGGATTTTCATCATTTCGGCGACGTAAAAAAATTGGTCAACGAATTGGGCGACAGCGTAAATTTTTACAAGGTCGGTATGGAACTTTTTTATAGCATTGGTACTGACGTTTTGGATTGGCTTAAAAGTCTTGATAAAAAAATTTTCCTCGACTTAAAACTTTGTGACATTCCCAACACGACGGCTAACGGGCTTTGTTCGCTGATGAATTTGGGCGCGGATATTATGAACATACACGCTACCGGCGGCTATACGATGATGAAAACTGCCGCCGATAAATTGCGTGAAGAATCTGCGCGGCTTGGTATAGTCAAGCCTAAATTAATTGCAGTGACGATTTTAACCAGCATTAACCAAGAAGATTGGGAAGGGCTCGGCTACAATCAACTTGAAATTTCCGCGCAGGTTGTACGTCTTGCCAAGCTTGCAAAATCAGCCGGCGTTGACGGTGTTGTTGCGTCCCCCAATGAAGCTAAACTTATTCGCGAAAATTGCGGCGATGACTTTTTAATTATTACGCCGGGCATTCGTCCCGCAGGCAGTGATATTAACGACCAAAGTCGAATTGCCACGCCTTCAAGTGCGATTAAAAACGGTGCAAATTATCTTGTTGTCGGCAGACCGATTACTAAGGCTGATAATCCCAAACTTGCCGCGCAGAAAATTTTAGAAGAGATTAAGCGCGTTTCAAAAATAAGAAGGTGAAGCGTGTGTCCGACTCTGAAAAAAATCAAATGTCAGGCATTTATATGCTTGTCTGCCGCGTCAATGGCAAAAGATATATTGGGCAGTCCAAAAATATAAAACGGTGTCTGAATGATCATAAGTGGAACAAACGTTGTACTTCCATAATAAGCAAAGCCATCGCAAAATACGGTTGGGATGCCTTCGACAAAGAAATTCTAGAATTTTGCCCTGTCGAAGAGCTTGATGAAAAAGAAATTTACTATATCGCCAAAATCAAGCCGGAATATAATGTGAGTAAGGGCGGTAAATTCGGTTTACGCGGCTTCAAACATTCCAAATCGTTTGGAGAAAAAATTTCAAAAGCCCTTATCAGGAGTCAGAACGGTGCTAAGAAAGTCATCAATGTTGAAACCGGAGAAATATTTAACTCGATTAAAAATGCCGCAGAATCTGTTGGAAAAAGCAGAGATGTTATTTGGCGTGCGTTGTATGGCAGAATAAAAACAGCCGGCGGCTATCATTGGAAATTTTTAAGTGAGTACGACGAACACGAAATTTTGGGTGACGAAAAACCCTATAGAAAAACTGTAATGTGCATAGAAACTGGTGAAATTTTTCCTTCAGCCAGAGCTGCCGCAAAATATGTCGGAGTTTCATTCTCACTTATTTCAATTGCGTTGCACGGGAAATGCAAAACGGCAGGTGGTTTTCGCTGGAAATTTGCAAATGCCGATACACCACAAGAAACTTTTTATAAAGACACGCGAAAAAAATCGGTTATCTGCGTTGAAACCGGCGAAATTTTTCCAACTATTAAAGCCGCTGCCGATATTTTAAATTTAAAAAATCCTGCTAGTATTAGTGGTGCTTTACACGGTAGAGCTAAGACAGCAGGCGGTTATCATTGGAAATATACAAAGGAGATTGATTAGTATGACTGAAAAAGAAGTTTATGATTTGTTGGTTGAAACTGGCGCGATTATGAAAGGTCACTTTCTTTTGACTAGCGGACGCCATTCACAATATTATGTTGAGAAATTCCGTGTGCTGGAGCACCCTAAGTACACCGAAAAACTTTGTCAAGCTATTGCGGAACATTTCAAAGACGCACAGATTGAAACGGTTGTCGGTCCTGTAACCGGCGGAATTATTCTTGCACATGAAACGGGAAAAGCTTTAGGAACTCGCGCAATTTTTACTGAACGCGTTGATGGCAAGATGACTTTCAGACGCGGCTTTAATCTTCACGAAGGCGAAAGAGTTTTGATTGTCGAAGATGTTGTCACGACCGGCGGCAGTGTTCGCGAAGTTATCGACGTTGTAAAAAATTTTGGCGGCGTCCCCGTTGCGGTTGCAATGTTGGTTGACAGATCGGGCGGCAAGGCAACTTTTGACGATGTGCCGAATTATGCTTTACTTCATATGGACGTTGAGACTTACGAGCCTGAAAATTGTCCGCTCTGCGCAGAAGGTAAACCTTTGACTAAACGCGGTTCAACAGGAAAATAATATGCTGAAAAATTTAAGCGTAAAAAATTTTGCGCTGATTGAAAAAATTGAATTGGAATTTCACGAAGGGCTTAACGTGTTGACGGGCGAAACCGGCGCGGGTAAGTCTATTTTAATCGACGCTCTCGGCGCGGTACTCGGTCAACGTGCCAATACAAATCAGATTCGCGCAGGTTGTGAAGAATTTTGCGTTGAGGCGGTTTTTATTCCTGAAAAAAATTTTGCCGTCAAAACTTTGCTTAGTGAATTTGATATTGATGACGACGAATTTTTAATCATCAAGCGCAAAGTCAATCGTAACGCCGCCAAAAATAATATTCTCATTAACGGTTCTCACGTCAATGTTGCGACGCTGAAAAAAATTGGCTCGGCTCTCGTTGACATTCACGGGCAAAGTGAAAATCTTTCACTGCTTAAGACGAACAGCATTTATAATTTGCTTGACGGTGCTAACGAAAAAATTCCATTCGTCCGCGCAGATTATCAAAAAATTTTCCGTTCATGGAAGACGCAGATTAAAGCTCTTAAAGATAAAATTCAGTCGAAAAATTTAAATGATGAAAAACTTGAATTGTTGCGTTGGCAGGAACAAGAAATTTCTTCTGCCGATCTTAAACCTAATGAAGATGTTGAGCTTGAAGCCGAGATTCGTAAGCTTTCCAATGCAGAAAAAATTTCTTCATACGTCGAGGAGTCACGTACACTTTTGGGCAATGGAGAGAACACTGATATTTTAACAGAGCTTGCAAGAGTAAAGAAAAATCTTTCGGACGTTGCAAGATACGATACAAAATTAAATTCGACACTGAAATTTTTGGAGGAAGCGGAAATTAATCTGCGCGAAGCCTACGACGAAATACGCGCTTATTCGGACGCTACGGATTTTTCGCCGGAACTTTTGGAGCAACTTCATCAGCGTATGGACATAATTTTCGGCTTGAAAAAATACGGCGCAAATGTTGAAGAAATTTTATCGCGGCTTGAAAGGATTCGCGCAGAAATTTCCGCCATAGAAAATTTTGATTCTGACGTTGATACGACGCGCAGAGTTATTGCAAAATTGGAACTGCAAACTAAAAAACGCGCCGAAACTTTACTGCAACTTCGTAAAGAGTCAGCGGCAAATCTCGGCACGTTGATTGAAAAAGAAATTAGACGACTGGGTATGCCTAAAGCAAAATTTTCTATAACAGTTACGCCGGTTGAAGAGTTGACAACGAACGGCGGCGACGTTGCGGATATGTTATTTTCTGCAAACGTCGGCGAAGAAATTAAATCTTTGTCGAAAGTTGTATCAGGCGGCGAACTTTCGCGAATTGCGCTGGCGATAAAAACTGTATCAGCGGGGCGTGATGATTCGGCGGCGACAATGATTTTTGATGAGATTGACGCGGGACTGGGCGGCACGACGGCTAAAGTTGTTGCTGAATGTATTGCCAAAGTTGCCCGCTCTAAGCAAGTTTTATGTGTAACTCACCTCGCGCAGATTGCTTGTACTGCCGCTAATCACTTGCAAATTTCCAAAACCGATGACGGCACGAGAACAATTACGAAGGTTACAAAGTTGACATCGGACGAACGCGTTAAAGAAATTGCGCGTATGGCGTCGGGAAGTGAAATTCCTGCCGCGATTCAAAATGCCCGTGAAATGCTTGCCAATGCGCGGCTGGCTAATCGTTAAAGACGTAATGAAAATTTTTAAAGCTTGAAGTGAATGCTTTGAGCTTTTTTAATTTATCGCCAAGAAAAATTTTTCGGCAAGACTTTCAAGATAATCACGACGTTTTAAAACATTAAGCCAATCTGCAGGAATTTGTTGCAAGCCGTAAGCAAGTCCGCCAATTCCGCCGGCAATCGCGCCTACAGTGTCCGTATCACCGCCTAAATTGACCGCCGTCAACAAAAGTGATTTATAATCGTCCGTGTTAAGCACACACCAAATAACCGCCTCAAGAGTTGCTACGACGTAACCCGAACTCCTAATAGCATCTTCAGGTAACGCGGCAAAATTTTCTTTGAACAATCGCGAAAAAGTTTCCGTTGCATTCAAAAATTTTTGTTGCTTAGAATAAAATTCTTCCGCCTGTTTCAAGCCATTGTGAATTGCGTCTTTCAAATTTTTTCCGTCCAAAATTTGAGCGCAAATCAGATAATAAATCCCGCAAGCCATTTGACTGACTTCGTGAGCATGCGTCAACGCGGAAAATTCGTGGACAATTTGCAAGGCTTCTTCATCAGTGGTAGCTTTTTCGTAAGCGTAGAAAACTGCGGGAAGAATCCTCATCAGTGAACCGTTGCCGTTAGAACTTTCATTCCTCATTCCGCAAGTTTCAGGCGTAGCACCAAATATAAAATTATCAATCGCCGCGCCCGTCGTGTTGCCGCAGTCGAAAGCGTCATCATTGGCGGTAAATTCATTGTCCCTAAGCCAACGTACAAAATTTTTCATTACGTCGACTTTATCAAGTTTCTTAAGCCGCGTTATACTGTCCATAGCGGCAACCGTCAAGCTTGTATCGTCAGACCAAGTGCCTATAGGTTGATTCCAAGTACCATGTTCACGCATTCCTGTGACGGGATTTTTTTTCATTTTACTGCGCGAAGAAAATTCGACGGGAACACCGAGAGCGTCACCTACTGCAAGCCCAAGTAGCGCGGCTTTAACATTGTGCATTTCCAACATAAATATCACTCCCCAAAATTTTTAAAGTGATTTTACTACGGGACGTTTATTTTTAAAACGAAAATTTTTTATTGAAACGTTTCAGCTGTTTTGCGTGCAAGTTTGTCGCAACGTTCGTTTAAAGAATTTCCCGCGTGACCTTTTACCCAATTAAATTTTACGTTGTGAGTCGAAATTAATTCATCAAGTGCCAGCCACAAATCCTGATTTTTAACCGCTTGTTTATTTGCGGACTTCCAACCGTTTCGTTTCCAATTTGCCAACCAATTTTGAGTAAACGCATTTCGTAAATAAGTGCTGTCAGTGAAAATTTCTGCAACGTCCTCTTTAGAAATTTTCCTAAGCGCGACTATTGCCGCAGTAAGTTCCATACGATTATTCGTCGTAAAAGCTTCGCCGCCAAAAATTTCTTCACTCTTACCATTTTCATCAATGATAATCGCCGCATAACCGCCCGCACCGGGATTTCCCAAGCAAGACCCGTCTGTATAAATTTTAAATTCAGCCATAAATTTTTCTCCTATGAACTTAAAAAACGCCGCCAACTGACGACGTTCTTTCAAATTTATATGGGCAGGGGTGGATTCGAACCACCGAACCCAGCGGGAGCGGATTTACAGTCCGCAGCGTTTAGCCACTTCGCTACCTACCCGTTTAGAACGACTTCTGCGCCGTTCAGAGTGTTTATTTCAACACTCGAGTCCGACTTACGCCTTAAAAAAATTACTTATCTTAAAAATAATTGCTAAAGGGGGCGGACTTTGACATACTCTCGCACAAAGTTTGAGATTGCGCTATCAACAATGTTGCCTTATAAACAAGGTCTTACTTCATCTCCTGCGACGGATGATGCCCCATCCGTTAATGACCTTGGAGGGATTCGAACCCCCGACCCTTTGATTCGTAGTCAAATACTCTAATCCAACTGAGCTACAAGGCCTTACATTTTTGGTGGACCCACTAGGACTTGAACCTAGGACCGACCGGTTATGAGCCGGTTGCTCTAACCAACTGAGCTATAGGTCCTCCTATAAGACCCATCAAGGTAAAAATTAATCAGAAAAAAATTTGGAGCGGACAACGAGGCTCGAACTCGCTACCTCAACCTTGGCAAGGTTGCGCTCTACCAGATGAGCTATGTCCGCTCTTTCGTTTGTGCAGTTGTTTAACTGACATTGCGCATTATAATTCCTAAGTTAGCATTTGTCAAGAAAAATTTTTTTGCGACTAAAAATTTTTTCGTACCGTCTGAAATCCCACTCTAAAGCAGTCTTATGAAAAGTTTTTTTGAGTGAACTTTTTTTTAAAATTTAATTAAAAATTTTTCTCTTAATAAGTTGACGTCCAATAATTTGACAGATATAATTGTAATGCATTTTTCAGTTTTTTCTAGTGGACGGTGTAAATTTTTTGGTCAATCAATTTGGCATTGGAATTATTTTTTGATTTTAGGCAAGGAAAATTTACAATCGTCAAGTAAGTATGTTTTTTTGGTTAAGTTAAGGAGGGTATTGGCTCATGAAAAACATACGCATTAGTAGCCCGCTCAACGGTACGCTGATTCCGTTAAACGAAGTCGACGATCCCGTATTTGGCGGCGGCGCAATGGGTCGCGGTGCGGCAGTAAAGAATCCTGAAGGAAAAGTTTACTCGCCGTTCGACGGGGAAATTACTGTATTCTTCCCCACACATCACGCTATTGGTCTTAAGTCCAACGACGGCATTGAACTTTTGATTCACGTCGGTATGGATACTGTTAAGCTCAACGGCGAATGTTTTAAGCCGAAAGCAGAGGCTGGCGACAAAGTTAAACGTGGACAACTGCTTTTGGAGTTCGATCCCAAAGGTATCACGAAGGCTGGTTATCAGACCACAACGCCTGTTGTCGTAACGAACCATCAAGATTTCGGCGACATTACCTTTGAGTTGAACAATCAATCTATCACGTCTAAGGCACCTGCTGAAGACGCTAACGCAGGTCCTGTCGAAAAGGACGAAGATGACGCCCAATACGACAACTTGCCGGACGATGAACGCGTAGCTAAGCTGATTATGAAATATGTCGGCGGTCCCGATAATGTTCGTACAGCTGAACACTGCGCAACTCGTCTTCGTCTTATCGTCAACGATAAATCCAAAATTCAAGAAAAGAAAATTGAGAATATCGATGGCGTTAAAGGTCAATTCTTTGCGGCGCAACAGTATCAGATTATCTGCGGTACCGGTTTCGTCGACAAAGTTACCGAGCAATTTATAAAATTAAAACCGTCACTGGCAGGCGGCGGCGGTAAAGAAGCGGCTTACGCGGAAATGAGTCTTGTACAAAAAATTTCGCGTACATTGGGCGACGTTTTCGTCCCGATTATCCCCGTTTTGGTCGCAACAGGTTTGTTCATGGGTCTGCGCGGCGCGATGCTCTCATTGGGTAGCGAATGGGATCCCACGTTCCTGTTGATGACGCAGGTTTTGACAGATACAGCATTTGCCTTCTTGCCTGCACTTGTCTGTTGGTCGACAATGAACAAATTTGGCGGCACAGCAGTTATCGGTATCGTTTTAGGTTTAATGTTAGTTTTCCCTGCATTGCCTAATGCTTACGTAGTCGGTGGCGCGGCTCAAGAACTCGCTGAAAAAGGTTTAACTTGGGTTGAAGCATATGCACTTCCTGAATACGCAGGAAAAACACCTATTCCGTTGGATTTAGGTTTCGTAACAATTCCGTTGGTCGGTTATCAAGGTTCAGTTTTGCCGGCATTGGTACTCGGTATTTTCGCGGCTAAACTTCAACATTGGCTGAAAACTTTCATTCCCGATATGATCGACTTGATTGTTACTCCGTTCCTTACGTTGACTGTTTCCATGATCTTCGGTTTCCTCGTAGTCGGACCTATCATGCACGGTCTTGAATCAATCGTTTTCGGTGCGGTACAATCCTTCTTGAACATTCCGATTCTTGGTGGTCTCATCATTGGCGGTTTGCAACAAGTTATCGTTGTCTTCGGTGTTCACCACGTCTTCAGTGCATTGGAAATTTACCTTCTCAGCACACAGGGTTCCGACCCCTTCAACGCTATTATCACTTGCGCGACGATTGCACAAGGTGGCGCGGCATTGGCTGTTTCACTTAAAACTAAAGATCCCAAAAAACGTGCTCTTTACATTTCTTCAACAGTTCCGGCTTTCTTGGGAATTACCGAGCCTGCAATTTTCGGTATTAACCTCCGCCTCTTGAAGCCCCTTATTTTCGGTTGCGTCGGCGGTGCTGTCGGTGGTGCTCTTTCAAGCTTCATGGAACTTGCCGGTACCGGTATGGGTATTACGGTTATTCCCGGTATGTTGCTGTATATGAACGGGCAGATTCTCAAATACATCCTCGTTAATTTGATTGCTTGTGCAGTTGGTTTTGCTTTAACTTACATGTTCTTCAAACACGACGAATAATTAAAGAGAATCAATATTTTATCGCTAAGTTTTAGTGAACTTGGGCGGAGGGTTAAAAATTACCTTCCGTCTTTTTTATTTTTAAGAAGTGAATTTTATTAACGATAAAAATTTTTCGCACACATTTAGTCAACATCAAAATTCATATGACACACCGTGAATCGGAATCAAAATTTTTGACAATAAGCCCGCGTCATTGTATAATATTTGGCAAATAATTTTTAAGGACTGAAGTATTGTTTGTAATTTTTTAAATTTTTAACGTCGTCTTAACTTATAAAGGCGGCGTATTTAATTATCAGCCTGTAACTTTTAAATCTTAGGAAGGAGAATTTTTATTGGAAGTTAAAAACAAAATCATCGACTCTATAAACTCGGCGGTACAAGTTGCCATCGCGGACGGCGTCTTAAAATCTGCGCGGGAATTGCCGGAAATAGTTTTGGAAGTCCCGCCCAAAAAGGAGTTCGGCGACTTCGCTACAAATTTTGCGATGCAGTCTGCAAAAGTTTTTCGCACAAGCCCTAAAAAAATCGCGGAGGAAATTAAATCACGTATCGACGCAAATTTTATTGACAGGATTGAAATTGCGGGCGCGGGCTTTATGAATTTTTACCTTAAGCCTGACGTGATTTATACCGAGTTGCAAAATATTTACAACGATGAAAATTTTGGACAGTTGCCGCCGAAAAATAATGCGCTGATTCAAGTTGAATACGTCAGCGCAAATCCTACGGGACTGTTACACGTCGGACACGGGCGCGGAGCGGCGGCAGGTTCAGCTATCGTGAATATTTTACGTGCTGCCGGTTACAATGTCGAGAGCGAATATTATATCAACGACGCGGGTAACCAAATGGAAAATCTTGCAAAGTCTGTCAATGCGCGTTACCTTGAACTGTTAGGGCAGACGGTAGAATTTCCGGAGGACGGCTATCACGGTGCAGACATTATCGACACCACGAAAAAAATTATTGAGCGTGACGGTGATAAATATTTGAGTTTGCCTGAAGATGAACGCTTAAAAATTTTGCAAGACCTTGCATACGCCGATAAACTTGCCGAGCTTAAGAAAGATTTATCCAACTTCCGCGTTGAGTTTGATAAATGGTTCAGTGAAAGAACGTTGCACCCTGATAAAATTAATGACGCGATAAAAATTTTGCGTGACAAAGGCGAAATTTACGAAAAGGACGGCGCATTGTGGCTTGGTTCTGAAAAATACGGCGACGACAAAGATCGCGTTGTTGTACGTGAAAATGGTGTGCCGACATACCTTGCCGCAGATATTGCTTACCATAAAGATAAATTTGAACGCGGATTCGGCACGCTGATAAATCTTTGGGGCGCGGATCATCACGGTTATATTGCTCGCGTTAAGGCGGCTATGACTGCGTTGGGATTCGACGCCGATAAATTAAAAGTTTTGTTGTTGCAAATGGTTTCGCTTTATCGCGGCGGCGAACTCGTCAAGATGTCGAAACGCACGGGAGAAAGTATTACACTGCGCGAATTAATGGAGGAAGTCGGCACGGACGCGGCAAGATATTTTTTCTTAATGCGGTCGATTGACAGTCAGCTTGATTTTGATTTAGACCTTGCCAAAAAACAAAGTTCAGAAAATCCCGTTTACTATATTCAATACGCGCACGCCAGAATTTGCAGTATCTTTAGGCAGGCTGAAGAAGTTGGGTTAAAGCTTGACGGCACACCTAAACTTTCAATGATGACGACTGCCGCTGAAGTTGACCTTATCAATAAAGTTTTTGAGTACCCGACGGAAATTGAGAAGGCGGCGATAGAATTTGCACCACAACGCATTGCGCGTTATGCTTACGATTTAGCCGCGCAGTTTCACAGTTTTTACCGTGACTGCAGAATTTTGGGCGTTGACGTTGAACTTGCTAAGGCTCGTTTAGCACTCATCAAAGTTACTGCACATACGATTAAGCACGCATTAAATCTTTTAGGTGTTTCTGCACCAACTTCGATGTAAGAAAATTTCATCTGATATGAAAATAATCAAGTGTCGTAATTGTGGCGAAGAATTTAAATATACGCTGAAATTTTGTCCGTACTGCGGCGCGAAAATTACGGGTATCGTAAACAGCATAGCTATGAATACCGGCAAAGTTTACGTCGAAGAAAAATTTCACGGTGAACGCGGTCATGGTTTTGCCGCCGAAAGAGCAAATGATTTGTACGACAATATAACGGGTAAAAACTCAAAGATTATCGGCGATAATAACGCTAAAGACGGTGCGGACAGAATTGTAAACGGCACAAATATTCAAAGTAAATATTGCAGTAGCGGTTCAAAGTGTGTTCAAGAATGTTTCAGAGACGGCAAATTCCGTTATTACAATCCCGACGGCTCGCCAATGCAAATTGAAGTTCCCGCCGATAAATATGACGACGCTGTCAAGGCTATGCAAAGTCGAATTGATAAAGGGCAAATTCGCGGCGTGAAGAATGCTGAAGATATTATCCGCAAAGGCAATGTGACTTATGAGCAGGCGAAAAATATTGCTAAATCCGGTACAATCGAATCTTTGACTTACGACGCGGTGCACGGTATAAAAATCGGTGTTTACAGCGGAGGAATTTCAGCGGCGATAACTTTTGCGCTTTCTATGTGGAATGAAAAAAATTTTGAAACTGCGCTTGAAAATTCCGTTAAAGTCGGTTTGCAAGTAGGTTGCATTGCTTGGGCAAGTTCAATTTTGGTTGGACAGCTGACGAAGGCAGGCATTAACAGTATGCTTGTACCGGCTTCAGATGCTGTCATAAATATGCTTGGTTCGCATGTATCCGCAAACTTAGTCAACGCTTTCAGGAGCGGCACGAATATTTACGGCGCGGCGGCTATGAAAAGTGCGTCGAAGTTACTGCGAGGAAATGTTATTGCCGGAATTGCGACGGTTGCGGTTCTGTCGGCAGGTGACGTTATAAATATTTTTCGTGGCAGGATTTCGGCAAAACAACTTTTTAAAAATGTGGTGAATACTTCGGCAGGAGTTGCAGGAGGAATTGGCGGTTGGATGGGTGGAGCGGCGGCAGGTGCAGCTGTAGGGTCAGCTGTTCCAGTAATTGGTACGGCTATAGGCGGATTTGTCGGAGGTTTCTTTGGAGCTTTTGCAGGAAACACTGTGGCAAGTAAAGTTTCGCAAACTGTAACTAATAAATTTATCGAAGATGACAGCAAGAAAATGTTTGAAATTTTGCAAGAAGAATTTCAATCGGTTTCATTTAATTTTATTCTAAACAAAAATGAGACTGAACAGGTTGCCGATAAATTGAAAGACAAGTTAGACGGTTCGACTTTGAAAGATATGTACGCTGCCGATAATCGTCAACAATTTGCCTATAATATCATTGCGAACATTGCCGAATCTGTTGTGAAAAATAGGCAACAAATTTTATTGCCTTCGACTGAACAATATATCAACGGATTGCAAAAAGTTTTGGCTTGACACAAGGAGAATTTTCAAATGAGTAAAATTTTTATTTTGGCGGTGATGCTTTTGACTTTGATTGTTGGAAATAATTATGCCGCCGCGCAGAGTACAACGCCGCAATGGATACAAAATCTTCCTGCCGCGCAGGATGCCAATCAAATTTTTGTTGTGGCGCAATACGGCGGGAAAAGTAAAGCGTTGGTTTCTATGCACAATCGCGACGCTAACGGAGAATGGCAAGAGATTATGTCGACTAACGGGTATATCGGACAAAACGGACTCGGTAAGCAATGGGAAGGCGATCATAAAACGCCCGTCGGTGTTTTTCACTTTAACAGAGCTTTCGGTATCGCGCCTGATCCCGGCTGTACGGCGTTTCCTTACGTGCAGATTAACGAAGATCATTTTTGGTCGGGTGAATGGGATTTTCACTACAACGAATTAGTTGATGTCAGTGAGTACGGTTTATACTCGATTGCCGGCGAACATTTGATTGACTATTATCCGCATTACGTTTATTGTTTGAATATGGGCTACAATGCAGAATGCACGCCAGGTAGAGGTTCAGCATTATTCCTGCATTGTTTTGGCAATAATCCTTATACCGGCGGCTGTGTTGCTATCTCCGAAGAGAATATGAAATTCGTTTTGCAAAATGTTCGAGCAGATTGTGTTTTGGTAATTGATTCGCTTGAAAACTTGGGCGGAAATGTTTAATAATGGAGGAAAATAAATGTATACCATAAATGAAAATATTCTGAATGGGGGGGGGTAGCCATAAGATTTTTTTGCGTCCTCTTCAGAGAATAGATACGGACAATATAATTTTATGGCGCAACAATCCGCGTGTTTGCCGCAATTTTATATATCAAAAACCTTTTACGCCTGAAGGTCATCTTAAATGGTTTGAAACAATGATTGAAACCGGTAAGGCTGTTCAGTTCATCATTACGGAAAGTTTGACTAATAATCCTATTGGTTCAACATATCTGCGCGATATAGACTTGGAAAATAGGAAGGCGGAATTCGGTATATTTATCGGCGTTGACAATGCCGTTAATCTTGGCTATGGTACTGAAGCTTGTAAAATTATTTGCAGGTATGGTTTCGAGGTACTTAATTTACATAAAATTTTTTTGAGAGTATTTGAATCTAACATACAAGCTATAAGGAGTTATGAAAAGGCTGGATTTCAGCACGAAGGTATATTTCACGATGACGTTTGCATTAACGAAAAATTTTATAATATAGTGTTTATGTGCAAAATTAATACGTCAGCTTAAAAAATTGGAGGCTTATATATGAGTGAAAAAGACTACGAAAAAATGTCTGAAGTCGATTTGGCGTACAGAATTTTAACCGAATCCGGCAAAGATAATCCGATTTTTTACAAAGATTTGATTTTGGAAATTATCGACAAGAAAAATAAATCCGTCCAGAATGAAGCGGTTGCAATTTCCGAAATCTACACTATGATTAATATGGATAGTCGCTTTCAACATTTGGGCGAAGGTAAATGGGGACTTGTAGAGTGGAATCCGCCTGAAGCTAAACGCGGACGCGGTGCTAAAAAATCATCTACAAGTATTGACGGCGTGGATATGGCGGAAAAATAATCTGCGCGGAGGGATTTTTCATGGCAAAATATATTTTCGTGACGGGCGGCGTTGTCTCTTCATTGGGCAAAGGAATTACTGCGGCGTCACTCGGCAGACTTCTCAAAAGTCGTGGCATTAAAGTTACTATCCAGAAATTTGATCCCTACATAAATATTGATCCGGGAACTATGAGTCCTTACCAGCACGGCGAAGTTTTTGTAACAGAAGACGGCGCGGAAACTGACCTTGACTTGGGACACTACGAAAGATTTATCGACATAAATTTAAGCAGTCATTCCAACACGACGACGGGAAAAGTTTATTGGTCTGTCCTGTCGAAAGAACGTAAGGGCGATTATCTCGGCTCAACGGTGCAGGTTATTCCGCACATTACCAACGAAATTAAATCCCGTATTTATGCCGTTGCTGAACTCGACCAAGCGGACGTTGTCATTACGGAAGTTGGCGGAACCGTCGGCGATATTGAAAGCCTTCCTTTCCTTGAGGCAATTCGTCAAGTTAAAAAGGAAGTCGGCAAAAATGACGCGCTTTATATTCACGTGACACTTTTACCTTACATTGGTGCCGCAGGTGAACTTAAGACGAAACCAACTCAACATAGCGTTAAGGAATTACGCGCTATAGGCATTCAACCTGACATTTTAGTTTGCAGGACGGAACATCCCATTTCCCGCGATATGAAGAAAAAAATTGCGCTGTTCTGCGACGTTGACGAAGACGCCGTTATAGAAAATCGGACGGCTGATACAATTTACGAAGTGCCGCTGATTATGCGCGGTGAAGGGCTTGACCAAATTGTTTTGGAGAAATTGAACCTGCCGCAATCTCCGCCTAAGCTTGAAGTTTGGGAGCGTATGGTTTACAAGATTAAAAATCCTGAACGCAAAGTTAAAATTGCTGTCGTCGGAAAATATGTTGAGTTGCCGGACGCTTATATTTCTGTCGTCGAGGCACTTCATCACGCTGGCATTGACAATTCCGCCGCCGTTAAGGTTAAGTTCATTAACGCAGAAAAAATTGAACCGCCGGACGTTGACCTTGACGAAGTTTTCAGCGGTTGTAAAGGTATTCTTGTACCGGGCGGATTTGGTGACAGAGGTATTGAGGGAAAAATTAAAGCGATAAATTTTGCACGAGTCAAAAAAATTCCGTTTCTTGGCTTATGCTTAGGTATGCAGTGCGCGGTTATCGAATTTGCGCGGAATGTTTGCAATTTTACAGACGCCAATTCTACTGAATTTAATCCTGAAACCGAACATCCTGTAATTGCTTTAATGGATTCACAGCGCGAAGTTACTGACAAGGGCGGTACAATGCGATTGGGTGCGTACCCTTGTAAAGTTACGCCAAATACTTTTACCGCGCAGGCTTACTTTGGCGACGCAAAAGATTTTCCTGAAATTCATGAGCGGCATCGTCATCGCTTTGAGTTCAATAACAATTACCGTGAAATTTTTAAATCTAACGGTATGGTTATCGCCGGTGTTTTGCCTGACGACAGTTTAGTTGAGATTGTCGAGCTTGATAAAAATATTCATCCCGCGTTTGTGGGCTGTCAATTCCACCCGGAATTAAAATCCCGTCCGAATCATCCTCACCCGCTTTTCAGTGCCTTCGTTAAAGCCGCGATTGATAACGCTTAACGATTTATAAATTTTTAAAAGGAATTACTATGGAAAAATTTTTTTCGATACCGATTAATCGCCGCGACTTGATGAAACTTGCAGGACTTACAACGGCGGGATTATTTTTAAGCGGCTCTTCCAATTCGCCGAAAGTTGAAGCGGCAGAAAAAGTTGTAAAATTTGACGCCAAAAATATTCCTACGCTGATGAGTGCAGATGTTTGTGTTTGCGGTGGAGGTAGTGCAGGAACAGCGGCGGCAATCTGTGCGGCGCAACATGGTGCTAAAGTCGTTTTAATTGAAAAAAGTATTTCTCTCGGCGGACTTCAAACTTTGGGTTGCGTTTATCCTTGTATGTCAACTATTATTGAGGACAGCGATACGCCTTATATAAAAGAAATAAATTCCCGAATGGAAAATCTTGGATATAAACCGGATATAGAAGTTAAACCAATTTTAGGACTTGCACCATTTAAGGTTTATGGCGGCGGCGCGGAAAGATATGTTCCTGAAGTTTTAGTTGAAATTTATGATGAAATGTGCGAAGAAGTCGGTGCAGATATTCTTTATAACACGACGATTATCGGCGCGGTGACGGAAAATCAAAAAATTTCTTCGTGCATTGTTCAGACAATCGAAGGCATTTCAAAGATTGACGCTAAAATTTTCATTGACGCAAGCGGCGACGCAGTTTTATCAAGATTTGCTGGCATTCCTGTCGAAAGCGGATCGAAGACAACCGGCAGAAATCAACCGATGAGTTTTCGATTTGAGATGAGCGGGATTGACGAAATGAAAGTTTATGAATTTTTCACTAAGAAACTTAACGAAGAACATTTAATGCCGCCGGATTTTGAACTTGCGAAATGGTCAAAGAACGAAGATTTTTTCAAAAAGGGAGTTATCAACGGAGAATTGACGCAAGATGATATTACGTACATTCAAGCATTTACCATTAAAGGAAAGCCCGGTACAATGTCGATGAACTGTCCTGAATTGCCGCCGCTTAAATTTAGTGCAACTGATTCAATTTCTTACAGCAAGGCAGTTTCTTTCGGCAGAAGGATGATTCGTCGACTGGCAAGATTTTTTCAAAAAAATATACCCGGTTTTGAAAAATCACATATAAGCCGCGAAGCCGCTATATTGGGTGTTAGAGAATCTTGGCGCGTTGTGGGAAAATATTTTATGACAGAAGAGGATTATTGGGAGGCAAGAAAATTTCCTGATGCAGTTTGCCGAACTGCTTATCCTATTGATATTCATGACACGACTCTTAATCTTAGTAAACAATTAAAGAAAGGCGAGTTTTACGAAATTCCTTTCCGTGCACTTGTTACAAATGAAATTGAAAATTTAGCTGTAGTCGGACGTTGTGCAAGCGGAAATTTTTCGGCTCAAGCGTCATTTCGTATTCAGCCAACTTGTATGAGTATGGGCGAGGCGGCAGGAATTGCGGCGGCGTATTCACTGAAAAATAATATTTCGCTGAATAATCTTGAATGGGATAAAATTCCTGAAAATATTCGCAGTTACGTCAGCAAAGGGTAATTAAATTTGTGAATTAAATGAAAGAGTTTCTAAAATCTCAATTCGACGAAATACGGCAAAATAAATTACGTGTAGGCATACTTACTTTAATTTTACTCGGCACGATGATTTTTGCCGCAAATGATTTTGAGAAGGCAGACGAAATTAAACTTGACGATCCTGCGGAAAGTACAAATGTAAAAAATATTTCTCCGTCAAATGAAAAAGTCAAAGCGGTAATCGGTGCAAGCAATGAAGAATTTTACGTTTATAACCCTTTTCAAAATCCTTCGCCGCCCGTTGAAAAAGTTGAACCGCCGGCTAAAGTTGAGGAAGTTCCCGTTAAAGTCGAAGAAAAAGTTGCACCGCCGGTAATTATCGCGCCACCTGTCGAAAAAGTTGTAGAAGTTCCTAAGCCGCCTGAAGAAAAATTTATTCTGCGCGGCACGGCATTAGGTACAGAAAAATCTGCGTTGGTTGAAAAAATTGTAGAAGGTAAAACGGAAGTTCTTTTTTTGAAAATCGGCGATAAGATTAACGGCAAAATTATTTCCGACATTGACGCAGATTTTATAAAATTTGATGACGGTTCAACCATAAATATCGAAATTCCCTAAAATTAAAAAGGAGTGATTTTTTTGAGCATAGACGAAAATAATTTGGAAGAAACTCAAGAAAATTTGTTAAAAGATTTAAATCCGCAACAGGCAGAAGCCGCCGCAACTCTTGAAGGTCCTGTGTTGATAATGGCGGGCGCAGGTTCGGGTAAAACTCGCGCGTTGACATACAGAATTGCTAATTTGCTTACCCATGATGTTCCCGCGTGGCAAATTTTGGCGATAACTTTCACTAATAAAGCCGCCGCTGAAATGAAAGCCCGCGCAGAAAAATTAATCGGCGAACAAGCTAAAAAAGTTTGGCTTAGTACTTTTCATTCTTTTTGCGCAAATTTTTTACGCCGCGAAATAAATATTACCGGAAAATATTCTTCCAACTATATTATTTACGATTCAAGCGACAGCGCAACCGTTATGCGCGAGTGTCTGAAGGAACTTAACCTCGACGAAGAAAGATTTTCCAACATTGCTCCAAAAATTTCTGACGCCAAAAATAATTTAATGGACGCCGCACATTTCCGCGAATCAATTTTGCTTAAGAGCGACGATAAAATTTCAGATTTTGAAAGAAACCTCATTCAAGTTTACGAACTTTACGAAAGAAAATTAATTGAAAGTAATGCACTTGACTTCGACGATTTAATTTTTGTCAGCGTGAGAATTTTACGCGATAATCCCGATATTCTCGAAAGGTATCAGGAAAGATTCCGTTACATTTTGGTTGACGAATATCAAGACACAAATGTTGCGCAGTACACTTTGACAAAAATTTTGGCGGCAAAATATAAAAATATTTGCGTAGTCGGTGATGCGGATCAATCTATTTACGGTTGGCGCGGCGCAGATATGCGAAATATTTTAAACTTTGAACAGGATTATCCGCAAGCAAAAGTTATTTTGTTGGAACAAAATTATCGTTCAACGAAACATATTTTGGCGGCGGCTAACGGCGTTATTCGTCATAATGAAAATCGTAAAGATAAAAATCTTTGGACGGAAAATCCAACGGGCGAAAAAGTTAAATTTATTCAATGCGTTTCTGAAAAATCAGAGGCGGCATACGTAGCTAGAGAAATTCGCCGACTCGTTACATCAGAAAATTTTGCTTGCAGAGAAATTGCTGTACTTTATCGCACAAATGCGCAGTCGCGTAATTTTGAAGAAAAATTTATGCAGTTGGAAATTCCTTACGTAATTATCGGCGGACAAAAATTTTATGAGCGTAAAGAAATTAAAGATATTCTCGCTTATCTGCGCTTAATCGTAAATCACAATGACAATATGAGTTTGCAAAGAATAATTAATGTTCCGCGTCGTGGTTTTGGTCCAATAAATATTGCTCGTCTTTCAGAATTTGCCGCGCAGTATGAAATTTCAATTTTTGACGCAATTTCTAACGAAGATACTTTGCAACGCGTTCCCCAACTTTCTCCGCGTATTCGTCAACGTCTGCGCGAATTTGCCGCAATGATTATCAGTTTTGGTTCATTGCAAGTTAATATGACTTTGCCAAACTTTATTAATGCCGTGCTTGACGAAACAGGTTACATAAAAATGCTTAATGAAGGCGAAGACGCAAATAAAATTGAAAATGCTTCAAGAATCGAAAATCTTGGCGCGTTCGTAAATGGTGCTACGGAATTTGCCGCTTCAAATGAAGACCCAACTCTTGAAAATTTTTTGAATCACGTTGCATTGTTGACTGATTTGGATACAGTCGACGAAACTCAATCGCGAGTGTCTTTGATGACAATTCATTCAGCTAAAGGTTTGGAATTTCCCGTAGTATTTTTAACCGGCGTTGAAGAAGGTTTGTTGCCTTATATCACCGCGATGGCGGATAGTGACAGACTTGAAGAAGAACGCAGACTTTGTTACGTTGCTATGACTCGTGCAGAACAAAAACTTTATATGACTGCCGCTGAAGAACGTAAAAATTTTGGCAGATCTTATGACGCAAAAGTTTCTTTTTTTATCAGAGAAATTCCTCGCGATTCTATCATCGGTTTTTCGGAAAAAAATTCCAACTCGGAAATTTCTCATAACATAACTACTGCGTCGAAACGTCCTGTAGAAAATAAATCTTCCGCTCCTTCAATTCCTGTTGCGCCAACTAAAACAACTGCGCCGAAAAATCCTGAACAAAATTTGTCTGTTGATTTTAAAGTTGGAGATCAAGTTAAACATAAAAGATGGGGAATTGGATCGGTTATGGACGTTTCTAACGGTTATTTGAAAATAAATTTTTCTAATCCTGAAATCGGCGAAAAAACTTTGAAAGCTATCGCCGCTCCCGTCGAAAAAGTTACTGAATAAAAATTTTTTATTAAATGTTTATAAAAAGTCCATTTATCAAAAGTGGACTTTTTTTGTTGCAGTTGACAAAAAATTTTTTTATGATATTTTTTAGGAAAAAAATTTTTTGGAGGCGTTTTCATTGAATATCGAAATTATTGCGGATAATGCAAGAAAAGGCGATTACTACGCGATTATGCAACTTAAAAATATTTCTACAAATGAATATAATTCTTATGCTGATAGAGTTTTGGAAAATATTTATTACGACGGAAATAAAAATCACGCGGTAGGAATTATCGTTTTGCGCGAAGGTATCAAAGAAATTCAGCCTGATGAATTTAAAAACTGCACTAAACTTGAAAAAATTATTCTCCCTGACAGTTTAATTTCTATCGGCGATAATGCTTTTGAAGGTTGTTTTCGTCTTGAAAAAGTTTTTTTTCCTGATAATTTAAAATCTATCGGTCAACGCGCTTTTTTTGGTTGCAAAAGTTTAGAAAAAATTATTTTGCCTGATAATGTTTCTATCGGTAAAGACGCTTTTGCAGGATGTAATCAAAATTTTTTTCAACCTGTTCAAGTTCCTCAACAAATTCAGCAAAATATTTCTCAACCTGTTCAGCAAAAAAATATTGTTTATTATGACGGTAACAAAAAAAATGCAGTCGGAACAATTTATTTGCGTGAAGGTATTACTGAAATTGAAGATAACGAGTTCAGAGATTGTAAAAAACTTGAAAAAGTAATTTTGCCTGAAAGTTTAACTTCAATCGGTCGTTCTTCATTTGAATATTGCACTAACTTAAAATTAATAAATTTTCCTGAAAGTTTGACTTCAATCTGTGATTTTGCATTTTATAATTGCACAAGCTTAAAAGAAATAAAATTTCCAAAAAGTTTAACTTCAATAGGTTTTCTTGCATTTGATTATTGCACGAACTTAGAAAAGATAACTTACTACAAAACAACAGAAAACATTTTAAAAAATTATTTTGGTTGGAAATGGTCTAAACTTCAAAAAACTGTGATTTATTAGAAAGAAATAAATTTCGCGAAAAAAATTAACTTGCTGATTAAAAAATGGTCGGCAAGTTTTTTTTATGAGATTTTTATAGGTGATAGAAAAAAATTTTGCTGGAAAATTTTTTGGAGAAAAAATAAAAAATTTTTTTCACTGAAAAATGAGAAGTCTCAAAATGGGTTAAAATAGCCGGTTAAAAATTTGCTGAAAGACAAAAAAGTTAGATGTGGCGTAGTATTTTTGAGTATTTCCGATAAATTTTAATAAGGAATTATTGTAAAGAAAAAATTAGGGGCAAATAATTATTGTAAAGAAAAAATTCAAGAAAAAATTTTTCTTAGCTAATAGTTTGATTTACGTCTCAGTATGATATAATTAAAAAAATTTTTTAGGAAGTGAAAAAATTGAAAATTGAAGAGATAAAAACCGAGTTGATTAAATTGCGGCGTGAAATTAAGCACCACAATAAAAAATATTATGACGATGACGCGCCTGAAATTTCGGATTATGAGTACGATAAATTGATGAATCGGCTGAAGGAAATTGAAAATCTTTACCCGGAATTTATCACGGCGACTTCACCGACGCAAATTATTGGAGGAACTGCGCGGAGAACGGCGGGAAAATTGGTTCCGCATAATGTGCCGATGCTTTCATTGCAGGACGTTTTCAAGCGCGAGGAAGTCGAAGATTTTGTAAAAGATATGATAGAAAAACTTGACGCGCCTGAATTTATCGTTGAAGAAAAAATTGACGGATTATCAGTGGCGTTGAAGTATAGTGAAGGGGAACTTTTTCAAGCAGTTACGCGAGGAGACGGCGTGACACAGGGCGAAGATGTTACGGAAAATGTCCGAGTGATTGATGATGTTGTACAAAAATTAGTTGACGCGCCGAAATATTTGGAAATTCGCGGCGAAATTTATATGACTAAGAAAAATTTTGAAAAAGTTAATGAGCGGCAGGAACATTTAGGCTTAAAAATTTTTGCGAATCCTCGTAATTGTGCGGCAGGTACACTTCGTCAACTTGACAGCAGAATTGTTGCGGAGCGTAAATTGTCGATGTTTGTTTTTAATTTGCAAGCCGTTGAAGGAATTAAATTTCAAAGTCACACGGAAGCTTACGAATTTATGACGCGAAATGGAATAAAAATTATAAAAAATTACGCGATTTGCCATAATTTTGATGAAGTTTGGACAGCGATTGAAAAAATTGGAAATTACCGAGAAAATTTAGATTATGGAATTGACGGAGCGGTAGTAAAAATAAATAATTTTTTGCAACGTGATGAAGTAGGAGCGACAAGCAAAGTGCCGCGTTGGGCGATAGCGTACAAATATCCGCCTGATGAAAAGGAAACAATTTTAAAAAATATTGAATTAAGCGTCGGCAGAACCGGTCGAGTAACTCCAACTGCGATTTTTGAGCCTGTAATTTTGAACGGTACAAGAGTTGAACGTGCGACGTTGCACAATCAAGATTTTATTGATGATTTAGATATTCGAGTTGGAGATACGATAAAAGTTTATAAAAGTGGAGAAATAATTCCGAAAGTTAGCGGAGTAAATTTTGAAAAACGTCCTGAAAATGCAATTCCGTTTAAAATTCCTGAAAATTGTCCTGTATGTTGTCATAAATTGGAGCGAGAAGAAAATTTTGCAGATTATCGCTGTATAAATCCGAATTGTCCCGCGCAGTTGGAAAATCATCTTTTAAACTTTGTAGGACGTTCTGCAATGGATATTAAGGGATTGGGCGAAACTTCGATACCGAAATTGATTGAGGAAAAATTTATAAAAAATATAGCGGATATTTACAAATTAAAAGATTTTCGCGAAGAATTAATTTCTAAAAAAATTTTAGGACTTGCAAAAAATACAGATAAAATTTTGTTAGCGATTGAGGAAAGCAAAAAAAATAATCCAGCTAAACTTTTGACAGGACTTGGTATTTTCGGAGTAGGAGTTGCGGCGGCAAAAGATTTAATTCAACATTTTGGCGGAATTTTGCAACTTAGTAAAGCTACGGTAGAAGAATTAAAAAATGTAAAAGATATTGGCGAAGTGACAGCGAAACATATTTTTAATTTTTTTAGTGACGAAGGAAATACAAAACTGATTGAAGAGTTAAAAAATTTAGGATTGACGCTTGAAACAGAAATAAAAAAAGTCGAAGGAAATTCTGAAATTGTTGGAAAAAGTTTTGTCTTAACAGGAAAGCTTGAAAAATATACGCGCGATGAGGCAACAAAATTGATTGAAAAGCGCGGAGGAGTAGTCAAGGGAAGTGTATCGAAAAAAACAGATTATGTTATAAGCGGCGAAGATTCTGGCTCGAAATTGAAAAAAGCTAATGAACTTGGGATAAAAATTTTGAGTGAAGAAGAATTTGAAGAAATGCTTAACGGCTAAAAAATTTTTATTCTCAACAAAAAAATTTCACGCTATTCGTTGAAAAATTTAGCGTGATTTTTTTTTATATTTCTGTTATAATTTTTTAAAGTTTTTTAAGCGATTGGAGGAAATTCAAAGTGGAAGGAATAATTTTGCCGTACAAGGGTAAATCGCCGAAAATTGCAGGAAATGTTTTTGTAGCACCTAACGCGGCTGTAATCGGCGACGTAAAAATTGGGACGGGTTCAAGTATTTGGTTTGGAGCGATGGTACGCGGAGATTTTCAGCCGGTAACTATTGGCGCGTTTACAAATATTCAGGACAACGCAACAATTCACGTTATGGGCGATTCTCCAACGGAAATTGGAAATTACGTCACGGTCGGACACAATGCGATTGTTCACTGCCGCACGATTGGCGATAATTGTTTAATCGGTATGGGTGCAATAGTTCTTGGATATTCTGAAATTGGGAGCAACTGCATAATCGGCGCGGGAACTCTTTTGACGCAGTACAAAAAAATTCCTAACAATTCGCTGGTTTTTGGAAATCCGGCAAAAATTATGCGTGCGATTCGTGACGATGAAATTGAGGCTTTACGCGCTTCAGCAATGCATTATTATGAATGTTCGCTTGACTATATCAGGCAGGGAATAACTTCAAAACTTATGGACGATTAAAGGAGAGAAATTTTTTGGCAATAAATGTTTTTGATACTCTTAAAGAAAGAGGATTTATCGCGCAGTGTACGGACGAAGATGCCGTAAGAAAATTGCTTGGAGAAAAATCTGTAACTTTTTATATTGGATTCGATCCGACTGCTGACAGTTTGCACGCGGGACATTTTATCGCGCTTATGGTTATGGCGCATATGCAACGCGCAGGACATCGCCCAATTTGTCTTGTAGGCGGCGGCACCGGAACTGTTGGAGATCCGTCGGGGCGTTCGGACTTGCGAAAAGTTTTGACGGACGAAATGATTGAGCATAACTGCGAATGTTTTAAAAAACAAATTTCAAGATTTATTGATTTTAAAGACGGAAAAGCGTTAATGGTCAACAATGGCGATTGGTTACGAAAATTAAATTACATTGAACTTTTGCGCGAAGTTGGCGCACATTTTACGGTTAATCGTATGTTGACAGCGGAATGTTACAAGCAACGTTGGGAAAAAGGATTAACTTTTCTTGAATTTAATTATATGGTTATGCAGGCTTACGATTTTTACAAGCTGAATAAAGATTTTAATTGCGAAATGGAACTCGGCGGCGATGATCAATGGTCGAACATAATTGCAGGCGTTGAACTTACGCGGCGTAAAACCGGCAGAGCAGTTTACGGCTTGACGAATAAACTTTTGACGAAAAGCGACGGCTCCAAAATGGGCAAGACTGCCGGCGGAGCGTTATGGCTCGACGCTGAAAAAGTTTCTCCTTACGATTTTTATCAATATTGGCGCAATGTTGATGATGCGGACGTTAAAACTTGCCTTTCACTTTTAACTTTTTTGCCGATGGACGAAGTAAACCGACTTAGCGCGTTAAAAGATTCGGAAATTAACGAAGCTAAGAAAATTTTGGCGTATGAAGTCACAAAATTGGTACACGGCGAAGACGCGGCGAAAAATGCGGCAAAATCTGCGGCGGAAATTTTTGCGGGACAGAGTTCAGAAAATATGCCGAGTGTTGAAATTTCTAACGCAATTGGTAAAAAACTTTTAGATGTACTCGCAGAAAATAAAATTATTGAATCAAAATCTGAAGGTCGCCGCTTAATTTCTCAAAATGGTTTAACACTTAATGACGAAAAAGTTTTAGACGCTGATTTAATTTTGACTGAAAAAGATTTTTCAAATGGTGCAGCAATTATTCGCAAAGGTAAGAAAAAATTTTATAAATTGGTGATTTAAGTGAAAGTAGATTTTCCGCCCACATTCGATATTGAATATTACCGTCGGGTTTATCCGGAATTTCTTGGACTTCCAGATGAAATTGTAATTGAACACTACCGCCGTTATGCGGAAGAGCAAGGACGTACTACTTGTATTTACGATCGTTCCGAGTATCTCAAATTGTTCTTAAATGATGCTATTGCAAAAAATTCCTTGAAAGTTTTGGAAATCGGTCCTTTTAATAATCCATTTTTTGTAGGAGATAACGTAAAATATTTTGATGTGTTAGATACCGAAACTATACGTGAAAGAGCAAGAAAAGTTTCTCCTAAATTTGAAGGTGTGCCGCCAAAAATTCATTACGTCGAACCAAACGGGGATATGAGTATTATTAAAGAAAAATTTGATATAGTTTTCAGCTCGCATGTTATCGAACACCAACCAGATTTGGTTAGACATCTTCAAAACGTAGGAAATATTCTTAATGATGGTGGAATGTATATTTTGGTGATACCTGATAAAAGATATTGTTTTGATCACTATCGAAATGAAACTAAGTTCTTTGAAGTTATTGACGCTTATGTGAACGAGAATAAATCACATACTTTTAAAAGTGTTGCTGAGAGTAATTGTTTTCGGGCACACAATAATTCATTCCTACATTGGATTGGAGTTCACGGTTCTAATGAATTGAAATTAAAAGAATTTACCGATATGTTGGAAACTTATGCACAAGGTGTAAAACATAGAAAATACGTTAATGCTCATGCATGGTGCTTTACTCCAAAAGTATTCAATGGCATAATTGAAGGCTTAAATAAGCTGAACTTAATTAATTTGAAAGTTCACAGATTATGCCATACAATTTGGGGTAGATTTGAATTTTGTTGCATTTTAGAAAGATTTGATTAGCGATAATTTTTTTCGATGAGTTAGTTTATATAAATAAAAAAAGCGTCGACTTAATGCCGACGCCCTATTTTTTTACTCTTCAATCAGCTCGAAAGAAACGCCCGCTTCGTACATTCTGTTCCAAGGGTGAGTGAAGAAAATATTTTTGAGTAAATATCCCTGTGGCAATTTAATATTTTCTTCAACAAATTTCCTAGCCATTTGGGAAGTAAGTTCATCAACCTTTGCCGCTTTTTCGTCCAAAGATGCCTTTGCACCGGTACCGGGCAATTTTGGCAACATGTCCGTCACAACTCTGCGCACATTGGCTTGATAAACCCAATCGTCAAAATATCTCGTCAAAAGTAAAGTTTCAACGTCGCGATTATCCATCCAACGAGTTAAAATTCCTGAACCAATTAAAAATCCTGAACTGTTTGACGGCGTATTCCAGCCGCCGTATGCACGAATTTTAAAAAGTAAATCGTTAATTCTCATCTGATCCATTAACGCATTATCTGCGCCGTTAGCGTAAGCAATATCAATCACGCCGACAGAATAATTTTTATCTGTCAAGTCCTTCAAAATTTTTACAAAAGGTTTCGTACCTCTGCGCGGCGTTGTAACATTTTCAGGATAATTTGCTTCTAAAGTTTTTCCGTCATAATTTGTATTAACGGCTACAACAAAATCTGCGCGGTTATCCATGTTAATTCTAAATCCGCCCGCCGCCAAAATTGCGCCGTCAACCGATTCAGAAATTGTTTCATTACCATAGCGCGGAAAAGTGCTCGGTCCTTTACCTTCGTTGTATTTTACGGCAACTAACGGAATTTCTCCAATATTTTTGTTGACGGCTCGACTAATCATAAGGATTCCAAGTTCATCCGCACCTGACATAACGTGACAATGAAACTTGCCCATGTCTCTCGTATATTCCGCTAAGTGCCGACTTTCTAAATGCGTTTGAGAATATTCCGCACTGTCATCAGCACCGAAAAGCAAGTAGTCAAATTTATATTCACGCGCCAAATCCGCAAAATATTTCAACGCATTATAATTTTTTTCCCGACGCTGGAACCAGTCATCTAAATATTCTTTCGGAATATTCTTTTCAAGATCGGCAAGCTCCTGTTGTTCTTTACGAGTAAGCTTTTCTACCTCTGCTTTATCTTTTAACGCCGTATATCTGAAAATCGCCATTCCGTAAGTCGCATAATATTCAGGCTCATAAGCAGCATTGGAACCCATACGAGCAGTGCGCATAATCGTTGAAAATGCGTAAATCGGCACGAAAGGAAATTTTTCCTTAAAGTCTGCAAATCTTTTTGCACGTGACATAATCTCTTCATCAGTCAAGTTATGTTCACGCGAACCAACTAAACTTCCGTACAACATAGCGTCAGTTGAGATAACTGCGGCATCAGCACCGGCGGCATTTTTGTTAAGCCAATCCCAAAGTTTGTCAGGGTCTCCTATACTTTCACGCGTTCCTAAAATTTCATCCGGCGGAACTAAAACTTCATAGCCAAGCTTTTCTGCAACGTCTGCTGTTTGCTTAAGGCTTATCGGGCGATTGTCAATCGGTATGTAAATAATTTTTTTACCTTGTCCGACTGACGCGGCGAAAGTTACTGCTGCCAATGAAATTATCATAATTGCCAGTGAAAAAATTATTCCTTTTCTCAATGTTACTACCTACTTACATATTTTTTACGGGAATCGGTCCGCGTGAAAGTGCAATCGCTCCCGTCCGCGCAATTTCAACAATTTCATAATCGCTTAAAACTTCGCAAATCGCATCAATTTTATTTTGTCCGCCCGTCAATTCAATGACAATATTTTCGCTCGTCACGTCAACAATCTGCGCACGGAAAATATCAACAATACTGACTAAATCTGCGCGGGTCTCTTTAGACGCCTTAACCTTAATCATAACCAATTCGCGTTCAATCGACGGTGCTTTACTAAGATTTACGATTTTAATAACATCAATTAATTTGCCAAGCTGATTTACAACTTGGTCAAGTTCGTTTTCAGATTCGACGCTGACAACAATGTTAATACGCGTTATGCTGGGTTCTTCGGTGTAACCTGCGGAAATACTTTCGATATTAAATGCGCGGCGACTGATAAGCCCCGACACGTGAGTTAAAACGCCGGGCTTATTGTCGACAAGCACGGCAAGTACATATTTTTTCAAAATTAAATCTTCCTTTCGTTAAATATCAACCGGGCGGCCACTGCATGGAACGTCCGCCAATTAAATGTACGTGAAGATGATGAACAGTTTGCCCGCCTTCGTCACCTGTATTTATGACGACGCGATAACCGCTTTCATCAATTCCCAAATCCTTAGCAAGCTTCAGCACAACGTCAACCAAAATGTGTGCGACAAGGTCTTTATCCTCAACTTGAAAAGCGTTGATACTTTCAATGTGTTTGCGCGGCACAATCAAAATATGTTGAGGAGCTTGCGGATTAATGTCACGAAAAGCCACAACACTTTCATCTTCGTAAACAAATTTGGACGGAATTTCGCCGCCCGCAATTTTACAAAATAAACAATCCATAAAAATTCCTCCGTTTAACCGAAAATTCCCTTTAAAACATTTTTCCAACCTTTAGCTACAGAAGGCATTCTCGCACCTGTTACAATACAATGAACTAGTGCTTTGACGCAACGCGACGCCGCCGAATCGGGACTGCGTATCAAAAACGGTTCCTGCCTTATAATCGCCTCCGAAACTGCGCGGTCCTCATAAACATATCCCAACGGCTCAACGTAAATGTCTAAAAAATTTTGCGTCGTCTGATTCAATCTTTCCGCCGTATCCTTCCATTCATTTTTGCTACGCACGCGATTCACAATCAACTTTATTCGACAGTTGGCTTTGTACTCACTGCAAGCTTTAACAATAGCATACGCGTCCGCCAATGCAGCAGGATCAGAAGTCGTTACCAATAAAATCTCTCGCGCAAATAAAATAAATTCCAAAACGAAACGATTAAGCCCCGCGCCCGTATCAATTACAATCGTATCTACAATTTTTGCCGCGTCTATAATTTTACGTTGCATAGCGTGTAAATCTTCTTGGCTGGCGTCCAACATTTTTCTGATACTTGAAATGCCCGAAATATATTTCAAGCCGAAATCGCTTTCCTCAATAACATCTTCAATGCGCGTCTTGTAGTTGAGCAACTCAATTAAACTTCGATTTGTCACGCGTCCCATTAAAAGATTTATATTCGCCATTCCAATATCAGCGTCAATCAGCAAAACTCTTTGACCGGCTTTCTGTAAACCTATCGACAAATTTAACGCTAAACTGGTTTTACCTACGCCGCCCTTGCCGCTCGTAACCGCGATTATCTGCAAAGATTCACCGTTGCCCGTCTTACCTTCTATTAAATTTCTCAACCGTGATGCTTGATCTATCATAAACGGTGCTCCCTTCGACTTACTCGCCAACAATTTTTTTCATAATCAAATCAGTCAAAATATTTACGTTGGCAAGTTCAATATCTTCCGGAACGCCTTGACCGGTTGTAAGGTAAGAGAGCATCAAATTTTTATCTTTCAGCAAGTTAAGAATAACGCCTAAAGTTCCTGTTTCGTCAACCTTCGTGACAATAATTTTTTCCGGCTCGACGATTGAAAATTTTTCCATAATGTCCCGCGCGTCAGTAATTTTCGTCGTGGCACTCAAAACTAAATGCTTTTCAATGCGTGAATGGACGCTTAACATATCTTTGAGTTCCTGCATTTGTTGAAAACTTTGCCGACTGCGTCCCGCCGTATCAATCAGAATCAATTCACGATTTTTATGACGGTCTATCGCCGCGCTTAATTCTGCGGGAGTGTAAACAATTTCAAGCGGCAATCCTAAAATATCGGAGTAAGTTTTAAGCTGTTCAATGGCAGAAATTCTGTAAGTATCGGCGGTTATCAATACGGCTTCCACTTTATGTTCCAACACAAATTTAGCCGCGATTTTGGCAATCGTCGTTGTCTTTCCAACACCCGTAGTTCCCAATACTGCAACTATTCTTGCGCCGTGACGATTTAATTTTATGCCGCCTGAAAATTTTAAATGCTCTTCCAGATAATTGGACAAAGTTAAACGCGCCGCACTTGATAAAACATCTGCAGAAGTGTCGCCAATTCCGGCATCCGCGTCCATTTCATCTAAAATATCTTCGTCGACTTCTTGATAAGTCAAAGCTTCGCGCAGTGTCACAGAATTTGGAGACGCACCGCGACCTACTACGCCTGACAAAATATTTTTCATGCGGGCAACTTCATTTTCAAGGTGGTGAATTTTTTTCTCTTCAGGCGTCATACGTGCAAGCTTAGCGGCTTCAGCTTGCCCTGCGTTTGAAAGTCTGCGTCTATGCAATTCTCGCATTTGTTCTGCCATTTCGGCAACTTCAGCTTGTGCTTGTGCTTGCATTTGCATTTGAGCCATTGCAACTTGATATTGATTGAACTGTGCAAACATCATGGCTTGAGCCTGCGCGAGTTGGTCGGGAGTAAATCCAAAACCTTGTTGAGATTGTTCGTTTGCAAATTGTTCTTCGTTATTGAAATTTTCGCCGTCCGCTAAAGTTTGTTCGTCAATCGGTATTTGTTCATCGAAGGGTAAATTTTCATCTACGGGCAACGGTTCATCTATCGGCAAATTATTTTCGTCAACAGGCAACGGAACTTCTTCAACAGGCAAAGGCTCTTCAACTAAATTTTGTTCGTCAGCCGATAAAGGTTCATTTTCAGGCGGCAATTCTTCACCGTTAGCGGGTAGTTGTTCCTCGACAGGTAAATTATTTTTGTCCGCAGGTAAATGTTCCTCGACAGGCGTAATATTTTCATCAGAAGGTAATTGTTCTTCGTCAGCATGTAAAGGCTCTTCAATCAAATTTTGCTCGTCGTCTGACAACGATTCATCATCGACTGGCAATCCGTCAACGTCTTGAACAATTTCTTCCGGCGGCGGTGCTTGGGCATTACGAACTTTTTCCGCTAATTTTTCGTTTTCTGAACCTGCGCGGCGTTCGGGCTCGTCAGGAACTTCAGGACGTTCTATCGGCAAATCATCATTAAGGGTAGGTTGAATAGGCTCGCTTTCGTCTTCTGATGATTCTTCATCTTCAAACTTTGAAATCTGCGCGGATTGAGGTGACTTTTTATAAATTCCGCGTACCCTTTCAGCAAGCGGTACATCTTCAATAGCGGCGGTTATTTCGATAATTTCTTTTCCGCCGAAACCGAAAAACCCGCCCTTCTTATACTTGCGGCTATGCAAAATTACGGCGTCGTCACCGAGTTCCGCCTTCATTGCCGCCATTGCTTCTTTCATCGACTCGGCTTTAAAAACTTTTATCTGCAAAATTTTTGCTCCTCGTGCTTTAAGTTTTTTTCGTTAGGTTTATAATGTTTTCGACATTGCGATAAAATTTCCTTCGTAGTTGATTTTAGCTTTTAGAGATTAGCTTGTAGCTTTTAAGATTTTGTGATAAAATTTTTTAAGAAATTCATATTGTCGCGTAAAGTTTAGGCTTTTTAAATTGTTCAGCAATTAAATCTAAATTGGCAGCAATAACATAATTGTTGGTGAATAGGCTGGTGTAAAATTGTGGATTTTTCAGTTTATATCGTTCAAGACAGAGACATTACAAATCAAGATCTCTTTGATAATTTAGCTGGTGACGTAGGTTTTTTTTCCACAGATAACCTCGCAAACGAAGCTGTTGATGTGGCATCGGACGTTGTGGGAACTGAAGTTAAAGACCGCTATGCAGATCCAAAACTTATCGGTAAAACCGGCATTGCAATAAGCGGCAACATGATAAATAGCGTGTCGATAAAGAAAGCACTGACCAAACGTGAAGTTTACAGCGGCGGTAAGAATGCCAACAAACTTACGGTGTTAAATCATGGAATAAAGAATATACTTAATCTTTGGGACGACATTAAAACTCAAACGCCGCCTTCTAAAAATTGGGTAACTACCATAACCGTCACGGGAAATTTGTTCGCTCCTAACCTTGTTAATAATTTAAGTGACTCCGAAAAGATGAAGAACATGGCAAAAGTTTTGGCGTGGGCGAGTTTACCTTTGCCGAATACTCCGATAGATACAGATCGTGGAAGTGGTAACAGAGGAAACGGTTCACAAGGAGAAGCCTTGCAAATGGATCAAAAGATTCAAAATGGCTATGGTGACAATTACGTAAATTATTATTACCGCAGAGTTATGGTGACAGTTTATTCCAGTGAAGATATGCAATTTCGGGCGGTCTTGCATGACCATGTTTACGTTGCAAGCTACGAAGAAAAGTACACTGACAAAGATGGCAACGGCTCTTTTACGCTGGTAATGCAGACAAAAGTACCGTATTCGATATACGACGTTATTGTTGAAGGTCCAACTTATGATGCCAGTTTCCTTTCGGTTGTAGATACAGCAGCCAATGTAGGAGACCAAATTGTAGATGCCACTGCCAGAACAGCTAAAACGGCAGATAATATTATGGAGCTTGACGGAAAACTTTCCGGTCCTGTCGACAAAATTGCCTCAATGTCAAAAAATCTTTTGCATGGTGCTGACGAATTTTTGCATGATTCTGCGGAAAAAATAACAATAGATAATCTTGCGAACAGAACAGACGACATAGTCGACAATGTCAGAGATTTAGAAGATGAAATCCCCGAACTCAAAGATGAACTGCATAAAAAGAATCCTACAATTAGTGATGTAATAGACCAAGTAATCGAATATCAAGAAGAATATAACAAGCTGAGCGACGAACAGAAAAAAACTTTGGAGTATATTCCCGGTTTCGATGAAATGAGCATAGACGATAAGTTGCAATATGTAGAAGCAGAGCTTAAGAAAGATGAAAGTAAAAATGAAAGTAAAGCCTGAAAAGTATAACGCACTCAAAATTCGGTTTTTTTTAAATTGTTGGAAAATCAAATACATTAGCGGCAATAATTATTTGGTGAATAGGCTGGTGTAAAATTGTGGAGTTTTCGGTTTATATCATTCAAGACAGAACTAAGAAAAATGAAGATATTTTTAAAAAGCTGGCGGGTGACATAGGTATTGGAATGAGCTTAGCAAACGAAGGTCTTGATATGGTAACGGACGTTGCGGGAGCTGAAGTTTACGATCCCTATGCAGATCCAAAAATTATCGGTGAAACCGGAATTGTCATCAGAGGCGACATGATAAGTAACGTGTCGATAAAGAAAGAAATTACCAAACGTGAAATTTACGAAGGCGGTTTTACAAAACCGTTTACTAATAATCCTAAGGCAACTTTGATGACGACAATAACCGTTACGGGAAATTTGTTTGCGCCTGAAATCACTCAAAAATCTTCCTCCGAAAAGCTGAAAAATATGGCAAGAGTTTTGGCGTGGGCGAGTTTACCTGAGAAATTTAGTGATGAGTATCCAAAGGATAGTACAAAAGATCATGGCGATATAAAGGATAATGGTGACGCAACGCAACTGAGACCTAATATTCAAAGAATCTACCATGATGATACCAGTCCCAACAAAAATGGTGCTTCTGCCAATGACACAGAACCGGCAAATAAGAAAAAAAATGATGACAAATACGCCAGTTATTATTTCCGCAGAGTTCTGGTGACTGTTTATTCCAACACAGACATGCAATTTCGAGCGGTCTTACATGATTGGGTTTACGTTTCAAGCTACGAGGAAACTTATACTGACAAGGACGGCAACGGCTCTTTTACGCTGGTAATGCAGACAGCGACGCCTTCGACATATGACGTTATCGTTGAAGGACCTACTTACGGGCTTAGTATTATTTCGGCTACAGATGCCATTGCCACCACTGTAGAAAAAATTGTGGATGTCTCCGATAGAGTAATTCAAACTGTAGATAAAGGTATGGGGCTTGACGGAAAACTTTCCGGTCCTACCGACAAAATTGCCCAAATGACCAAAAATGTTGCGAATCTTTTAAGGGCTCCAAGTGACTTTTCGGACAGATTAACAGTAGATAATTTGCTCAACAAAGTAGACGGCAGAGTCAATGATGTCAGATACTTCAAGGAGGAAATTCCCGAGCTCCAAAAGGAATTGGATAAAAAAGATCCTTCAATTAACGATATAATAGATCAAGCGGCTCAGAAGAAAAAGAAACAAGATGAATATCAAGATAAATATAACGACCTGACTCCCGGACAGAAACAAGTTTTGAATTCCATTCCCGGCTTTGATAACATGAGCATAGACGATAAGACTAAATACGTAGACGAAGTGTCTAAGAGAGACGTATCTTATTCAGCACCTACAAATACAACTATAACTATAACTACAACAGATACAAATGTAGCAGATGAAACTAAAACTATAAACATAACTAAAACGAGTACAAATACATCAGATACGACTAAAACTATAAATGTAACTAAAACAGGTACGAATACAACAGATACAACTATAACTATAACTACAAAGTGACTAAAATAGCAATTCAAGATAGCTTGGAGTTTTAAGAAATTATAAACAAATTTTAAAACTGTACATTTTTTTATTGAAGGGAGCAACTGAAATAATTTTGGAAAATATTCAAGAAAAAAATTTGGACGCGGCGTCAATCGTCGAGACTACCACTATTGCAGACGTTTACCGCGCAGATAAACAGTTAGCAGGTATTGTTAAGAAAACTAAACTTATTCAGAGTGATTTTTTTTCGGAGCAATGCGGCAACAGCGTTTTTCTTAAGCCTGAAAATATGCAACATACAGGCGCGTTTAAACTGCGCGGAGCTTACAACAAAATCAGTCACTTAACCGACGAAGAAAAAGCGAAGGGCGTTATAACTTCATCAGCCGGTAATCACGCGCAAGGCGTTGCATATTCCGCGCAGAAGTTAGGCGTTAAGGCGGTAATTTGTATGCCGGCGACGACTCCGATTTTAAAAGTTGAAGCGACGCGAGCATTGGGCGCGGAAGTTGTCCTGCATGGTGACAGCTTTGACGACGCCTATAAATACAGTCTTGAGTTGCAGAAACAATTTGGCTACATTTACGTCCACCCGTTTAACGACATTGAAGTTTTGCTCGGTCAAGGTACGACGGCTTTAGAAATTATTAATGAACTTAAGGACGTTGACGCAATTTTAGTTCCGATTGGTGGCGGCGGTTTTGCGTCGGGCGTTGCACTGGCTACAAAAGTTGTAAGCCCGCACGTTAAAGTTATTGGCGTTGAGCCTGAAAATGCCGCGTGTATGAAAGCCGCTCTCGACGCAGGAAAAATCGTAACTTTGCCGAGTTCGGACACGGTTGCTGACGGTTGCGCGGTTAAGACTGCGGGAACTTTGACTTTTGAGTTTTGCAAAAAATATCTCGATGAAATTATTACCGTAAATGAAATGGAAATTATGTCGGCACTTTTATCTTTAATTGAAAAGCACAAACTTATTGCTGAAGGCGCAGGAGTTTTGAGTTTGGCGGCGTTGAATAAATTGCCGTTCAAAGGTAAAAAAGTTGTCGCAATAGTTAGCGGAGGAAATATAGATATTTCAACTTTGTCGGGATTGATTGATAAAGCGTTAATTGCACGCGGAAGAATTTTTTATTTTGCAGTGCAACTTGCAGATAAACCGGGCGAATTGTTAAATGTTGCAAAAATTTTATCAGATGAAAATGCAAACGTAGTAAAATTGGATCACAATCAAGCACTTGTTACGAACAGTTTCAAAAAAGTTTTGCTCGGCGTGACTGTTGAAACGCATAATCACGAACACATTGAACGCATAATTCAAGCTCTGAATAAAAAAGGTTACGAAATTGAAAAAATTGATTTGTTGAGATAAAACGGCATTAATATTTCTCAACCTGCCGCGTATAAGTTATGCGAGGAAAAATGTTCAAGAAAATTCCTTCTTGAAAAATACTAACAAATTTATTATACTATGTTAAATTTTATTAACTGAAAGGTGATATTTGTGGCAAAAATCATTTCGCAGACAAATGGCACTATGCTTTTTGAGGAAATTAATCCCGAAAAGTTAGATTTGCTCACAATGGTCGGTGACGTTAAAGGTTTCGATAGCCTGTCAGACGAAAAAGTCAAAGAAATTCTCGAAACTCTTTGCGTAAAAAGTTTTGATGATTTCATTGAAAAGTTTGACCCCGTTGTCTACTCCTACTTTAACGCCAATAATCAAAAGGTTATGTACACGCTGAAAAAGCCGGAGTCAATTCCTGACGACCTTTTGACGGAAATTCATCTCAATTTGCAGAATGATTTCCTGCGTATGTTGTTGACGCTCGTCGATACAAAACGTTCTCAAGGTTTGCTCAACGTCGACTTTAAATTTGAAAATCTTACAGATTTAATCTCGCCGCATAAAATCATTGAAGACATTAAGCAAAATCGTAAAGAGTTGCGCTACGTTTATTCGCAGTATGTTCAACTTGATGACGACGATCCCAAAAAGTTGGACTTGGGCGATAAGCTTAACGTAATGATGGAAGAAGCCAGCGTCAACTACAATAACGTTATGGCGATGTTGCCGCTTGCGATTGAAGACATTAAAACGCGCTTACTCTTGACGAGTGGCGGCGGCGGTGCTGACGCAACACCTTTAGCACTCGGCGTACTTACTATGGGCGAAGAGGGCGAACTGAAAGTTATCGAAGCTCCGAAAGAAGAAAAATCTACCGCGCTTGTCACTCTTGATGATAAAGTAAACGAAGGCTTAATCGAAGTCATTGGCGAAGATTACGTTGCTCTTAACGAAGAAAATCATAACGATTACGTCAAAGCACTTGTAACCCGTACTTTCTGCCCGTTGCCCTCGACTATGGTCAGCGAAGTTGATGTTGCCAAAGAAATTGATAACTACAACGCTTATCTGCAATTCTACAAAGATGCTAAAGATGATTTCATTAAGACTGTTAAGCCGTTGATTGAAAAAATTCTTGGCGTCCGTCTCTTCTTTGAACAATATCCGTCGAAACTGCGCGGCATGAAACCGACTCTGTTAATTACGAATATCAGCAACGAAATGATGGCTAAGACGCCGAATATTCCGCGCTTGGTAACTTATCTTAACACAGTCAACGCTAAAAATAATTTCGACCACACGATTTGGTACGCAATTTTCCCGTCAGTTGCATTTGCGGCAGGCGGCAAGACTAAACTCACGCGTCAAAGATTTAAGGGCAATACCGAATCCATTAACACTGATGTAAATTCTATCGAATCGCTTACCCGTATCCTCGAAGTACTGAAAGATTTCCGTATACAGTGTTTCTTCAGCTTTGCGTCCAACGAAAAGAATACCTTTAACGCGATGGCTACTGAAGGCATTGAAAAATATATCGATAAATCTTTGCCGCTTACATCTAAGTCATTCAGTGAATTTGCTATTCCGTGTTTCCCCAACTTCACTATTATTCCGAAAGATAAATCCGGCGTCGTGCTTGATACTAAGATGACTTTGGGCGAAAACGATACCGCCGAAATTTCACAAGCTAAGCAAGATATTATGAAATTGTGGATTGACGGTGTATATGTCGGAGCCGCTTACGTTGCCGCAGGTATTGTTGCCGCATATCAAGACCCCGAATATTTGAGAATGATTTTCCGCCGCAATGTAGACCCGCAACTGCCGGGTGTTCGTTTCGACTTGGAAGAGGGCGACAATGCGCTTATGGTTTACACCACTCTTGCAAAAGAAATTACCGGCTTTACCAGTCCGATTAAAAATGAAATTAATAATAAATGTTTCGGATTCGTATTCTCGTCTGAAAATGCAGTGTTCAACGGCTTGCCCATAACCAACATTATGGTTTACAAGACACGTAATTTGCTTTTGGACGAAGAGCATAACGTTTACGAGCCGATTTACAAAACTCAGGTCACGACTTATATTGAAAGAATGTTGCGCAACATGAGTAGCGACTTCAAGCAGGATAAGATTGTTCGTTTCTTCAGCAGCAATCCTACTTCCCAATCCAGTCAGTGGCTTGATAAGCGCGAGCGTCTTAATGCCATCATTGGCACCGGTGACGCGATTGACTACAATATTGACGAAGACAGCAACATTTGTACTCTTAACATTACCTTTAACGGCAATGTCAAGAATCTTGAGATTGAGACTAGTCGTACTACTTCGTCGAAACACGTTTAAAATAATTAAGAATTAAGAATGAGAGAGGCTAATTTAATTGTAAGCAAAAGCATAGTTAATTCTTAATTAAAATTTCGACTGAAAGGAGAAATTTTTTATGGGCTTTCGTGTAAAAATTACGGGCGGCAAAGATGTTGAGTTTAACGAAGGTATTGTCACGGGAGTTAATTTTATCTCTGACACTCCGGAAAACTGCAATGCGCGTTCAACAGACCTCAGCGTTATTATGAAATTGCAAGGCAGAATAAACTTCTCACTCGGTGCGGAAGTTGAAGATTCCACCGTTGAATTGGCGAATTGGGCTTTAATGCCGTCGGATCAAGCGAATTGTTATCGCAATGTCGAAGTTAAAGTTATAAATGGCGGACAGGTCGTTCGGCAATATACCTATCCCAACGCCTTTGTTATGGATTATACAGAGGATTTGAACGATGAAGAGGGCGTAGGTACTTGGACTTTGCTCCTTAAACAGAAAAAAGATTTGACGGATAAAGTTGAACTTAAAGGCAATTTTGAACTTAGTTAGGTGGTGAAATAAAATGGCATTGGCATTTAGCACAGCAGACCCTGAAATTACACTCGAAGAAGAGAGCGCACGTAAAATTATTTTTAAAGTAGAAGTTCCGCCGGACAGCCGCGCAAGAACCAAAGACGTTGGTGTTACCTTAACGCTCATCGGAAAAATTATGGCTGATACCGCGCAGTTGGGAAATGCGGCAGACAGTACCGCAAAAATTATGGAGTGGTCGGTTGTCCCTGCTGAAAAGAAAGAAGCTTATCGTAGTGTAACCGTCAAGGTTAAGAGCGGCGGCATTACCACCAGACAGTACGAGTTGCCTAACGCATTTATCGTTGATTATCACGAAGATTTTGAAAGTGCTGACGGCATTGGTGAATTTACTCTTGTTCTTCAGCAAATGAAAAATAAGCTGGCAGACGTTAAAGTTACCGGCGGTTTTTCGGAATAAAAAATTATTTTGACCGAATACGGGGACGGCTGAATTTTAAGTTTAGTGGTCAGTATTCAGTGGTCAGTGATCAGTGGTTAGATCGTTAGATCATTAGTGGTTAGAAACCAGCGATCTAACGATCTCTCAACTATTAACTATTCACTGATTACTATTCACTGATCACTTTTAACTGATAAGCCGTCCTTTGTTGTATGGAGACGTTTACATTTATGACGTACTACGAAATATTAGGCGTAAACAGAGACGCTACACTTCAAGAAATTAAGAAGGCGTATAAAAAATTAGCCAAAAAGTGGCATCCCGATTTAAATCGTGATAATCTTAAAGTAGCCGAAGAAAAAATGAAAGAGATCAATGTTGCGTACTCGACTCTTTCAGATGAAGTTGCAAGAATAGATTACAACAAAAAACTTGACGGCGAATCTAAAAAAACTTCTTCACAATCTAGGACTTCAGCTAAAACTGAAACGCATGGAAATGCCCGCAAAACTTCTGCCGCCGAAACTTCTTCAGGAAAAGTTGATTTTGGCAACATTCACAGCAGTTTTGAAAGTTTTTTCGGTTTTAATCCTAAAACTCACGAAGTTACCAACGAGGATAAACTGAATACTTTTTCCGCTGAAAAGAAAAAGAAGAATCCTCTTGATACTTCTGACTTTTTTGAAAGATTTATGGGTTTCAAAGCCAAATGAGACGATACGATATATACACGGCTTTAATTGGGGTAATTAGCGTATTTTTTTCGCTCGCCGTTTACAATGGCGGTCTCCCTATTTTTTTTAAATTTTTATTGATAATTTTCGGCGTGATTGTCTTTGGGCATTCCGCCTACACTTTGTACCGCTCATTTAATGACGCAAAATTTTTTGACGATGAATCTGCGCGGCAAAATTTTCAATCTGAAGTCATAAGTAAAATTTCTTTGTTAAATAAAAAGGGAGAAATTATTAATTCGTGGGAACTTTACGGGAAGACTGCCGCCGTTATCGGAAAAGATATTGGGGAAAATCATGTTGACATCGATTTAAGCGAAAATCCCTATGCGTCAATGATTGATGTGGAACACGCCGTTTTGAACTATGCGGACGGTAATTGGTACATTGAAGACCTTGACAGTCAAAACGGTATTTCGATTAAAAAAATCGGGCAAGATAAAATTTATAAGCTGAGTTCCTTGCAACCTTGCAAGTTGGATTTCGGCGATATTGTTATTGTTGGGATTTGTCAACTTAAAGTTAGTTAATAGTGAATAGTAAATAGTTAATAGTTGAAGGTATTACTTGCTAAACTATTAACTATTCACTAACTACTATTCACTAATAGGAGTGATTTTGTCAATAACTGCACGATTGAAAATCGTGAGCTTGTTTGAAAAATAGCGCAAGTTCTGATTGACTAGCCTCAGTTTTAAACTACGTTACCCGCAAAAATATAGGCACCGGCGGACGTTAATCCTAATCTGCCGCTCTGCGGTTTGTGGTTAAACAGTTCTGCGCAGTAGGAACAGTGCTACAAACATATAAAACTACGGGATAACATTGGCGAAGGATTATTACCCCAGCGGGCGGGGAGTTGCTTTATGTTAGCAGCTATTAAGCCCGCTCGCCTTACGGCGAAGAAAAAAAGATTGGAGGGAGTCGCTTTCTTGATTTTTATCAGGAGTTTATCGCGACACTTTAAATGAACGGTTTAATTCGCTGTCAAAACGGACATCTTTTTAGCTCGCGAAGATACGGCACAATATGCCCTTACTGCAATCTTGAAACATCGACGCCTGAAAAAAAGGAAGTCCCCGTGACGGATGACGAAGCCATTGAGGAACTTATAATGACAAATATTCGACCGGTATGCGGCTGGATTGTTTGCATTGAAGGTCCACGCAAGGGCAAAGATTATAAGATTCACGAAGGAAAAAATTTCATCGGGCGTGCAGATGATATGGATATTCAAATTTTGGGCGACAACGGAATTTCGCGCCGTAATCACGCCGTTTTGGTTTACGACCCCAAAAAACATGAGACTGTTTTATTGCCGGGCGACTCAAACGGAATTGTCTACCATAATGACGCCGCCTTATATGCCCCTACTGTCCTCAGCGTTTATGACGTGCTTGAAATGGGCAAAAGTAAATTTTTATTCATACCATTTTGCGGAGACCATTTCCGTTGGGAAGATTTACCGACTAAAGATGATAAAAATTATGTGCAGTTCGGAAAGGAAAAGAATTAATGGCGGTTGATATAGTTGTTCCGGCAATTCTTTTTTTGTGTATGGTAGCATTGCACATTTTGCGGCTAAAGGAATTAAATCCGACGGTAAAAATGGCGGGAGATAAATACGAAATTGGCGCGGCGGCATCTTTCGGCACAAGAACGGTTCAGCAAGATTATTTCGGCGTCAAAAATAATCAAGGCGTCTTATTAATGTTGCTCGCGGACGGAATTGGAGCTAACGGAGAAGTTGCCGCTAAGTTGTCGGTGGATACTTTCCGCGATTTGTTTAACGACCCTAATTCCATTAACAAGCCGCAATATTTTTTTAAACGCGCTGCCAATGCCTCCCATAAAAGAATCACAAATACTTTGGAGGAACGTCAAGGCGAAACGTCAATAGCCGCCGTAATGGTGAAAGGGGAAGAACTTTTCTACTCCTTGATTGGTAATTGTCGCGTGGCTGTCCTTCGTAACGGAGATTTAGTTCCCGTTTCCGAAGGTCAAACTATTGACGTACTTGCACAACACCGCTACAACGAAGGGCGTATCTCCAAACAGGAAACTTTAGATTTGCTTTCAAAACACAGGCTCTACAATGTTTTGGGACAAGATTCTTTTAAAGATATTGAACTTGTCAGCGCACCGCTTGTGCTTAATCAAAAAGATTTGATTGTTTTGATGAGTCAAGGCGTCTTTAACACTTTGCGCTGGGTGGAAATTGAGGAGGTCTTGTCGCGCAATTCCTCCCCTCAAACTTTGGCGGAAGAAATAATTAAATTGGTAAACAATTCGCCGATGGTTGATAAGGACAATGCGTCAATTATAATTTGTCGGCGAAAGTGAGGCTTGAAAAATGAAAAAGTCCAACAGCGATTTCAAAACAGCTTTTATATCAGAGTCCGGCGCAGAACTTACCAATAACGATTACTTTGCCTACGTTGAATATGACGATTATGCTTGCTACGTTTTGGCGTCGGGGATAACTGACTTTGAATCTTCTCAAGCCGCTAAAGAAGCCGTAGAGCATTTGATTCTTAGCTTTGAAGAAAATCCAAGTATGTCGAAAATGACTTTGCGCCAATATATGAAGGAAACCAACGAGCGTTTATTAAATAGCAGTAACGCCCGCCGGTTGAAAGCGTCCGTCATTATGTTGGTTACGGATTACGAACAAATTCGTTACGTTGCCGCCGGTAATGTTCGTTTAAGGATGTACCGCAAGGGAAGATTTCTTCTCGCGTCCTCTGATATGTCGCTGGCAAATGATTTAATTCAGAAAGGCAAATCTGATACACCGCTTGACCGTCATGACGAACGCCATAATTTGTACGCTTATCTTGGCAAGAAGGATAATTTCCGCCCTTTTGTTTCTAAACTTCAAAAGTTGGACGACGCTGATATAATTACGCTTTATTCTAAGGGCTTATGGGAACATGTTGACGCACAGGAAATTGACGAAATTTTTGCGGAGGCTACGGATGACCCTCACGAATCTGTAGACCTTTTAGAAGACGTTTTACTTTCGCGTCAACCTTCCAATCTGAAAAGTTATACAATCGTCGCTATTTTCATCAACAAAGTTTATCGTGACCCCGAACGCGAGCGTAAACGTTTACTCTACATAAAAATTGCGATTATAATTCTTGTAATTCTCCTTCTCATAGGAATAATTTGGTATATTTTCCAGAGGATTCGTCAAAGTAAAATCGACGAGATGAACCAAGCCATTGGGCAAATGCAGTTATTTACTGCCGCCGAAAATTATAAACGAGCGCAGGAAAATAACAAATATGCATTGGATTTGGCTAAAGATTTAAATGAGGAAGTTGTAAAAAGATCATTACAGGAAAACTTGATTGTTTTGGATACTCTTGTGCAGGCTGATGAAGCTTATGCCGCGCAGGATTATCAACGGGCTTATTATGATTACCTAAAGGTTATGAATTCTTCTGCCACAGGTTATGATGTCAAAAATTATGTGCAACGCCGAATCAGTAATATTGAAGACCGTATGAATGTAGATCAGTTTATGAATTTGGGAGATTATTTTTTCCAACTTGGGAAATTCGATGAGGCAGTTGCAATGTACACCAGAGCTAATGAACAAGCAGTTGACGTTCATGATCAACCCGCTCGTGAAAAAGCTGTTGCCGCCATTGAAAAAGTTTACGACAAGCAAGCGCAACTTCGTAAAGATGCTGAACAAAAAATGGATGCCAAAAAGCAACTTGCTATGGCTGACGCAATGAAAAAGGGCGACGATTTATTAGCGGCAGGAGACCTTGACGGCGCACAAAATGCTTACCTCGACGCAAGAAACCTTTCAGACAATCCGGCTGACAGAACTCAAGTAAGCGCGGCATTGGGCGAAGTTTCTAAGGAACGCGCTAAACAGCAACAGGAACAGGCTAAGAAAGACGCGGAAAAGGAAGCGTCAGAAAAGGAAAAAGCTGAAGCTGAAAAAGCCGCTGCTGAAGCTCGTCAAAAAGCATTTGAAGATGCTACTAAGATTGAAGAAAAAGGCGACGCGTCCTTTGAGGCAGGAGATTTCTTGTCCGCGCAGATGTATTACATGACAGCGATTGAAAAATTTGGAGAAATTAAGGAAGATATTAAGGTAAAAGCTGTTCAAGGCAAATTTGACATTGCACGCGCTAAATCTGTTGAGTCACAAGGAACGAAGATTGAGGCGGAAGATACCGAACAGAAAGCCCGTAACTTATACGCCGAAAAGAATTATGAAGAGGCTAGAGCGGCGGCAACGAAGGCTAAGGAACTTTACACCAAACTTGAAATGAAGTCGAAGGCTGATGAGATGGATATTTTGATTCAGCAAATTGTAACTGACGCGCAGATTGCGGACGCTTTGAAATAATTAGCAAATAGTGAATAGTTAATAGTGAATAGTGAATAGTTTATAGTGAATAGTAAAAACTTGACAACTATTAACTTTTTACTGTCAACTATTTACTATCTACTATTCACTAAAAAGGTA
>JAFZIV010000053.1 GCA_017554235.1 Selenomonadaceae bacterium
AAAAATTGCAAGCAAAATTTTTAATTTCTGCAAAAAAAATTTGTAGGATTGTGTTTCATACAAAGACAGTGTTTTCTTTTCTTCTATATATGCTCTCTTTCTTTCATTTAAAAAATAGTTGTAGACATATCGAACATTTCCAAATGTTTGATTCATTTGTCTACTCTCTCTGATTAAAAGTCAGATGCTCTACCAACTGAGCTAGCGAATCTTCAATTAAAATTTACTTATTTAAATCTCAATCGTTACGAGACGCTATTATAGCATAAAAAAAAAAAATTGCAAGCAAAATTTTTAATTTCCTAAAAAAATTTTCGCGGCTGATTGTATTCCTCAAAATGGTTCAAAGATAGTTGTTTTTTACAGCAGAACGATTTTACTGCTAATTTTCGCCTATTGTTGAAAGTGTATAAGAGTTATTATCACAAGTCATGAATTTCCTCTGTTTGAATAAAAAAACCGCCGAACAAAAATGTTTGACGGTAAATTTTTTTAAATTGTTTTATATATCGATTTATCCGACGTTTTCTTCGTCTTTGTATTGTTCCATTAACATATTCAACAACTTCATACTTGCTTCGGGAATGTTTGTTCCGGGCGCAAAAATTGCAACTGCACCGCTGTCATAAAGGTGTTGATAATCCTGCACGGGGATAACGCCGCCAATCGCAACCATAATGTCATCACGACCGCGTTTTTTAAGTTCATCAACAAGTTCAGGTAAAAGCGTGTTATGTCCTGCTGCCAATGAACTGAATCCGACCATATGTACATCGTTGTCAACGGCATCCTGCGCGGCTTCAGCAGGCGTTTGGAAGAGCGGTCCTACGTCAACATCCCAGCCCATATCTGCAAAGCTGGACGCGATAACCTTTGCGCCTCTGTCATGTCCGTCTTGACCAATCTTGGCAACGTAAATGCGCGGACGACGACCCGAAATTTTTTCAAATTCATCAGCCATTGCACGAGCTTTATTAATTTCTGTCTTATCTTTAAATTCACTGGAATAAACGCCGGTAATTGTATGAATCGTAGCTTGATAACGTCCTGAAACTTTTTCAACGGCGTCAGAAATTTCACCGAGTGACGCGCGAACCCTAGCCGCTTCAACTGTGCATTCAAGCAAGTTACCATTTTCGCGAGACTCAGCTGCCTTCGTGATAGCCTCAAGAGCGGCGCGGACATCATCTTCGTTACGTTCTGCGCGGAGTTTGTTAAGACGTTCAACCTGCGCGTTGCGGACGGCAGTATTATCGATAGCAAGAATTTCAAGCGGGTCTTCTTGATCAAGACGATATTTATTCAAGCCGACAATAGTTTCTCTATCGGAATCAATACGCGCTTGACGACGAGCGGACGCCTCTTCAATACGCATTTTGGGTAAGCCTGTAGGAATAGCCTTTGCCATACCGCCGAGTTGTTCAATCTCTTGAATATGCGCCCAAGCACGACGAATAATTTCATTTGTAAGAGCTTCGACATAGTACGAGCCGCCCCAAGGATCAATAATCTTGCAGACGGACGTTTCGTCTTGAATGTAAAGCTGAGTGTTACGGGCAATACGTGCGCTAAAGTCAGTGGGCAGTGCAATAGCTTCATCAAGCGCATTGGTATGAAGTGATTGAGTATGACCCAATGCCGCGCCCATTGCTTCCATAAGTGTACGCGAAACATTGTTGAAGGGGTCTTGCGCCGTAAGTGACCAGCCTGAAGTTTGGCAGTGAGTACGAAGAGCCATTGACTTAGCTTGAGTGCCGCCCATTTGCTTAACAATCTTAGCCCACAAAACACGCGCCGCACGCATTTTCGCAACTTCCATGAAATAGTTTTTGCCAATCGCCCAGAAGAAACTAAGACGTTTAGCAAAGGCGTCAACCTTCAAGCCCGCATTAATGCCTGTACGGATATATTCAAGACCGTCAGCCAACGTATAACCAAGTTCAATGTCAGCAGGTGCGCCCGCCTCTTGCATATGATAACCGCTGATTGAAATTGAATTGAACTTCGGCATATATTTTGTCGTGTACTCGAAAATATCGCCGATGATTCTCATTGACATATCAGGCGGGTAAATGTAAGTGTTACGCACCATAAATTCTTTGAGAATATCATTTTGAATCGTGCCGTTGAGAATAGATTTATCAACGCCCTGCTCAATTCCAGACTGAATGAAGAAAGCAAGAATCGGTAAAACTGCGCCGTTCATTGTCATTGATACAGACATTTGATCAAGCGGAATACCGCTGAACAAAATATTCATATCCAACATTGAACAGACTGAAACGCCCGCCTTGCCAACGTCACCGAATACGCGAGGGTTATCAGCGTCGTAACCGCGATGTGTCGGCAAGTCAAAAGCTATCGACAAACCTTTTTGACCTGCGGCAAGGTTACGGCGATAAAATGCGTTGGACTCTTCAGCCGTTGAAAATCCCGCGTATTGACGAACTGTCCACGGACGAAATACGTACATTGTCGCATAAGGTCCGCGCAGGAACGGCGGAATACCGCTGACAAAATCCAAGTGATTCATATTAGCGTATTCATCATGACTGTAAAGCGGCTTAACCTTGACATGTTCCATTGTCGTTTCGATAAATTTATCGTAATCTGCCGCCGCTTTTTTTTCAAATTCTTTTTTCCACGTCGCCTCGTCAACTTGCGGAGCGTCGCCAAGATTTATTTTAGTAAAGTCAGGATTCTGATAATTTGCCATTAAAAAAACTCCCTTCGGTCGTTTTTAGTAATCAGCGAAAAGTGATCAGTGTTCAGTGAAAAAATCCTGACAACTGACCACTGATCACTGACTACTAAGCCCTAACCACTAGGCTATTCCTTTCTTCTTTTGCATTGCAACCAAAGTTTGATAGCAATTCGAGCGAATATTAATGTAATCGTCAATACCCGCCTGCTTGTAAGTTTCGACTAATTCTTCAGGTGCAGTTCCAGCAAGGTAAACCGTCGCATTGGGCAGGGCTTCATGAAGTTTAGGTGCAAGCGCAGGTACAATTTCAGGATATGTCGCGTCCGTCGAACAAATTACAACTTCATCTGCGCCCGACTCTTTAGCCGCTTTAGCCGCGTCTTCAACCGTTGCAAAGCCGTTATTTCCCAAAACTTCAAATGCGCCGACTTGTAAAAAGCTTGTCGTGAAATCTGCGCGGACTTTGTGTTGCGGAATGGGTCCCATATTGGCAAGGAAAATTTTAACGTTATCGTTATTCGCCGCCTTAAATTTTTCTGTAGCCATTCTAAGTTGCTCAAATTTTTCAGCAAGGCGATGAGGTTGAATAGTTTTAATTGCGTCTGAACTGTCTGATTTTTGAGCCAGAAGACCCAATGCGCCGCGCAGTTGACGAATCGTAGCACCCTTAGCCGCCGCGTCAATAACCGTTTCAAAATTATTCGCGTCAATTTTTTCAACGGCGTCTTTCATTGCCCCAACATTTATCGTTTCAAGGTATTTTTCAATCACCGCAGTGCGAACTTTTTTATTTTCGTCGAAATCTTCTTCGCGCGGGTCGAGTCTTTCCTCAAGCATATTAGGATACATATTCGTCCCAACAATCCTGTCACGGCGTCCCATTACAGCTTTCATACGCGCGGCAAGAATCGCTTCAATTTGTGCTTGCGGATAACCTTCCTTAAGTGCGTCAATAATTCCGCCTTTGCCTTCGACGACTTGAAATTCTGCCCAAATTTTTTCTTTAAGTTGCTTAGTCAAAGTTTCAACTGCCCAACTGCCGCCCGCAGGATCAATCGGTTGGACAAGCCCAAATTCTTCACGCAAAATAATCTGCATATTCCGCGCAATACGTCTGCTGAATTCGTCGCCCTTACGAATAGGTTCATCAAAGGGAGAACTTTCATAAGACTCAACGCCGCCTGCAATCGCGCTAAACATTTGCGAAGTGCCGCGCAGTAAATTGACGTAAGGATCATAAATCGTCATAAAGAATTTTGCGGGACGCGCATGCAAGTGAATATGTTGCACACTGTCACTGCCGCCAAATGCCTTAACAATCTGCGCCCAAATCGGACGAATAGCACGCAGTTTGGAAATTTGCATAAAGAAGTTTGCGCCAATCGATACGCCGAACATAATTTGTTCCGCCGCTTCGTCAATCGTCAATCCTCTGTCAAGCAATGCACGAAGATAAGTTACAGCCGTCGACAACGTGTAGGCAAGTTCTTGAACGTCATTAGCTCCGCCATTGGAGTAAACGTCACTGCGAACCATAAAAGTTTTCAGTTCGGGACAATTCTTTACGGCAAACTTTGCAATCGCCGCCTGTTCGTCAAAAATTCTGTCGAGAGATTGTCCCAACTTGCCTTTTAACGCCATTGCGCCAATCGGATCAGCTCCTATAACTCCGCGCAGTTTTGAAATATCGCCGCCATTTTTCTTAATCGCCGCGATAACCAACGCAGTAATCGGCGCGGAACTTTCACCGGCGTAAATGTACAACGGAATTTCATTAAGTTTGAGACCATTTAATAATTTTTCAACGTCTTCAAGCGTCGTCAAACTTACACCGTTGTCACCGACTTTTTCAGCTTGACCGGCGTCGAGTGCGTCGCGCGTTGCAGAATCAATCTTAATGTTGTAAATGCTTGAACCTTTTTCAACTTCATGCTTAAGAAGTTCGTTATTCTCTTCCGGTAAAGTTTCGTCGCAAGCTTGCGCAATTCCCCACGCGTTATTGACATAACCGTTAGGCGTCGCTCCGCGCAGAAAATCTCCCATACCGGGATAAGAATTTTTCGGCAAAATTTCTTCCGTCGATGCACGGAAATACATCGGATCGAAGGTAATGCCTTCATAAGTTTTGGTGTACATTTTCTTTTCAAAAGGCGCACCTTTCAAAAGTTCAATGCAAGCCTCTTTCCATTCGTCGTAAGTGGGCGGCGTAAACTCGTCCAACGACACTTGCGGAAAATCTGTTTGCGATTCGGCTTTCTTTATAATCGCCTGCAAATCCAGCTCCGCAGATTTTTTCGCATCACTCATACTTTCACTCCTCCTAATAAACACAACAAAAAAACAATCCGAAATTTATCACAAAAATATTACTGCAGATATTTTTAAAATGCAAGTCTTTTTTATGTTTAATAAAATGTGTCAATTTACCGCTAATTAAAATAGCAATTCGGAAAGAAAAAGTGCAACAACTACATTTTTTCTTGATATGCATTAAAACATATTTTATAATAAAAAAAAATATATCAGGAGGAAAATTTTATGAGCGAAATCGTTTTAAAATATACTCGGGCAGGACATGTTGAAAATATTCATCGCGGAGACGTTGTTGCGGTAAACTGCGCGGGAGAAATTATTTCTTCGGTAGGTAATGCACACTTGCCAATGTTTTGGAGGTCGGCGGCTAAACCTTTTCAAGCGTTGCCCTTCGTAAAAAATGGCGGGCTTGAACGTTACGACATTTCCGAAGAGGAATTAGCAATTTTAGTTTCATCTCACAGCGGCGAAGAAAATCACGTTGCCCTTGTACGCGGAATTTTGGCAAAGTTAGGGCTTGACGAATCAGCTTTAGATTGCGGAGTTTTACGCCCCGTAAATAGTAAGGCTTATAAAAAATTACTTGTGTCCGGCGAACCGATTCTTGCAGTTCATAATCAATGCTCGGGCAAACATTCACAGATTATCGCGTTGGCAATTATGCTTGGCGTTCCCTACGAAGGTTATACAAAACCTGAACACGAAGCGCAAAAATTAATTTTCAAACACGTTGCTATGGCGTCGAAAGTTCCTGAAGATAAACTTGAAATTGGAATTGACGGTTGCGGCGTTCCTGTATTTTATCTTCCGCTTTACAATATGGCTCTTGCTTATGCGCGGTTGTCGACTCCTCAACGCGGCGATTGGGGCGATTATGAAGTTGCCGCCACAAAAATTCGCAATGCTATGAGTAAATACCCGCAAATTGTTTCAGGCACGGGAAGAATTGATTTAGCTGTTAATGAAGTTACCAACGGAAGAATCATCGCGAAAGTCGGCTCTGACGCGGTTTATTGTATGGCTGTTAAGGACGAAGATTTAGGAATTGCGTTTAAGATTGAGGACGGAAGTTTTGCCGCAATTACGCCTATGGTTATCGCTGTATTGAAACATCTTGACTTGCTGACGAAGGACGAAACCGCTAAACTTGATGAAAAGTTCCCGCCGATTTTGAAAAATCATCGCGGCGAAATTATTGGAACGATTGAAACGGCGTTTTAATTTATGAAACGAAAAATTTTTGATATGTTAAAAGACGCGGCGGGTAATTTTGTTTCGGGTGAAGAAATTGCAGATGAATTGAAAGTTACCCGCACGGCAATTTGGAAAAGTATTCAGACGCTAAAAAAATTTGGATATGACATTGAAAGTCGCGGCAAACTTGGTTACAAGCTTAACAGTATGGCGGATTTACTTTTACCTGCCGCCGTTCAATCTGGTTTGAATACAAAAATTATCGGCGTCAAAATGATTCATAAAGATTCGGTTGAGTCGACAAATAAGCTTGCGAAAAAGTTGGCATATGAAGGCGCGGCGGACGGTACCGTAATTGTCGCGGAAGAACAGACCGGCGGTAAAGGTCGGCTGGAAAGAAAATTTTATTCTCCACGCGGCAAAAGTATTTTATTTTCTATTATACTTCGTCCAAAATGTTTACCGAAAGACGCACCGAAATTTACGTTAATGGCGGCGGTTGCTGTTGCCAATGCCATGCAACGTTTTAATCTTCCCGCGCAGATTAAGTGGCCCAACGATATTATGTTTGACGATCGAAAAGTTGTAGGAATTTTGACGGAACTAAGTGCACAGATTGAGAAAGTAAATTATATCGTCGTTGGAATTGGAATTAACGTCAACATTGAACGAAAAGATTTTCCTGACGATATAAAAAAAGTTGCCGCGTCACTTTCTGAAATTAACGGCGGAGAAATTTCACGTATAGATTTTTTCCGCGCAGTTTTGGAAGAGTGCGATAAACTTTATTTGATGATTAACGCGGAAGGTTTTGGAAAAATTTTTGAGCAATGGAAAAAATTTAACATTACGCTTGGACGTAAAGTCAAAGTTATTTCTGCAGAGACGGACGAAAGTTTTTTTGGCGTTGCTGAAGATATTGACGAAGATGGCGCGTTGATTGTATCTACTGAAAACGGGCGGCAAACTCTTTACGCGGGTGATGTGTCGATTAGGTGATTGTTAAAATTTCCTTGACGTGATAAAATAATTGCGTTTACCATAATCAAAAAAGCCAAGCAAACACATTTGAGAGGATAAACTCTCTGACGTACTACACACCTCTATTCGATTATATAACTGATAACAGAACTGAAAAATTCATTCATCATAAATGTGTCACTTATAGATTATCATATATCATTATTTGTGACTATAAAATTTAAATTCAAATGTGATATCTTAAGCCATATTTAGACCAGCTATAAAGAGTCAAGAAGAAATTGGAACATAAGGTTTGTTGTCACGCAAAACAGCGAAAATAATAGAAAACATTTTGCGACCAATGTGACCTATGGTAGTTAAATGTTCTTTACATTCAGCACATTTCTTCTCAAAAAAAGAGTGAAGAACAAGGGCTTTAGAAGAGACGACGGAAGAAGCAAGCCAAATAGCCCGTCTAAGGTAAGGAGGAAAATTTTTTGGCAAATTTTATTCAACAGGAAATTGAAAATGATTTAAAGGCTGGCAAGTATGGTGACGGCATTCATACGCGATTCCCGCCCGAGCCCAACGGTTATTTGCACGTCGGTCATGCAAAATCTGTATGCTTGAATTTTGGATTGGCGATTCAAAACGGCGGCATTTGTAATTTGCGTTTCGACGACACTAACCCAACCAAAGAAGATGTTGAGTATGTCGATTCGATTCAAGAGGATATAAAATGGCTTGGTTTCGATTGGGAAGACAGAAAATTTTACGCGTCTGATTATTTCGGCAAGTTTTACGATTATGCGGTTGAGTTGATTAAACGCGGGCTTGCATACGTTGACGATTTAAGCGCGGAGGAAATTAGAAATTATCGCGGCACGTTGACGGAGGCTGGCAAGGAAAGTCCCTGCCGTAACCGCAGTATTGAAGAAAATTTAGATTTATTTGCGCGTATGAAGGATGGCGAATTTGCGGACGGCGAAAAAGTTTTACGTGCCAAAATTGATATGGCGTCACCTAATATAAATATGCGCGACCCCGTGATTTATCGCATTACCCGCGCTCATCATCACCACACCGGCGATAATTGGCTGATTTATCCGATGTACGATTTTGCACACCCGCTTGAAGACGCGATAGAAAATATTACGCACTCTGTCTGTACTTTGGAATTTGAAGACCATCGCCCGTTTTATGATTGGCTTTTGGATTCGCTTGGATTTGACGTAAACACGCGTCCGCGTCAGATTGAATTTGCGCGGCTTGACTTGACAAATACGATTACCAGTAAGCGAAAGTTACGTCAGCTTGTCGAGGAAAATTATGTACGCGGCTGGGACGATCCGCGTATGCCTACGATATGCGGTTTGCGTCGACGTGGTTATACTCCTGCGGCAATTAGAAATTTTTGTAATGAAATTGGCGTTGCGAAAAGTAACAGCGTAGTTGATGTAGCGATGTTAGAACATTGCGTCCGCGAAGATTTAAACGAAAATGCAGATAGAATTATGGCGGTTTTAAATCCGCTGAAAGTTGTATTGACGAATGTTGACGAAGGCACTGTAGAATATTTGACGGCGGAGAATCATCCCAACCGAGAAGATACGCGGCAAGTTCCGTTTACAAGGGAAATTTTTATTGAATGTGATGATTTTATGGAGGACGCGCCGAAAAAATTTTTCCGTCTTAAGCCCGGCGGAGAAGTTCGCTTGAAGTACGCGTATATTATCAAATGCAATGAAGTTATCAAAGACGCGGACGGCAATGTTATTGAGTTGCATTGCACGATTGATCCAACGTCGAAGTCCGGCGGCGAAACTGCTAACCGTAAAATCAAGGGAACAATTCATTGGGTCAGCGCAAGTCATGCGATTAAGGCGGAAGTTAGGCTTTACGATTATCTTTTGCAGACTGATGAAAACGGTAACGCGCCTGAAGATTTTATTGCGGCGTTAAATCCCGATTCTTTAATTGTCGTGGAAAATGCGCTGATTGAACCGAGCGTTAAAGGTGTTACGGCGGAGAAACATTATCAATTTTTGCGGCTTGGATATTTTGTCACTGATTACGATACGACGCCTGAAAAGTTAGTTTTTAACCGCGTTGTCGGCTTGAAAGATTCTTGGGCTAAAGTCAAAAATAATTCTTAAAAGGTGATAGCCATGTTAAATGACGCACTTTACTATAAGCCTTATGAAATTATTGGCGGTAAAAAAATTATGTCGGCAATGGCGGCACTTACTCATAGCGGAATTATAATGAACCTGAGTAACAAAATTTTTTCTTACGTTGTCGATAATAAATGCGGTTACGTTTTTCCTGATAATGTTGACGTGCATTTACCTGACGGAAATCTTTTCAGACCTGATTTGACTGTTATCACTGCAGAAAATAAAGAAATTCTGAATTGGAAAGGCGCAATTCGTGGTGTACCCGATATGGTTGTTGAGGTACTTTCACCTTCCACACGAAAAAATGATTTGACGATTAAAAAAGATATTTACGAAGCTAACGGCGTTAAAGAATATTGGATTGTTGATCCGCGTAATAAAACCGTTGACGTTTACATTTTATGCGACGGAAAATTTAATTTTGATGAATCTTATCACAAATATGACGTTGACGAATGGGAACTTCTCGACGACGAAGAAAAATCTGCTGTTAAATCCGAAATTAAAGTTTCGATTTTCAACGATTTATTTATCAAGGTTGATGATATTTTTTCGTGGGGCTACGATTTTTGATGGAGATTGCGAAAAAATTTTTAGAAGAGAATTTTCCAATTAAAGCGTTGGAACGTCTGAAAGAAATTTTATTGACGGTAAATCCAGCGGACGAATGGAAAGTTCACGAATTGATAGGCGCGGCATTTCACGATATGTGCGACGCGGAAGGCGCGGTACAGGCAAGCTTTAATGCGGCTAAAACTGATACGATATTGCGAGAGCAACGGCGGCATTTTTCAAATTATCTTTTTACGCTTCACTACTTGAAAAATATCGATGCTGAAATTTTATTCGACGCGGCAAAAATTTATAATACGCTATACCGCGACAACTATTCACTATTCACTATTAACTATTCACTAAATAAAAAAATTCACGTGGCTTATATCGCTCCGCATTTTTTAGACTCATCAGCGGCTAGATTTTACGAAACGCTGTTGACTGATTATGACAGAGAAAAATTTTTCGTGACGGCGTGGAGTTTGTCCAATGATGAAGATGATTTTACAAAAAAAATTCGTCGAAATGTTGACGATTACTTTGATGTTTCTGAAATAAGTTTTGAGGAGACCGCGCAGAAGATTAACGAAACTGGCGCGGATATTTTATTTGACTTGGGCGGACATACCGAAGGCGGCGAGACGTTACAGATTATGGGCTATAAACCTGCGCGGGTTCAAATGTCAGGTATAGGCTATTTCGACACGACAGGGCTTGACGTGATAGATTTTTACGTAACTGACAAGTTTTTGATTGAAGGTAACGAAAAATATTTTACTGAACAAATTTTGCAACTCGAAAGTATTTTTGCCTTTAAACCCAATAAAAAAATGATTCGCGCCAAAAATAATTTGCAACGAATCAAGCATAAAAATTTTACTTTCGGTTGTCTCAATAACTTTATGAAAATTACCGACGAATATTTAAATTGCGTCAAAGAGATTCTTGATACCGTTCCGAACTCAAAAATTATTTTTCGCGATACAACACCGCTAAAAAGTCGTCAAGCCGCATTGACTGAAAGAATTAAACTTGCCGATATTCCGCTTAATCGCGTTGAAATTTTGCGCGGGAGTGATAACTATCTTGACGACTACGCGCAGATTGATTTAATGCTGGACACTTTTCCATATACCGGCGGAATGATGACGGCACTTTCGATTTATATGGGCGTTCCTGTGCTGAACCTGCGCGGGAAAATTCACAGTCAGCGACTCGGCGCAGATATGTTAAGGTTGGCAGAGCTGGAAAATTTTATTGTTGATGATGTCGAATCGTACATAAAATTTGCCGTGAATTATGCGGAAAATCCTTTTGAAATTTCTCCCAATGAAAAATTATTCGATACGAAAAATTTTGTTACAAACTTTTACAACGCACTTGAAGAGGTGATAAAGTTTGCCTGAACTTCTGCAATTCGTTCCGCCGAATTTTTCTGCAGACGCAACCGCACTCGTCATAGGCGATGAAAAATATTTGCCGCAACTTCGTGAACTTATGCCCGCCGCGAAAATTGCGTTAATGACTACTGAAAATTCTTCACAACTTAAAAAATTTTGTAGCAGTCTGAAAGTTGACTTGATGATTGGCGATTACCTTAACGGCGCGTTACCAAATGAACCGAAAATTTTTGATGTGATAATTGCCGACGATTGCTTAACAAATTCGCTATACACATATGGCATAATTGCGGAATTGGGACAACTGCTGAAAGATTCAGGCTTTCTGTTGACGAAATTTTTTAATGCACGATTTATAGGCATGCTGGAAAGTTTAAGGTGCGGAAAATTTCCTACGCACGAACAAAAATTTTGGGCTAAGTGGGACGTTGTAAAACTTTTGCATGACGCATTTTATAAAGAGATTTATTTTATGCCAGAAGGAAAAGTTGACGCCAATGTTGACGAGTGGGTAAATTTTGGTTTTGACAATTTCAGTGATGACTTGCTTACAAAAATTTGGTTAGTCAAGGCGTGTCGCTCGACTGCTGAAGTTGCCGCATTGAAAGAATTTTTTTCTGAAGATGTCCGCGCAGATTTGTCCAGACTGATACGGCGAATTGAATATGGAATTGACGTTGATGAAAATCTTTCACGGTTAATTGAACTTTGTAGACGCGAAAAAATTTTTGAGGATTATCTTTCAGACTTCATCGCGCAAATTGTCACTCACGAAGACGCGAAAAACTTTATAACAAAAAAGGCGGCTAGTCAACTTGGCTAACCGTCTTTTTGTCTTGCTTTGATTGTAATTTAGAAATTTTTACTTCAGCTGAGCCGCAACTTCCGCCGCGAAATCAGATTGTTTCTTTTCGATGCCTTCACCGAGTTGGAAACGCGCAAAGTTCAAAACTTTTACTTCGCCCAAAATATCTTGTACAACTTTTTCGTTGTCTTTTACAAATTCCTGTTCGACAAGGCAAACTTCTTTGTAGAATTTCTTGATACGTCCTTCGACCATACGTTCAACAATTTTTTCGGGCTTGCCTTCTTCAAGAGCTTGCTTACGAAGAATTTCTTTTTCGTGTTCCAGTTCAGCGGCGTCGACTCTTGCGCGGTCAATCGCTAAAGGATTCATAGCCGCGATTTGCAGTGCAACATCTTTACCAACTTCATCAGTGCCGCCGGACATTTCGACGAGAACGCCGATTTTGCCGCCCATATGAATGTAGCTGATAAGTTTGCCTTTTGTCTCATAACGGATAAAGCGACGAACAGAAATTTTTTCGCCAATGGTAGCAGTTGCTTCGGTTACGAGGTCTGCAACTTTCTTTTTGCCGATTTTGCTTTCGTTAAGCGCGTCAATATCAGCGGGATTAACTTTAGCGATTTGTTCGGTAATTTCTTTGACGAGTGCGCGGAAGTTTTCATTGTTGGCAGTGAAGTCTGTTTCGCAGTTAATTTCTGCCATCGCGCCAATTTTGCCGTCAGCAGAAACGTAAGCCGCGACAGCACCTTCAGCCGCAATACGTCCCGACTTTTTAGCTGCCTTCGCAATTCCTTTTTCGCGCAAATAGTCTGCCGCTTTGCTCATATCGCCTGCAGTTTCGGCGAGAGCTTTTTTGCAGTCCATCATACCTGCGCCCGTTCTTTCGCGCAATTCCTTAACCATTGCCGCAGTTACAGTTGCCATTTATAAAAAATCTCCTTAATTTCAAAATTTATTCTTCGGTCTCTTCCTCAACGTCATCAACCGCGCCGGTTTCCACAACGCCATGATTGCCGTCAATAACAGCGTCCGCAATTTTTTCCGTCAACAGTTTAACTGCGCGGATAGCGTCATCATTGCCGGGAATAACGTAATCAATTTCGTCAGGATCGCAGTTTGTATCAACAACGGCGACGATCGGAATATTGAGTTTACGCGCTTCAGCAACGGCGATTCTTTCTTTGCGCGGGTCAACGATAAACACGACGCCCGGCAATTTACGCATTTCTTTGATACCGCCGAGATATTTTTCAAGACGCGACATTTCATGACGAAGTTGCATAACTTCTTTTTTGGTGAGTACGTCGAAAGTTCCATCCGTCTCCATAGCTTCGAGTTCCTTTAAGCGATGAATACGTTTTTGAATCGTTTGGAAATTCGTCAACATACCGCCGAGCCAGCGTTCATTAACGAAAAATTGTCCCGAGCGGATAGCCTCTTCTTTAACGGCTTCTTGTGCCTGTTTCTTCGTGCCGACAAACAAAACGGTTTTGCCTTCTTCAGCTACGCTACGAACAAATTCGTAAGCTTCGTCAACTTTGCGGACAGTCTTTTGAAGGTCGATGATATAAATACCGTTGCGCTCCGTGAAAATGTACTTCGCCATTTTCGGATTCCAGCGGCGCGTTTGATGTCCGAAATGGACACCCGCCTCCAAAAGTTGTTTCATAGAAATTACTGCCATAAAAAATCCTCCTGTTCAACTTTCGCGGAAATTTATAACACAGGAAATTTTTCCGCGTGATTTTTAAACGCCGCGCATTATATCATAACCTTATTGATTATGGCAAGATTTTTATTTTTAATCAATTTCTTCGAGAATACTCCTAAAAGCGAGGGAAATATAAAGAAAAAAATTTTTTTGAAGGAAAAAAAGCATTGCCGCCGAATTAATTAATTTAAACTATTTAATGGAGGAAAAATTTTATGAGAAATAATCGCTGGTATCCGCTTTATCATGTAGCGGCACCTATTGGTTGGATTAACGATCCTAATGGCTTTTGTATGTATCAAGGGGAATATCACCTCTTCTATCAGTATCATCCGCATTCCGCGCAGTGGGGTCCTATGTATTGGGGACACGTCTTCACAAAAGATTTAGTTCATTGGGAACACTTGCCTATTGCTTTGTCGCCGTCTGAACCTTACGAGAGAAACGGTTGTTTCTCGGGCAGTGCGATTGAAAAAGATAATAAACTTTATCTTTTGTACACAGGTCACATTGGTTTCCCTACAGAACCGAATTTGGAAACGATTCAGACGCAGTGCCTTGCGTACAGTGATGACGGAATTAAGTTTGAAAAATACATTGGTAACCCGATAATCAATGCGCCTAAATCTGATGAAATTCATGGCGGCGATTTTCGCGATCCTAAAGTTTGGGAACATAATGGAAAATATTATTGCGTTATTGGTTCAAAGACGCCTGACGGTGCGCATGGACAAGCTTTGTTGTATGAATCTGAAGACTTAATTAACTGGGACTTCAAAGGTATTTCTACGCGGGCTGAAGGCAATGAAGGCGTAATGTGGGAATGTCCGAATTTCACCGAAGTTGACGGGAAAGACGTATTGATACTTTCGCCTATGGGAATTAATCCTGAAGGCAATAAATATTTGAACGCTATGGACAGCGGATATTTTATCGGCACGCTTGATTACGAGACCGGCAAATATAAACGCGGCAAATTTGAAATGCTTGATTACGGTTTTGATTTTTACGCGCCGCAAGTTATGCAAACTGAAGACGGACGCAGCATAATGATTGCTTGGCTTGATATGTGGCAGTCAGAAATGCCTGAACAAGCTGACGGCTGGGCAGGAATTATGAGTATTCCGCGTGAACTTCACATCAAAAATAAAAAGCTTTACACTGTACCTGTTAAAGAGCTTGAAACTCTGCGCGAAGAGGAAGTTACGCATAAAAAGTTAAAGATTTCCGAGCCGACTAAACTTGACGGCGTACAGGGCATAACAGGCGAACTTTTAGTTGACGTTGATTTAAAGAATAGTGCCAACTTTACCATTGAAGTTCGTGCAGGCGAAAATGAAAGAACTTTCCTCGTTTATGACAAAGAGTCTGCAATTTTTGCGATTGATCGCGAAGGAGCGAGCGTAGGTCCCAGAGGTAGACGCGAAGTCAATTTGACACCTAAAAATAATTTGAAACTTAGAATTTATCTTGATCGTTCGTCGGTTGAAGTTTTCATCAATGAAGGCGAATACGCTATATCAGCGCGAATTTATCCCGCCGAAACTTCACAGGATATTGTTTTCGTACCGCGTGACGGCGAATTGGTTTTGAAAGAAGTCACTTTCTACACACTCGGTCAAGGCATCGCGCAGTAAAATTTTTAGGGGGATTTTTATTTGGGCGATTGTGATTTTTGGGAAAAGTCTTGTGTAATCTATGTAATAATTAATCGCGTCAACGATATGAAATATGTAGGACAAACTCGAACTAAATTGAAAAAACGTGTTTCACATCATAAGAGGCATAATGAAGCTTATCTTGGAAATGCAATTAGATGTTACGGTTGGGATAATTTTGAAGTAGCTATTCTTGAAGAATGTAGCTCACCTGAAAAATTAGATGAACGCGAAAAATATTGGATAAAAGCACTTAATTGTAAAGTTCCAAATGGTTACAATTTGACAGATGGAGGTAATACACCTAAAGGGCGTTATGTATCCGAACACGAAAGAAATTTAAGAGCCGCGATTAATCCCTACAAGCGTTCCGTTCGTTGCATTGATACAGGAGAAATTTTTCCTTCTGTATCGGCTGTAGAACGACGTTTTAAAGTAGGTCATTCAACTATATCTGCAGTTTGTCGCGGTAAACAAATAACTGCCGCAGGACATCGGTTTGAATATGTCGACAGTCCACTTAGTTTTGAACAAAAGTTGAGACAACCTAAAAAACCGCATACGAGAAAAGTTTGTTGTATAGAATTAAATCAAGTTTTTGATACAATTACCGAAGCCGCTAAAAAATGTAATACCCATGCGGCACATATTACGCGGGTTTGTCGTGGACAACGATCTAAAGCAGGCGGCTACCATTGGAAGTATGTAGATTAATGGAGGTGATAAAATTTGATAATTAGCGGGGCTAAGGCGATAATTGAATGTTTGAGGGAGCAAGGTGTTGATACAATCTTCGGTTTCCCCGGCGGCACGCTTTTAAAGTTATATGATGAACTTTTAGACGAAAAAGAAATCCGTCAAATTTTGGTTACGCATGAACAAAATGCGGCACACGCGGCGGACGGTTATGCGCGGGCGTCGGGCAAAGTCGGTGTATGTATGGCAACTTCAGGACCGGGCGCAACAAATTTGGTAACGGGAATTGCTACGGCTTTTATGGACTCAATCCCCGTCGTTGCAATTACTGGACAAGTTGAAACGCAACTGTTAGGCAAAGACGCTTTCCAAGAGACGGACATTTTGGATATAACTATGCCCATAACTAAACATAATTTCAAAGTCAAGGATGCGCGTCAACTTGTCGGGACGATTCGTCAAGCTTTTGAAATTGCGATGAGCGGCAGACGCGGTCCCGTACTTGTAGACATTCCGCGAGATATTTTTTCCGCTGACGTTGATTATAAGCCGAAAGTTTTTGAAGAAAAATCTGTAGGCAAGCCTGACCCCGATTTTTTAATCTGCGCGGCGGAAGCTGTCGAAGAAATTTTGAATGCTGAAAGACCTGTCGCGATAATTGGCGGCGGTGCGGTAAGTGCGGGTGCGTCGAAGGAAATTATAAATTTCATTGAACGCTACAATTTGCCAGCCGTCAACACGTTAATGGGAATTGGTGCAATTCCGCGCAGTCATCCGCAACATTTAGGCTTTGCAGGACTTCATGGCAATAAGGCGGCGAATCACGCTATAGCGGCGGCAGATTTGGTTATCGCGATTGGAAGTCGATTCGGTGACAGACAAACAGGCAATGTCAGCAAGTACACGCAAGCTAAAAAATTTATTCACATTGACATTGACCCTGCCGAGATTGACAAAAATATTGCGGGAAGTTTAGGACTTGCCGGAGATATGAAAGTTATTCTTAAACTGTTGACGCGCCACGATTATAATCAAGACCGCGCAGATTGGTGGAAACAGATTGAAAGTTGGCAGGAAAATTTTGAATACGATTATCAAGTAAACCGCTTGACAGTTCCTTGGGCAATGCATCAAATTGCTAAGAAAACTGCCGGAAAAAATTTTGCATATGCTACGGACGTTGGACAACATCAAATGTGGGCGGCGTTACATTTAAAAGTTGAAGAACCGCGCACTTGGTTTACTTCAGGCGGCTTGGGTACAATGGGATTCGGACTTCCTGCCGCTATGGGAGCGCAAATGGCTTACGGGAAAAATCGCCGCGTTATTTGCGTGACCGGTGACGGCGGAATTAAAATGACGGGCAACGAATATTACACAATCGCTCGTCTTAAGTTGCCGATAATTTCGCTTATTGTCAACAATACAAGTCTCGGTATGATTCGCCAACTTCAAAAGGTTATGTACAAGGAACGCTACATTGCCTGCGAATTTGATTATCAAATGGATTACGTCAAATACGCGGAAAGTTTTGGTATCAAAGCCGTTGCCGTGTCGACGCAGGAAGAATTTGCAAACTCACTTCAAAAAGCCCTCGAAGATACGGACAATCCTCGCGTAATTGTTTTAAATGTGTGGCGCAGTTTTGTTGAACCTATGACGAAGGGCGGCGCACGTATCAACGAATTTGTAGAGTTCAAATAAAAAATTTTAGCGTCCGTGAAAAAATTTGCATTCGACTTGGACGGCACAATTACGAAGGTTGAAACGTTGCCGATTTTGGCTAAGGAACTTGGACTTGCCGCGCAGATGAAATTTTTGACGGACTTGACGCTGGCAGGGAAAATTTCTTTTGAAAAATCTTTTCGTATGCGCTATGAGATTTTGAAAAAAATTCCGCTTAAAAAAATTTCAGAAATTATGAGTTCCATTGAACTTGACGAAGAGATTTTTAAGTTTATTCGCGAAAATAAATCTCAATGTGTCGTAGTTACGGGGAACTTGGATTGTTGGATCAAACCTGTTGCCGAAAAGTTAGGCTGTGAAATATTTTCATCAACCAGTGAACTTGATGTGCACGGTGTTCCAGTCTTAAAAGAAATTTTGAAAAAAGATTTTGTAATTCGGCAACTCAAACAAACTTGTAAAAAAGTTATAGCGATTGGTGAAAGTTTTAATGATGTCCCGATGTTAAAGGCGGCGGACATTTCAATAGCTTATGGCGGTGTTCACAAACCCGTTGACGCCGCTATTTTTGTTGTCGATTATTTTGTAAACGATTCAACTACTTTGTGCAAACTTTTAAAAAGTCTTTGACATTTTACCACTGTCTATTTTAAAATAAGGAAAATTTTTGAGGAGGGAAATTTTTTTCAATGGATTGCGAGGACGCATTTAAAAATAAACTCGTCGAATTTCTTAGGGGCGATCAATTTATTTTTCACGCGCCAATGTGTGAACATACAACTTTTAAAATCGGCGGCGCGGCGGACGTTTTAGTTTTCCCTTCAAACATTGAGGAAGTTGCCGCCATTATCAAACTTGCAGACGAGTTTAATTTGCCTTGTACGATTCTTGGCAACGGCTCCAACGTTTTGATTCTTGATAACGGTATACGCGGCGTTGTCGTAAAGTTTAGCGATAAATTTTTTGGCACAATCCGCGCAGAAGGTGAAAAAATTATTGCCGGTGCTGGTGCGTTGCTTAAAGACGTTTCAAAATTCGCGGCGGAAAAATCTTTAAGCGGTCTTGAATTTGCAGTGGGTATTCCCGGCAGTCTCGGCGGCGCGGTTTATATGAATGCGGGAGCTTACGGCGGCGAAATGAAAAATATTGTCGCTAAAGTTACTGCCGTGTCGAAGTCTGCAGAGATTTTGACTTTCAATGCAGACGCTTTAAATTTGGGTTATCGTCAAAGTATTTTTCAAAAAAATGATTGCGCAATTTGTGAAGTTGAATTGAATTTGACGCGCGGAAATTTTGACGAAATTAAAAATCAAATGGCGGAATTTACTCGTAAACGCGAAAGTAAACAGCCATTAGAATTTCCAAGCGCAGGCAGTACTTTCAAGCGTCCTAAAGGATATTTCGCAGGGACTTTGATTGATAAAACGGGTTTGAAGGGACTCAAGGTCGGCGGCGCGATGGTTTCGGAAAAACACGCAGGTTTTGTCGTAAATGCAGGCGGTGCTACTGCCGAAGATGTTTTGAATTTAATTAAAGAAGTTAGTCGGCGCGTCAATGAAGCGCACGGCGTCACGCTTACTCCTGAAGTTAGGATTATTGGGGAATAATTTTTTGCTGTACTTGACAAGGAGGTTTTCAAAATGGATTTTGCGACTATGGGAAAGGTCGGCTCGTACATTAAGCAGAAAAATTTATCATTCGCCGCTAATTACAAAATTCATACAGGTCAGCGCGTTATGGATTCAAACGGCAATTTGGCGTTTCAATATTCTTCAATGTATGAGCAAGTCTCCGAAACTAACAAAACTGTTTCCGAAAAAATTAAAGAGGCGCGTCTTGAAAGTATCAAACATAAATTGAAGAGGGGTAAAAAACTTTCTGATGAAGAAATGGCATTTCTTAACAAAAATGACGTTAATCTTTACAGAAAAGCTAAACATGCCGACGACGCCCGCGAAGAACTTAAAAATGAATTGAAAAGCGCGACAACTAAGCAGGAAGCTCGACAAATTCTTTCACGCGCTATGGTTAAGGCGTCCGCAGAAGCAGGCGCAGAACTTTCCTCTTGTCAATCCGGCGGCATATCGACGGGCGGAGCAATCAGTGACGTTTCAATTTCAACTGAAAATATTTCAATGCCTACCGAAAATATTGCCGTCAATGCGACTTCGACGCCTACAGAAAATCTTTTAAATCCTATGGAAAATAATTTGTCAACCGCTGATGAAAATTCAGAGGAAAAAAATTCTAAGCTTGACGTTATGGAAAAATTTATTATGACGATTCGCGCCCTTGAGGATGAATGGAAAAATTTTACAAAATCTGATGATTATAAAGATTTGCCGGAGGATTCTTTTTTTGAAGAAATGCCTAAACGCAAATTTTTTTACGCAAGTTATAACTATCGGCAGGCGGCGAACATTGCTTAGTACAGTAGAAAAATATTACGTTGCAACTATCGGCGCGGCAAAATATTTAGGAAGTGTCCGCGTACAACAACTGATTAATTTTTTTGGCGACGCTCAATCTGTTTGGACGGCGAAAAGCGGCGAAATTGAAAAGGCAGGACTTCCACAAAAGGCGTTGGAATCTTTTTTAGATTTTCGCGCCAATAATCCCGACGCCCCCGCAAAATTAATCGAATACTGTGACAAAAAAAATATCGGACTGTGCAGTATATATGATGAAGATTACCCGCCAATGTTAATGGAAATTCAAAATCCGCCGACTGTTTTTTATTACTACGGGACTCTTGAACCTTTCGCTGAAAGAATTGCAATGGTCGGCACGCGCAACAATACTGATTACGGTCAACGTGTTGCGATGGAAATTGCTGAAGAACTTGCCGCTGCAGGAATTACAATCGTAAGCGGCGCGGCTCGCGGGATTGATACCTTTTCGCATATGGGCGCGATGAAACGCGGGAGGACAGTTGCCGTGCTTGGTTGCGGTATTGAGTACGCCTTCAAAGTTCCGAATCATAAGCTTATACGCGAAATTGCTGAAAAAGGTGTTGTAATGACGGATTTTAAACCGAGTCAACCTCCAACTAAAGAAACTTTTCCTCCGCGTAACAGAATTATTGCTGGGCTTAGTCGCGGCGTGATTGTAATTGAGGCGGGGGAACGTAGCGGCGCAGATATAACTTGCGGATATGCGGGCGATTTTGGTCGTGACGTGTTCGCAGTGCCGGGCAGTATTTATTGGAAGAAAAGCGTTGGTTGCAACAGGCTGATTCGTGACAGCGGCGGCGGTACTGTAGTTAGGAGTGCCGCTGACATTTTAGAATTTTATAATTGGACGCAAAATAAATCTATTGAAAAAAATATTTTTGATGAACAAAATATTTCTGATACGAAACAAATTAATAACGAAACTTTGAAGCTTGAAGGCGTTGAAAAGAAAATCTTTGATGTGATACCTTCAAGCGATTTTATTACGATTGATGAAATTTTGGATACGGTTGAGGAAGTTTCACCAGATGAAATTCCATCAATTCTTCTGCAACTTGAAATGAAAAATTGTATCGTCGAAAAGGACGGGACTTATAGTAAGGGATAAGGCATAAAGGATAATTAATCAGTGAATAGTGAAAAACTGACCACTGACCACTTTTCACTGACCACTTAAAAAGCTTGGTTGAAAGGAAAAAATTTTATGGCTGTTAAAAAAAATTTGAAATCATTGATACTTACTGACAGCGCGAATAAGGCGCGAACGTTGAAAAAGTTTTTGGGACGATCTTACACGGTGCTTTCGACGGAGGGATTTTTGAAAGATTTGCCGAAAAGTCGAATCGGTGTTGACGAAAATTATTTACCTGATTATATCACTGTTCGCGGCAAAGGTTCATTGCTTACCGAACTTAAGAAAGAAACTTTGAATGCACGCAGAATTTTTTTGGCGACGAGTCCGAATCTGCGCGGAGAATTTTTAGCGCGTCAACTCTGCGAAGTCTTTGGCGTTAATCAGTATTCCAACTGTCGTATGTGGTTTGAGGAAATGACACGCGACGCCATTAAAAATTCGTTGGACAATGCCCGCACGATTGACGATAAACTTGCGGACGCCTTTCAAGCCAAACAAATTATCGACAAGCTTGTAAGTCATAAAATCGGCGAATATCTTTCTTGTAAAATTTATCGCGGCGTAAAGGTCGGCAGATTTCGCGCAATGCTTTTAAAGCTTATCAATGACTTTCAGCCCTGCAAAGAAATTACGTTAGACAAAAATTTTACCGCCGCTAATTTGCAAATGCTTGCGTCGAAAGAATTAAATTTTTCTGCGGCTAAAACGCGCTTACTTGCCGAACAACTTTTTGAAGGAATTAATTTTGAGAAGGAAGGTTACTGCGGTTTAATCAAATGTCCGACTGAAGAAATTAAATTAACGACGGAAAATCGCACGCCGGAGAGTGTAAAAGAATATTTGACGGAAAGTCAATTCAAACTTTACGAACTGATTTATAATTATAGCGGTGCTGAAAAAATTTCTTCACCAACCGATTGCAACGAATTATCTTTGATGATGAAATTGGAAAGTCTCGGCATTGATTGGGCGGAAGTTTACGCGATAGGAATTGCCAGCCTTGTTAAGCGGAAATATATCACGTCTGAAAATTCTACGTTTAAGATGACGGAGTTGGGACGACGTGTATTAAGCGCGTTGGAAGGATTTTTTGACGAAGATTTCAGCGTTGACAGTTACAAAAAACTTTCCGCGCAGGTTAATGAAATTGCGGACGGCAAAGCGGAAAAAATTTCTGTTATCAGTAATTATTGCGGGAAGTTTGAAAAAAATTTTGAAAGAGCGATTGAAGAATTAGGCGAAGACGCTAAACCGCAAGATGAACCCGACGTTGACAGCGGAGAAATTTGCGACAAATGCGGTAAGCCTCTTTTAGTTAAGCATGGACGTTACGGATTTTTCTTGGCGTGTTCAGGTTATCCCGATTGTAAAAACGTTAAACCTTATGTAAAATATTTGGAACAAAAATGTCCAAAGTGTGGCGAGCGATTGACAAAACGGGATTTTGGGCGCGGCAGGACTTTATGTCGTTGTGAACATTATCCTGTTTGCGATTTTCAGACTTGGGACGAGCCGCAAAATACGACGTGTAAAACTTGCGGAGCTACGATGTTCACGCGTAAATTTAAAAATCGTGCGTCAATGTTTTATTGCGGCAATGAAAGTTGTCCGTCGCGTGTTAACCATCCGATTAATAAAATTATTGCCGATGCGAAAAAGCGTTCTGAAGCGCGTAAAAAGGCGGTTAAAGACGATTGAAAAAAGTTCATATAATTGGCGCGGGATTAGCGGGTAGTGAAGCGGCGTGGCAGGCTGCAAATCGCGGCGTCGAAGTATTTTTACATGAAATGCGACCGCTTAAACAAACTCCTGCACATAAGACGAAAAATTTTGCGGAATTGGTCTGCAGTAATTCTTTACGTGCGGCAGGATTGTCAAATGCGGTTGGCGTACTTAAAGAGGAAATGCGCAGATTAAATTCCGTGATAATGTCTGCCGCTGATGAAAATAAAATTCCTGCAGGCGGCGCGTTAGCTGTCGACAGAGAAAATTTTAGTGCGGCAGTTACGGAAAAAGTTAAATCTTGCGTCAATTTCGTACAGGAAGAAGTCACAAACTTAGACGCGCTTATAAATTCTGACGACATTTTAATTATCGCCAGCGGACCTTTGACGGAAGGATTTTTGGCGGACGAAATTAAAAATTTGACGGGAGGTGATGAATTTTATTTTTACGACGCGGCGGCACCTATTGTTACGGTTGATTCGATAAATTTCGACAAGGCTTTCAAGGCGTCACGTTACGGCAAAGGCGATGAACCCGCTTATATAAATTGCCCTATGACGCGGGAAGAATATTTGCAATTCCGCGCAGATTTAATCAACGCAGAAAAAACTAAGCCACATGAATTTGAAAAAGAAATTTTCTTTGAAGGTTGCTTGCCCGTCGAAGTTTTAGCGGCACGCGGTGAAGATACTTTACGATTCGGACCAATGAAACCCGTTGGGCTTGAAGACCCTCGCACAGGAAAATTACCCTACGCCGTTGTACAACTTAGACAAGACAATTTCGCGGCGACGTTGTATAATTTAGTGGGCTTTCAAACACATTTGACTTGGAATGAGCAACGCAGAATTTTTCGCACGATACCGGGACTTGAAAACGCGGAAATTGTACGATACGGCGTAATGCACAGAAACACTTACATAAATTCGCCGAAAGTTTTATTACCGACATTTCAATTAAAATCTGCGCGGGAAATTTTATTTGCGGGACAAATAACTGGCGTTGAAGGTTACGTCGAATCAGCGGCGGCAGGTTTAATGGCAGGCGTCAACGCGGCACGATTGGCTAAAGGATTAGACGCAATAATTTTTCCGCCTGAAACTTGTCACGGAGCATTGGCAAGCTATATCACGACGGAAAATAAAAATTTCCAGCCGATGAATGTAACTTTTGGATTGTTGCCGCCGTTCACAGAGTGCGTAAAAAAATCTGACCGCAAAGAAAAATTATCTGCGCGGGCATTATCAACATTAGAAAAATTTATTGAGGGGAATGATTTTGTATGATGCAATCAGTTACTGCGATCTACGATGGGGAAAAATTTATCCTCGATGAAGGTGTAAATTTGACGGCAGGACAAAAAGTCATTGTCACGATTTTGGAAAATGATGATCCGAAATACATGACGGAAGGCGAAATTAATATCTTGATTAAAACGTTTTCCGGCGGCGGGTCTTTTAACGGCAAAGAAGATGTTGACGCGTATATTAACGAATCGCGTGCGGACAGAAATTTTTAAATTGCTTATTAAGGAGTTTTTAAAATGGCAAATTTTAGAAAAATCTTTTTTGATACTGCACCGTTGATTTATTTTCTCGGTGAAAATTCTCCGTTGAAAAAAGATATGGATAAGATTTTCTTCGAGGTTTTGAGTGACAGGTATCAAATTTTCACGTCTTCGGTTACTTGTGAAGAATATCTCACGTACAATTATCGTAACCACAACGAAGAAGGCGTGAATTATTTTTGGAAGTTTATCCACAATTTTAACGTAAATGTTCGTGTAATCGATAACGCCGTTGCAGTTGAAGCGGCAAAACTCCGCGCAGAATACAAAGATTTTAAAACTATGGACGCGTTGCAACTTGCCGCCGCAATTTGTAGCGGTTGCGATTTATTTTTGACGAATAGTACTCAACTGAAATCGTTTGACAAAATTTTCTGCGTGACGGTTGAGGAATGGAAGACATTTTCAAAAGAGTAACTCTGGATAAGCTTACGGAATTTGCCGAAAAATACGGTAAAATTTTTCCTAAGCGCGTAAAAAAATCTGTCATAGTGGACGCCGTAAAAAATTTGCTTGATGATGAAAAAATTCTTATCGATTATCACGAAACTTTTAAAAAGGAACTTGCCTTAAGCCCGCAGGATACAGAGGAAATTCTTCAGTGTACTAAAGCTGAACGGCAACGTTGGACGGCAGAAAATAAATTGCCCGTCGTTTATTACGAAGATTTTCATAAATTCGGCAAAGATTTAAAATGCCCTTATTACGACAGAATTTTTATTTGCAACTCAATCACGCCTGAACTTATTGACGAATGGCGCAAAGATTATAAAGAAAAAAGTTTGGCTAATCGTAAATCGGCGGTCGAAAAATCTCGTGCCTCTTTTCAAAGAAATGAAAATCTGCGCGAATATTCAAAGTTGGAGTTAAGCCAAGAATTAAATTTTTTCTATCCGTTGGACGAAGAAGCGGGGATAATTTTTGAGTTAGCTTTTTGGACGCAGTGGGTAAATCGTTGGGCTAAAACGAATGAGTTAAAATCTCGGCGGGCAATTAAGTACGGCGATAAATATTCCGCGCAGAAAGATTTATGCTACTCTCTGAAAAATCGCGCCATTGAGATTTTACTTAAGTCAAAATATTCGACTCCTTATTTGTACGTTCCCGAATATCCCGACAAAATCTACGTTTATTTTTGTGAATTTCATTATCAACTTATCAAAGATATGTATTTCGATTATGTTCATCCGTCAGACGCGTATTATATTTGAATTTAAATTTTATAGACCAAAATAGGCATTTATGGTATTCTATATGTTGACCGACTTAAGATGAAGGAATGACAGACCACCAAGAAGGATGTGGCTACAGCTTAGTTTTCAGTTCCGTTATCAGTGAATCAAAAAATAGCCCCGCTGGCGATTCGGGCAAGACACTATAACACTATGGAATGGCAAAGATGACGAAGAGTCGGGGGACAGACAGACATGTTATTTTGAAAGGTGGTTGTAGTAGAAGTTAAAAGTAGTCCGAAAGTGGCAGATTCCGCGAAAGTGGGATTTTGTTATACAATCGGATAGAGGTGTGTAGTACGCTGGAGAGTTTATCCTCTCAAATGTGTTTGTCTATATTTGACTATGGCAAGCGCAACTATTTTGATAATCCAAAAATGTACGATAAATGTCCGCATTGCCAAATTGACAAGCAAAAAAATTATTACGCGCTGTTTTGTCTGAAAATAAATTTAATTGCAGGTACAACTTTTTGGTTTCATATGCCGCACAGTTTAGGGATAAATATTTTTCCTGATGAAAAAACTTTGCAGAAAATTTTTCAAGAAGAAAATTTCGAGGGATATTTCAGGTTCGGACGCGCAGTCACTGAAGAGGAAATGACGATATACCCCGAAAAGAAAGTTCTAAAATCGTTTCAGGAGACTGTAAGTAAAGCAGAAAATTTTTTTAATCTTAAGAATGGAGCTGATTAAATGTTTGAAGCAACAACGATTGTTGCCGTAAAACGTAACGGAAAAACTGCAATAGCGGGCGATGGTCAGGTTACTTTTGGACAAAGTACAATTATGAAGTCGACGGCTAAAAAAGTTCGTCGCTTGTATCACGATAAAGTTGTAGCGGGATTCGCTGGCTCTGTAGCAGATGCTTTTACGCTTTTTGAGAAATTTGAAGGTAAGCTTGAGGAATGTCACGGACATTTACAAAGGGCGGCTGTTGCGTTGGCTAAGGATTGGCGCACAGATAAAATTTTGCGTCGACTTGAAGCGTTATTGCTTGTCGCCGATAAAGATACGATTTTAATGTTGTCGGGCAACGGTGAAGTTATTGAGCCGGACGGTGATGTTGCGGCAATAGGTTCAGGCGGCTTTTACGCATTGGCGGCAGGGCGTGCACTCATTGCACATACCGAAATGTCAGCGGCGGAAATTGCTAAGGAAGCGTTAAATATCGCGGCAGATATTTGCATTTTCACTAACCAAAATATTACGCTTGAAGAGATTGAATAATTTTTGTTGATAAATTTTTTTAAATTAAAATAGCCGTTTTCTAATGAGAGCGGCTAAATTTTTTATATTACGCGTTTCAAAAAAATCGAGGTGATAAAATGTCGCAAAAATTTTCATACACGTGTGAAGTTAAAAACGAATTGGCGCGAGTCTTCGGCGAGGATACGGAACTTTTACGCGCAGAACTTAATGCAATGTTGGCGTGTTGCGCGGAGGAAGGTAACGGGCGAATAGATTTTTGTCATGCCAACGCCGCCGTTGCAAGAAAATTTTTTAAGCTGGTTAAGAAAATTTTTCAAGACTTAACGCTGAAAATTATAGTCGGTCGAAAAAAATTTCCTAGAAAAAAAATAAAGTATATCGTAAGAATTTTGTTGACGAATGAGACGAAAAATCTTTTCAATGATTTATGTCCTGCAGAAATTTTGAACCGTCCGAATCTAGGCGTTGCGTACTTGCGCGGAATTTTTTTGGCGAGCGGAAGTGTAAACAGTCCTGAAAAAATGAATCACCTTGAAATGGCATTTGTAAATAAAACTATTGCCGAGTTTGTGAAAAAAATTTTTAAAATTTTTGATATGAATGCCGGCATTTATGAGCGCAAAGAATTTTTCGTCGTCTACCTTAAAGAAGGCGATGCCATTTGCGATTTTTTAGCGATAATCGGCGCGGAAAAAGCTGTCGAACATTTTGAAGTGGCACGTAACGTTAAGGAAGTACGCGCTATGGTTAATCGCATTGTAAACTGTGAGACTGCGAACGTTAGCAAAGTTGTTGCCGCCGCGCAGAAACAAATTGCAGATATTCATCTGATTATGTCAAAAGGCGTTGAAGTCGAGGAAAAAATTAAACAGGCTATGGAAATTCGATTAAAATATCCTGACGACAGCACGAAAGAAATTGCTGTAAAATGCGGTATCAGCAAGCAAGGTTTTTTGTATCGTATGAAAGTTATTCACGAATTGGCGGAAGAGTTGCGCCAAAATTAAAACGTAACAGTCAAAAATTATTTAGTCAAATTTCTTTTCAACTCGACGGTAAATTTTGTGCCGCGTCCCGGTTCAGAGTAAACAGAAATTTTTCCGTCGTGTATGCGCAAAATTTCCGTAGCTATCGCCAAGCCTAAACCGTTGCCGCCCATTTCGCGAGACCTTGCCTTATCGACGCGGAAAAATCTGTCAAAAATTTTTTTCTGATCTTCCGGCTCAATACCAATTCCGCTGTCACTAACTGAAAAAGTTGTTTTCTGCGAATCCGTTTCACCAAGCCTTACTACGACGCTGCCGCCATTCGGCGTGTACTTAATCGCATTGTCGACGAGAATCAAAATTAACTGCTTTATTTTCTGTTCGTCGCAATCAATGATAACTTTTTTAAATCCTTCACCAATTAGCGAAATATCTTTTTTTTCAGCAAGCGGCGTCATCATACGCACATTTTGACTTAGCAAATCTCCCAAGTCGGCTTGCTGAATTTTTACTTTCAACGCGTTATTATCGCTCCGCGCAACCATTAATAAATCGCTGACAAGTTTCGTCATCTTTTTAACTTCGCTTTTAACGTCGCCGATAACTTCTTTCAAAAACGGTTCTTGAATTGACGGGTCTGCTAAAAGTAAATCTGCTGACGCCATAACCACTGAAAGCGGCGTCCTAAGTTCATGAGAGGCGTCTGCCGCAAATTGTTTTTGTTTTTCGTAAGCTTCCTTAAGCGGAATTATTGCGCGTCCTGCCATTGCGTGACCAAATACCGTAGCGATTATTAACGCAACTATGCCCAAAATTATCAACATATACGTTGCTTTACGAAGTCCCGAATACAACGCGGTTACATCTTTGCCGACGTAAATTATTTGTTCTATTTCGTTGACGCGAATAACTTTTGAAGTCATCATCACGTTTATTAGCCGCCCGGATTCGCTCGGCAAATCGAATACTTGAACCTGCGCGGCAGTAAATTTTTCCGGCGACATAAATTCCAAAATAAACGGCTCAATCCTAAATGAGGCACGCACAAAATTTAAAAGTTGTCCGTCCGGCGTAAAGATATAGAAAAATAATCTGTCATTAGCATTTTTGTAATAACGTGTTTCATCAACAGTTATGTTAGGATGCTGAATTTGGTAGGCTTGAGTTTCGGCAACATCCTCCGCCGCGTCGGAAATTTCTTGAGCCTGCTCTGAAAACATAGCCCAATCCATTGACATATGCACTAAAAAAATCAGAACGCACAAAAATATTCCCATTGTAAAAGAATATACCAATGTCAATCTAAGACGGCTACTTCTGAAAATTTCCATACGGCTCACCTTTTTAGGGCTTAGTGAAAAACCTTTTCCCTAATTACGCTTCCAAACGATAACCAATGCCGCGAACAGTTTTAATCGCAATACTTCCGTCAACGTCGTTTAATTTTTTGCGCAAAATCTTCATATACGAATCAATATTGTTTGACGTAATATCGCGTTCAAGTCCCCAGATTCTGTCCAAAATAATTTCACGCGGTACGACGACACCCAAATTTTGTGAAAGTAAATCAAACAGCTGAAATTCACGCGGTGAAAGTTGTATGACTTGATTTTTTTTCTTCAAAACTTTTGTTGTACGATTCAAAGTAAATTCGCCGACTTCTACAATTTCCTGCTGAATTTTTTGACTTGTACGCCGTCCCAACGCACGCAGTCTCGCCAAAAGTTCCTCAAACTCAAACGGCTTTACAAGATAATCATCTGCGCCCGCGTCAAGTCCCGTTACGCGATCTTCAATGGTATCTTTCGCCGTCAACATTAAAATTGCTTTCTCGTAACCGGCTTCACGTAATGCGCGGCAGGCGTCAATCCCTGACACATTAGGCATCATCCAATCCAAAATCAAAATGTCATATTCTGAAAACATTGCGTATTCATAAATGTCCGCGCCGTTGACTATCCATTCAACTTGTACGCGGTTTTGCGTCAACATATATTGAATTAATCTGCCAAGTCTTTTATCATCTTCAGCAAGTAATACTCTCATCATTTTTTATTTCCTCCAAAATTTTTTTCTCACGTTTAGGATTAAATTTATTCATCGCAATATCAATACCTTCACGGAAAATACAAATTACGGCGGGTACAAGTTCATCAAGCGCGGCAGAAATTTTTTTAGCGTCATCTTCATTGAAAGGGCTAAGCACATGACCGTTGACTGTCCAATTTGCGGGAGGTCGCCCAATCCCAATTCTGACACGCGGAAAATTTTTTATTCCGCCGAAATTTTGAATAATCGAATCAACGCCGCGATGCCCGCCGCCACTTCCCAAAGGTCTTAAACGAATTTTCCCAACAGGTAAATCCATATCGTCATGAGCAACAATTAGATTTTCGACGGGAACTTTATAAAAATTCATAAGCGGTACAACTGATTCTCCGCTGGCATTCATAAAAGTTTGCGGCTTAACGATTAAAATTTTTTCACCGTCCAAAAAAGCTTCGGCAACCTGCGCGGAAAAATTATCTCGCCAAATTCCTGCGCCTAATTCGGCGGCAAGTTTATCAGCCAACATAAAGCCGACGTTATGTTTTGTCGTTGCATATTCATTAGTTGGGTTGCCGAGTCCCACAAAAATTTTCATCAGACAGGGTCTCCTATGAAGAATAAGTAACCGAGTACGATTATTCCCAAAATTATTCTGTACCAACCAAAAGCCGTGAAGTCATTCTTTTTGATGTAGCGCAGTAAAAATGTTATCGACAAAATAGAAACGATAAACGCGGTTATCATTCCGACGGCAAGAATTATTAATTCCGCCGAGTTGAAATTAAAACCAAATTTGACCAGCTTTAACAAACTTGCGCCGAACATTACGGGTATAGCTAAGAAAAATGTAAACTCTGCCGCAACGACGCGACTTGTACCGAAAATTATACCGCCCAAAATTGTTGAGCCACTGCGCGAAGTTCCCGGCACTAACGACAGTACTTGGAAAATACCGATTATCAGCGCAGTTTTGTAATCAAGTTGTTCAAGCTTGTAAAATTTAGGCGTGCGGTAACGGTTGAAATGTTCCACGACAATAAAAATTATTCCGTAGAAAATCAACGCTCCCGCCACGACCGGTGCAGTCATAAAATGTTCTTCCATGAAGTCATTGAAGGCTAAACCTATAACAGCCGCCGGTATGCAAGCGATTATAACTTTGTACCACAGCTGAAAAGTTTGCTTACGTTGTACGTCAGTCTTGTATGGTGAAAACGGATTTAATTTTCCAAAATTCAGCACGACGACCGCTAAAATTGCGCCCAACTGTATCACGACAAGGAACATATCCATAAAGCTTTTTGTAACGTCGAGCTTTATAAATTCGTCGACAAGAATCATATGTCCCGTTGAAGAAATCGGCAACCATTCCGTAAGCCCTTCAACAATTCCAATGATGATTGTTTTTAAAATCTCTGCAAAACTTAATTCCACGTGTAAACTCCTTTTTAGTGAATAGTGATTAGTAAATAGTTAATAGTGGAAATTACTACTTACTAATGCCTATTAACTATTAACTAAAGAAAAATTCCAACAATCGCTTGGAAAATTCCTAAAATGAATCTCTGCAGCGGTACAAAGATATATCCCAAAATTGGCGTCATTAAGAAAATCAACAGTATTATAAAACTGTAACGCTCAAGGTAAACGAAATTTCGTGCCAATTCATACGGCAATAAATTTCTCAAAATGTGCGAGCCGTCAAGCGGCGGTATTGGCAACATATTGAAGATAGCAAAGTTTATGTTGATTATCATAATCAGCTGAATTACCGAGTTTGCGCCTTCCGACAATTCTACGCCGAATTTCAAAAGTAAAACCCAAACTATTAATGCCAAAAACGCCATAAATAAATTTGCCATTGGTCCCGCTAATGAAACTAAAATGTCATCTCTGCGCGGGTGACTGAAATTATTTGCATTTATTCTTACGGGTTTAGCCCAGCCGAAGTGTACGATAAACAACATTAACAAGCCGAATATGTCAACATGCGCGGCGGGATTAAGCGTCAAGCGTCCGTCCATTTTCGGCGTATAATCTCCCAGCGCGTAAGCTATCCTTGCATGCGCCCATTCGTGAATAACCATTGCAATGATAATGCCCGGCAAGGATACCACTGCGCCAATTAAAAATCCTCCAAAATCATCTAACATTTAAAAACCTCTCTCTACTTTTCAGCCATAAAGATATTTCGTCAGGCGAAATTTTACTGTCCGCAATATCAAGCCCCAGTTGAACAAGTTCTTCTTGAGTGTATTCTACATCAATATCATTAACCATAAGATAGACCAACATTGCGTGAAGAGCAACTCTTTTATTTCCGTCCACGAATCCGTGATTTTTCGTCAAACCGTATGCCAAATGCGCGGCTTTGTCAAAAATCGTTTCATATAAATCTTGACCGCCGAAAGTTTGAAACGGCGCATTAACCGCTGATTCAAGCAAACCAAAATCACGAATACCCGCGCCGGTTGCAAAATCTTTATTGCCTTCTAATTCTGCGTGAAATTGTAATACGTCTTTTAAGATAAGCTCAATTTGTTGTTGAATTTTACCGCTCATTTATTTGATAATACCTTGTAAGCTTTTTTATTACGCTCCATAAGAATTTTTGAGACACGCTCAATTTTTTCTTTAACGGCGAGGCTGTTTGCACTCGTCAAAATAATTTTCTTATCGTCCGACCGCGAAACATTTTCATTACGCATAAAAATCCCTCCGATTATTTTTTATGAAAAATTTGTTTTGCCAAAAGTAAAATAGAAATGATAGACTTGGCGTCAATAATTTTTCCCGTTTCAACCATCTGCAACGCTGCCGTCAACGGAACTTTTACCACGTTAATAAATTCGTCGTCGTCAGGATGTTGTGCGCCCTTAGTTAAATCTGTCGCCGCGTACAAGTGAATATATTCATCACTAAATCCAACAGTCGTGGCTATCGTCGTAAGCTTCCAAATTTTTCCTGCAGTGTAACCCGTTTCTTCGGAAAGTTCACGCTCCGCGCAGATTATCGGATCTTCGCCCTCAATGTCAAGCTTACCTGCGGGGACTTCCAACGTAACTTGTCCGACGGGATAACGGAATTGACGCACCAAAATTATTTGATTGTCAGGCAACAACGGAATTATCGCCGACGCGCCAGGATGTTTAATCCATTCGCGTATAGCCTTATGTCCGTTCGGAAGTTCGACTTCATCTTTGCTGACGTGCAACAGTACACCGTCAAAAACTTTTTCGCTTGAAATTTTTTTCTCTACCAAATTTTTATCGTCTTGGTCAATCATTGACATTTAAATTTACCTCCATTTTTTAGTAAATAGTGAATAGTGGTCAGTTTTTTACTATTCACTATTTACTGTTTACTATTCACTAGTCTAAATATTTTTTCAAAGTCATTAAAAGTTTCGGAATATCAAGCGGCTTTGCAATATGGTCATTCATACCGGCTTCAAGTACATTATTTTTATCTTCGTCAAAGGCGTTGGCAGTCATTGCGATAATCGGAACAGTTTTAGAATCTGCGCGGGTAAGTTTACGAATAACTTTTGTTGCTTCATAACCGTTCATAACAGGCATCTGAATATCCATTAAAATTGCGTCGTAATAATTCGGCGAAGATTTTTTAAACATTTCAACCGCCTCTGTACCGTCCGTTGCCTCGTCAATATCCAATTCCATTTCTGACAAAACCATTTTAGCAATCTCGCGGTTTACTTCAATATCTTCAACCAACAAAACGCGCTTGCCTTGAAAGCTGGTCTCTGAAAGTTCATCAGCCTTTTCTTCTTCGACATGTCCCGTAACTCTGGATAAAGCCTTCTTTAAATCTGACGGGAACAACGGCTTAGTACAAAATCCCGTAACACCTGCCGCCTTTGCCTCGTCGATAATATCTGTGTAATCGTAAGCCGTCAAAATTATTATCGCCGCAGATTCTCCTGCAATTTTCCGAATCTGCCGAACAGTTTCAACGCCGTTAAGTTCCGGCATAAGCCAATCTACAACGTAAACGCCAAAAGGATCGCTGTCATTAATCGCTTTCCTTGTGCGGAAAATCGCTTCACGCGGCGAAGTCGTCCACTCACTACGCATACCGATTTTATTTAACATTTCCGTCAAGGAGTCGCAGGTATGAAAATCATCATCAACAATCAGCGCGTGCATACCTTCAAGATTGCTAAGCGGAATTGGGTTAGCTTCCTCAACAATCTTTAAGTCAAGCTTAACAATAAATTCACTGCCTTCACCTTTCTTGCTCGTAACGCTGATTGTGCCGCCCATCAACTCAACCATCTTTTTGGTTATCGTCATACCTAAGCCCGTGCCTTGTATGCCGGATTTTGTGCTTGTCGCCTCTCTTTCAAACGGGTCAAAGATATGTTTTAAAAATTCTTCACTCATACCCATTCCGTTATCCTTGACGCGAAATTCATACGTCGCAAATCCAGCCTTATCAGATTTATATTGCGAAATTGTAAAGTTAATCGTCCCCGTCGATTGCGTGTACTTAATCGCATTGCTTAAAAGATTTATCAAAATCTGATTAATTTTAAGTTTATCAGCAAGTACATCTTCATTTTGAATTTTTACGGCGTCAATCTGGAAACTTTGTTGCTTGGCTGTAATTTGCGGCTGAATAATATGTATCAAACTGTGGACGAGTTCAGAAAGGTTACAATCTTCTACTTGAACTTCGACGCGCCCGCTTTCAATGCGGCTCATATCAAGAATATCATTTATCAAGCCCAAAAGATGTTTGCCCGACGTTAAAACTTTTTCAAGCGAATCTTTAACCTGCACTTGATTTTCAAAATTTCTAAGTGCCATTGTCGTAAAGCCAATAATCGCATTCATAGGTGTGCGTATGTCATGGCTCATATTGGAAAGGAAAGTTGTCTTAGAAATATTTGCTTGCTGTGCCTGATTAAGAGCGTAAGCCAAAGCCTGATTCTGCGCCATTGTTTCGCGGGTTTGTTCGTCGACGTTTACAAAACCTATTCCTACGGCGTGAATTTCTTCCGAATCGTCAATTCGTGCAACTCGAATCATCGCGTAATATTCTTGTCCGTCACGAGCCGCTAAAAATCTGTGCGAAATAATATTTTCAGTCTTAAGCCGTTCCCTTAAATTTTGCGGCGAAATAAATTTATACGCGTCCGCTCTATCTCCCGCAGTAACATTATTTTCAATGTATCGTGCAACAAAATTACTGAAAGATTGTATCGTATCGCCTTCATTATAACTGCTGACACCTGCCGTTGAACGATAACAAGTCCCCTCGTCTGTGTCCAAATCGTAATAGTAAACCGTGCGATAATCTGAACTCAATGCGCGTATCATTTCGTTTTGATGATTACGCCGCCGCTCTTGTTCCAAAAGCTTATTCTGCAGAGAAATTTTTTCTTCCATTTCGGCACGCTTAACTTGATTCGTCGTTTCGGAAATTTCTTTTTCGTGAATAATCTGCGCGGTACGTTTTGCCTGTTTTAGTATAAAGCCGCAAATAATCGCCATAACCAAAATTGTCAACATCATTTGAATCATACTGCGATCCATAATTCCGTTGCTTACGGCGTCGATCTGCTCACCTATAGAATCTTCGCGAATCAGGCAAATTAACATCCAATCAGTATTCTCAATCGGCGTGTAGATTAAAAGTTCATCATGATTTTCTTCAATGGCAAATGAAATTAATCCTATGTTACCTGCTTGAAAATCTGCGCGGGCAGTTTCAAGGTTATATCCGGCGTTAAATTTGAAATTTTTTATTTCGTCAAAGAGGTTGGCGGTATTGGAAAATCTTTGGTTATTGGTGTGCGTTAAAGGTTCTCCGTTACGGTTGTACAAATTGCAGACAGTACTTTCGCCGCTCTCATGCATATGGTCTTTGTCTAAAACATTTTCAAAGTTGACACGAACAAACGCGCGGACAATTTGCGTATCCATAAACGGCTTTGCTTTCATCTCAACTTCGACAACCGAGCTGTCAGGTTCAAAGTTGGAGAAAGTTTCCTGCGCAGTGTAAGCTTTACCGGTGGCATCAACTAAAATAATTTCATTAACGTCGCTGATAAACTTAATTTGACCAATCCAATTTTGAAGTGCGGCTTGACTTTGTAAATCAGCCTCATCAATAATTTCAAGTGCGTTATTAATGTGAACGGTAATAAGCTTTAACCGAGATTCGACAAGTTTTTTACAATGTCCCGATAAATCTTTCAAGTACAATCTGCTGACAGAATGAATTGCGTCATCAGTATCACGTTGCGCACTTTTGCTGATCCAAATGCCGGTGAAAATTAGAACTGCCGCCAAAATTACCGCGCCGACTGCCATAAGCTTAAACGATTTTTGATTCTGCTCGTCGCTCCAAAAATTATCTTCGTCCAAAATTATCACCTCGCTTCGATTAATGTTAAGGGAAAAGTGGTCAGTGGTCAGTGAAAAGTAATTCTTAATTAATTACGCATTAGCTTGCGCTCTAATTTCTGCGTTACGTTTTTCAAGGAAGGCTACGAAATCATTAACCGGCATAGGTTTAGCATTCAAATAACCTTGTCCGTAATAACAGCCGAGCTCCAGCAGAAGGTCTTCTTCCTCTTTCGTCTCAATTCCTTCACACAAAACTTTCATCTTCAAAGAATTTCCAAGATTGATAACGTTGCGCAAAATCTCACGAAGACGCGGCGAAGTATCAGCACCGGTCAACAGCGACCTGTCAATTTTCATTACGTCCATAGGCAATGAACCTATCATCATAAATGACGAATAGCCCGAACCGAAATCGTCAACTGAAACACTGAATCCCAATTCATGCAACGCGTTGATAATATGTTCGGCGTTGTCATGCCCCGACTTTTTATCGAAGTCTCCAAACATTGTTTCGGTAACTTCCAATTCAACTAAACCGGCAGGCAATTCGTAAGTATCCACAATCATTTTAATTTTTTCAAGGTAACCTTCCTCCGTCATATGAAGGCGCGATTGATTGACGGAAATTGGGACAACTTCCAAGCCTGCGTCAAGACGTTCACGTTGTAACTTACAAGTTTGCTCCAAAAGATAGTAGTCAATTTGCAAAACAAAACCATTGCGTTCGAAGAGTGGAATAAATTTGCCCGGCGGCATAAATCCCATTTCAGGACTAATCCAGCGTACAAGAGCTTCCGCGCCGATAATTTCACGAGTTTTGATATTGTACTTAGGTTGATACCAAGCTTTAAATTCGCCGTCAATCAGAGCCTGTTCCATACGCCCTTCAATGTCTTGATTCGTCTTTAAAGTTTCCTGCAAATGTTCATCAAAAACTTGAACGTCGTCCGTAACATTTTGATGACAAGCAATTACCGCCATGTCAACCGCTTGCTGTACATAAAGGTCGGGAGTATACGGCGTAACACCTGCGCGGGTGTGCAAAACAATCTTAGCACCTTCCGCAAAAGTTTCCATGTAACTGTTATTCGCAATAATCGATTTAGCCCAAGTAATAATTTCTTCTAAAGTTTCCGCTTTACAGAAGCAAATCAAGTGGTCAACGTCGATACCTGCACCTATCAAAAGTACGTGATCTTCTTTAGAAATTTCTTCCGCCATAGACTTAAATTTCTTGTCAATCAAGCGATGTCCCTGCGTCTTAGTTGCCGACGCACTTGACGCTATAGAAAAGACTACAAAGAAAGTTTTCATATTCGGTTCCGTTTCGCGCAGTTTGTCCATAGCGGGGGGAACTTCCTTTTCAATCCAAGTAACATTTTTTAAATCATAACGTAAATCTGTGTACGCTACATGCTCGACAAGTTCAAAGTGACGTTGACGCATACGACCTCGATAAATGAAAAAGCCGCCGATTGCCGCCGCAATAAGTGCCAATACCGTAAGGCTGCGTAACGGATGATGATAAACCGCCGACTTCAGAGAAAATTGCGTCGTTATCTGTTGATTTCTATTAACTAAATCACTTATCCAAGTTGGGTCAATGTGTCCAATTTCTTTATTCAAAATAAGCCAAAGGTGCGGATCAGAATGTGAGTAAACACCTAAACTGCGCAGTTCTGAATAAGCAGACGCCGTTTTAGGTTCCAACATATAAGTTTCCGTCGCCTCAATCATAGGATGTGCCGTGTTACGACGCAAGTAAACAACATCAGCTTTTCCAGAATTTACCGCCTTTAATGCATCTTCAATATTATCCAAAGGCATACACTGTTCTTCAGGGTAATGCAGTTTAATGAAATGTTCGGCATGATATAAATTTTTGTCAAAAGCAACTTTCATGGGAATATCGGGATTAATTTCATAGTTGCGCCGAGTTACGGGGACATATTCTACATTGAGATAAGGTTTGGTAGGGCTGATATTGAACTGTTCAGCCCAGCTGTAATCGCAAACGGAATCAGCGACAAAATCTAATTCGCCGCGTGTAATCATATCCTTAATGTCTTGAAGATTTTTTCCTTCGACAATTTCAATTTCAATATTTAAGTCGTCGGACATTTTCTTTATAAGTTCCGGCAAAACGCCTACTAAATTCCAGTCTTCGTCATAATAAGCGTAGGGTTGATGAGCTAAAAAAATTCCGGCTCTAAGCTTTTTTTTCTGCGCCAAATAATCTTTTTCTTCACGACTAAGCATTAACGGAAAGCCGTTTGATCTCAAGTAAGTTGCGGTCAATCTGTCACGAATATTCGACTGATACATTAACATTTGATCCATTGCCAAATTTAAACGCTTTAAAAGTTCTTGATTGTCTGAACGAACAAGGAGACGATAACTTTGTCTGTCGAAAACGTCTACCACATCGTGAGAATCGTGCGGGTCAAGCATTGAGTCAACATATCCGTCAATTTTGCTTTGATGAAAATCGCGTATCATAGTTTTATAATCGGTATAAGGAACTGTTTCATAAGTAAAGCCGTTAGCGGCGGCAACACTCGGCAAAGAAGGCGTATCGGGCATAATCGGCATTACGCCCAAGCGCATATTCGGTTTAATAGCGCGTGCGATAAGTTCCATAGGATAGCGTCCGACAACGTGTTCCGTACGTGTAACATTGGAAAGCTTTTTGTAATCGCCCGGCATGCTCGGAATAACATCAACTTCTCCGCTTTGAAGTTTTGAAGCAAGTACTCCCCAATCGTCAAATTCAACGTATTTAAATTTACAATTCGCGTAATTGGACAAAAATTCCATGTACTCGTAACCATAACCCGTTTTATGATTCGGAAGGTCTTCATAAATAAAGGCAGTACCTTTAACGTAACCGACTTTCAATGTATCAACGTTGTTCTGTAAAATTTTTTCATAATCTGTAGATTGACGTTGCATATCCGCTGTCGACATGGCTGTTTGATTTTCTGACTGTTCAGCGTTACAGTCTGCGCAGAAAGTTAGAGTCAACATTAACGCGACTGATAAAATTTTCTTTAAAATATTTGCCATTATACGCACCTCGATTAAATTTATATCAAAAAAAAATGTTCTATGCGTAGTTTACCAAAGTACAGCGTTTTAATCAATTTATTAGCAAAAATTTTTTATTAAAATGTTGAAGTGGTGATTAAGTATCCTTTTTCATTTTCTTAAACCATCTATTGAAGGTTTAAAATTATGCGCGTCGAAATTTCTTTTAGAGTAATGAGAAAGTGTACGAAAAAAATTATAAGTTGCAATATCCCAACGAAATTTGGTAATCTTAAGGAGACGATATTTTTGAACAAAAATGAATTGATTATGCTTTTACGGGATGCGGACGTTCGTAAAAAAATTATTGAAGTTGTACGCTTAGGCGCGAAAATTCCCGCTTCCAATTTTACGGGACAACCTTCACTGAAGGCTGATTTACTTTTTTTGCTCGCTGATGAAGATATTCGTAAAGAACTTTTAAACATTTTGCGCAGTCCTGAAAAAATTTCCGCGCCAACGACATCTGCTCCTAAAGTGTCAGTGCAAACTACGACGCAACCAAAAATTTCTGTGCCTAATGTTCAACCGCCTAAACCCGCCGCGCAACCGCAAAAATCTGTTATGGCTAATGGCGCAGATATGGATATTAAGTCTTTGCGTGAAAAAATTCGTAATCGCATAACCCAAAGAGCCGCCGCACCTCCACCGACAGTTGAGGTTAAGCAGGAGGAAATCACCGACACGAATTTTACTTACATTGCAGAAAAAGTTTGTCCTATTTGCGAAGAGAAAACGCGTATTGTACAGTGCAAGGCTCGTCTTGTGGCTGATACCCGCGACGTAGATTTTTGTATGCACTACAAAGATTTTAATCCTTACCTTTACACAATTTGGGTTTGCGAAAAGTGCGGTTATGCGGCTGAAGATAACAGATTTTTGGACAGATATGCGGATCGTGTGCGTAAATCTTTACGTGAATTTCTTAGCCAAAATAATTTTCGGACGCCCTTTGTTGAAATTCGTGACGTTGAAACGGCTTTGACTTTTTATGAAACGGCACTTTATTTTAATGAAGAATTTGAACCATCAGCAGGCAGGCAAGCAGGTCTTTATCAAAAAATGGCTTGGGTTTGTCGAATTGCCGGCGATACGGTTAAGGAAAAAGAATATTTGTTGAAGTGTGCGGAACTCTACGAAATTTCTATAGACAAGGAACGCTATCCAATCGGCAAGGTCTCAGATAACTTTGCAATGTACACAATCGGCGCAAATTATTTTCTGCTGAAGGATTTTGAGAAGGCGGCAAAATATTTGAATATGATTATAGGTAATTCCAACTTACGCTCAACCGCGCCGAAATTGTACGAAAAAGCTCGTGATATTTGGCAGGATATTAGATCTATGCGTAAATAATTTCATAAGGAGACTTATCTTGTTAAAAACTGAATTTCTTACATTTTTGAAGGACGCTGATATTTGCAAAGAAATTTTTGAAATTATACGGCACAGCGGAAAACCTACGGGGTCTACTATACCCGAAACTGCGCGGCAATCGCCGTCAAAAGTTGAATTCCTGAATTTTCTACACGACGCGGATATTTGCAAGGAAATTTTTAATATAATTCTGCGTGGCGGTAAGCCGGACGTTGAAGTTGCTAAACCTAAAGCAATGTTCGCGGGCGGAACGGCTGATGCTGTTGCGGCATTGCGTCAAAGGGTACGCGATCAACTTACAAATAAAACTTCTACAACTGAACCGGGTTCACAACAACTTACAAAATTTGACACGCCCGAAAAACGCGTCACCGCCTTAGGTGACAGGCTTGCTTTGTTGAAAGATAAGGAACATTCTTTGAAATTGGAAAATGCCTTTTCAAAAGAGGAAGCTCCTGTTGCGATTGATGACGGAAGTTATACTTTTGTCGTTGATAGAAATTGTCCCGTCTGCGGAATGAAAACGCGAATTGTTATGAATAAAGTTCGTCTTGTTGCTGAAACGATTGACTTTGATTTTTGTGTACATTACAAAAATTTTAACCCTTATTTGTATACAATTTGGGTCTGTGAACATTGCGGTTATTCGGCTGATGATGTAAAATTTCAAGAACGACTTCCCGAACGTACTCGTAAGTCGATTAAAGAATTTTTAGATGAAAATAATTTTAAGACGCCCTTTGTTGAAACGCGCACTAAAGAGGAAGCTCTGACTTTATATGAAATGGCTATTTATTTCAACAAAATTTTTGAAAAGTCATTGGGAAGGCAGGCTTTACTTTATCAAAAAATGGCGTGGCTTTGTCGCATTGAACACGAGGAGGAAAAGGAACGCGAATATTTATTGAAGACTGCGGAACTTTTTGAGCAGTCCGTAAACAGTGAACGTTATCCGATAGGAAAAGTTGGCGACGATTTAGCAACCTTTACAATTGGAGTAAATTATTATTTGCTTGGAGATTTTGAAAAGGCGACGAGATTTTTAGGCAGTATTATAAATTCAAATCAAATGCGGATTTCTTCACCGAAATTGTATGAAAGGACGCGCGACATTTGGCAGGATTTACGGCAAATGAAATCTGCGCGGAGATAGTTGGAGGAAAATTTTTTGTTAGAAAATGAAGATAAGAGTAAATTAAAACGCGGTCTGAAAAATCGTCACTTACAAATGATAGCGTTGGGAACGGCGGTCGGCACTGGTTTATTTTACGGGTCGACTGCCACAATAGCTTTAGCCGGTCCGTCCGTTGCATTAAGTTATTTAATCGGCGGCGTGATTATTTTTTTTATCGTCCGAATGTTGGGCGAAATGTCCGTCGAAGAACCTGTAAGCGGCTCATTCAGTTATTACGCAAGTAAATATTGGGGCGACTTTCCGGGATTTTTGGCGGGCTGGAATTATTGGTTTGTTTACGTCACAATGAGTATGGCTGAACTTACTGCTGTTGGAATTTACTTGGGTTACTGGTTTCCGGACTTGCCGCAATGGGTCGGCGCGTTTATCTGTCTTGTCATTATTACCGCGATAAATCTTGTGACGGTCAGCGCATATGGCGAAATTGAATTTTGGATGGCTCTCATAAAAATTTCCGCAATAGTTTTCATGATAATTTTCGGCGCGTACTTAATTTTTACTGACGTTAGACCTTTCCCTGAAAATTTTTCAAATCTTTGGATACACGGCGGATTTTTTCCAAACGGCTTATGGGGAATGGCACTGGCAACCGTTTCAGTGCTGTTTAGTTTTGGCGGCATTGAATTAATAGGAATCACGGCTGGAGAGGCTGAAAATCCTGATAAAACAATTCCACGTGCCATTAATCAAGTTATCTATAGAATTTTAATTTTTTACGTCGGCGCAATTCTCGTACTCGTAACTTTATGGTCTTGGAAAGAAGTTGGCGTTGAGGCAAGTCCCTTCGTGCAGATTTTTGAAAATCTCGGCATAACTTCTGCCGCAAATATTTTAAACTTCGTTGTATTGACTGCGGCAATTTCTGTTTACAATTCCGCAATTTACAGCGAATCAAGAATGCTTTTCGGTATGGCGGAAACTTCCAACGCTCCAAAAATGTTTGCAAAACTTTCAAGCCGCAAAGTTCCAATGAACGGAATTTTTATTTCATCAGGCGTAACATTGCTTGCCGTTATAATGAATTATCTTTTTCCGGGACAAATTTTTAATTACTTAATGGCAATCGTCATCGGCGCGATAGTTGTAACTTGGACGTTGATAATTATCACGCATATAAAATTTCGTAAACACTGCGCGGCGGTTGGACATAAAACAAAATTTCCGTCGATACTTTATCCTTTCACAAATTATTTATCGCTGATATTTTTGGCAATCGTCGTGGGATTAATGCTGACAATGGACGAAATGCGCTTGGCAGTAGTTCTTATGCCAATTTGGATAGCTGTAATTTGGTTTTTCTACAAATATAAACATCGCTAAAAATTTTTGGAGGAAATTTTTATGGCTGTTGAAATTTTTATAGGCAGAGCAGGTACAGGAAAAACTTTTGCTTTGCTTGAACGTATGAAAAAAATTTTAAAAGAATCACCGCTAAGTACTGAAATAATTTTTTTGTTGCCCGCGTATCAAACTTACCGCGCAGAGTTGGAGCTTGCAGAAATTACCGGCGGCGCAGTTAATACTAAAATGTGTAGCTTTCAACGTTTCGCGCGTCAAATTTTATCTGAAGTCGGCGGAGCTACCGTCCCGCGTATTTCTGAAATTGGCAGGCGAATTATTTTACGCAAAATTTTAAAGAAAAATTCTAAAAATCTTCGCTATTATCAAAAGGCGGCGGATCAACGCGGTTTTACTGAAATTCTTGCGCAGGAACTTAAAGAATTGTGCACTTACTCAATCGACGCCGATAAACTTAAAATTTTGCTTGACAATTCAAATTTTGATGATGAACTGAAAAATAAACTTCACGACATTGCTTTAATCTCTGAAAAATTCCGCGCAGAAATCGAAGAGCGTCAAAATGATGAAAGCGATTTACTTGAAAAGGCGGCGGAACTTATCAAAGATTCTGCGTCAATCAAGCGTGCCGAAATTTTTATAGACGGCTTTATTTTTTTTGACCCACAACAAAGAAAAATTTTGCAGGAAATTTTCCGTTACGCTAAAAACGTTCATATCGCATTGCCTATGGACATTAATTTAAACAGTCGCGAAAATGTTATGGAGATTGGACTTTTTCATAGAAGTTTTGAAACTTTTAAAATTCTTCGCGATATATCACAAAAACTTAAACTAGACTTTAACATTGAGCGTTTCGACATTCCGCGCAGATTTGAAAGCGACGAGTTGAAATTTATCGAAAGAAATTTTTTTGCGCACTCTTACAAAAAATTTGACGGTGACTGCAAAAATTTTAAAATCGTCGAGGCCGTTAATAAGCGCGTCGAAGTTGAAGCCGTTGCACGAGATATTTTGAAAATTCATCGTGAAAAAAATTTTAGATTCCGCGATGTTGGAATAATTTTTCGCGACGACAGCTACAACGATTTAATTAAGCCGATTTTTGAAATACATAAAATTCCTTACTTCATCGACAGAAAACGCGCGGCGGCGAATCATCCTTTAGCTGAATTAATTCGGTCTTCATTGGAAATTTTAAAAAATTGGAAGTCTGAACCGATTTTTCGTTGCCTGCGAACAGGTTTTTTTGATATTGAACAAGAAGATGTCGATATTTTAGAAAATTATGTTTTGGAATTTGGATTGTACGGTAAAAAAATTTGGACTCGTGAGGAAAATTGGAATTGGTATCGTCATGATTTTCAAAAAAATATCTCTGAAAATGAAATTGAACGTGTAAAAAAAGTTGATGAAATTCGACGCCGCGCAGTTGAACAGCTTATAAATTTTTCAAAAAATATTAAATCTCAAAGTGCTAAGCTGCATGCTACAAATTTATTTGAGTTCATTGAAAATTTGCAAGTTCACGATAAACTTTTAGATATGTCGGAAATTGAGGAAAATCGCGGAAATCTTGCGTTGTCGAAGGAGCATTTAAAAATTTGGGACGATATAATAGATTTACTCGAACAAATTGCAAATTCTGATGAAGATTTAATTTCTTTGAAAGAATTTGATTATATTGTTAATGAAGGGCTTGACGCGCTGGAAATGTCGCTGATTCCTCCAAGTCTTGACGCGGTAACCGTTTCGCAATTTGACCAAAATTCTTTGCAAAATTCTAAAGCAATTTATATTTTGGGATTCAGTGATGAAAAGTTCCCGCGCAGTTCACGCGAAAAGCTTTTACTTTCTGACGCTGACAGATTGCACCTTAACGACGCAGGATTAGAAATTTCAAAAGGCGGCAGTGAAAATTTATTGGCGGAAAAGTTTTTAATTTATCGCGGCTTGACTGAAGCGCGAAATTATTTACAAATTTCATATCCTTTGGCAAATGCTGAAGGTGATGCAATGCGCCCGTCAAATTTTATGGACAGGTTGAAAAATTTCTTTCCAAAACTTAAACCTGAATTTGTAAAGCTTGACGTTTTAGAAAATCTCGGTACGCAAGGAAATTATTCAATCGTCGAAAAAAATCAAAATTTAAATGAACAAACTGCGCGGGAACTTTACGCGACAGAAAATTTTATGCGCGGGTCTGTAACTCGTTTTGAAAAATTTAATAAATGTCCATTTCAATATTTTGTGAATTACGGTTTAAATTTGGAGGAAAGGAGAGAATTTAAATTAAAGCCGCCTGATGTTGGAAATATTTTGCATGAAATTTTGCGGCAGTACGGAGAAATTTTGAAAGAAAAAAATTTATTTTGGGCGGACGTAGGAAATTCTGAAATTGAAAATCTTGTCACGAAAATTTTGGACGAAATCACGCCGAAATTAAATAATAAAATTTTGCTTAGTACGAAAACTTTAGAGAATCAACGCGAAAGAATTAAAAAAGTTGCAATCGCTTCAATTCAACGCTTGACGGAACTTGACCGGCGCAGTCAATTTCACCCTGAAATTTTTGAGATAACATTTTCCGCGTTGTCTAAAACTCATTTGGTTTACGACATTGGCGGCGTAAATATGGAACTCGTCGGAACGATTGACAGGATAGATTTTAGCGAGGACGGAAATTATTTTTTGATAATCGACTACAAAACAGGGAAAGCTTACGTAAATTTGTGGGAAATTTATTTGGGCGTCAACCTGCAACTTTTAACTTATTTAATGGTTACAAATAATTTAAAAAATGTCGGTGAACGTATGCCTGCCGCGATGTTGTATTATTTTTTGAAATATCCTGCGAAAAATGGAAAATCTTTTGAAGAGGCAAAAAATCAAGTCGATAAATCTTTGAAGATGTCTGGTTACACTTTGGACGAAGAAGAAATTGCCCGCGAAATTGATTCGACTCTTGAAAGTTTACCGATTAAATTTAACAAGGACGGCACGATTCACGGAACCTGCGCGGGAAATGTCAAAAGCCAAATTGATTTTAAAGCGATGATGAAATTTGTTGAAGATAAGTTGAAAGAGACGGGTAAAAAAATTTTAGGCGGAAATATTTCTGTCGAGCCTTTTAAAACAAAAAATAATGACGCTTGTAAATATTGCGTGTACGGTGAAATTTGCCGTCTTGATAAAAAATTAAATTTTGAGCGTAAACAAACCATTGACGATAACGAAATTTTAGAACGTATGAGAAATTCCTTGACGTAGGAAAATCTCTTAAATAAAATACTTTTTGAGGTGATTTAAGTGGCTGTTTTAAACGTAACTGTTGACGATGATATTAAAAATCAAGCCGAAGATATTTTGAATGAACTTGGATTATCAATTTCTTCAGCTATGGATATTTTTTTACGCGCTGTGGTTACTGAAAAAAATTTACCACAAAATTTAAATTTTTATATTCCCAATGAAATTACTGCTACTGCCATTGAAGAAGGTCGAAAGCTTGCTTCCGATAAAAATATTAAAGGATATAAAAGTATTTCTGCATTGAGAGCGGCTCTTGAAAAATGAAATATGAAATAAAATTTACAAATCAATTTAAAAAAGATTTAAAATTGGCAGAAAAACAAAATAAAAATCTTGATAAACTTTATGATGTTATTGAGCAGTTAGCTGACGGAAAAAGTTTAGATGAAAAATATAGAGACCATAGCTTAAATGGAAAATATGCGAATGCTCGTGAATGTCATATTGAACCTGATTGGTTGTTAATTTATGAAATTTGCGAAAATGTTCTGGTTCTTGTGTTAAACAGAGTAGGAAGCCATTCAGATTTATTTAAATAGATTTACCTAAAAAATTTGAGAGGTGAAAAATTTTGCCTAGAATTTTTAATCCCGACGGAACTTTTGAAGATGTCGACCACATTAATTTTTATCTTCTGAATGGATCAGATATTTTTGTAAAGTCGCGCTCAACGCCGCTTTGTCCCGTTCCTCAAATGATTGCAGGAAGTAAACCTACTGATGACGGAAATTTAATTTTGTCAGAAGATGAAAAAAATTATTTCATTGAAAAATATCCTAAAGATAAAAAATTTATTCGTCAACTTATGGGTGCGGAAGATTTTATTCATAATAAAAAAAGATATTGTCTATGGTTGGTTGACGCTACTCCTGATGAAATTAGAAATAACAAATTTATTTATGAGCGCGTTAAAGCAGTTAAAGAATTTCGTTTAAAAAGCAAAAAAATTCCTACGCAAAAATCTGCTGAAAGTCCGCATCTTTTCCAAGAAATTCGCCAGCCGAATGGAAATTATATTTTAGTGCCAAGTACAACTTCACATTTAAGAAAATATATTCCGATTGATTATGTATCGCCTGAAATAATTTGTACAAATGCAAATTTAATGATACCAGACGCAGAAGTTTGGCATTTTGGAATTTTAACTTCAAAAGTTCATATGGCTTGGACGAAAGCAGTTTGCGGCAGATTGGGAAGCAGTTTGAGATATTCGGCAAAAATAGTGTACAATAATTTTGCATGGATGAACATGGAGTTCGGCGATTATGCGGAATTGATTTTGGCGGCAGGAAAAATTTTGAAAGTGAGAAAAAATTATCCCGATGCGTCGCTTGCTGACTTGTATGACGAAGTGACAATGCCGAAAGATTTACGCGCGGCACATCGTGAAGTTGACAAAATTGTTATGAGGATTTACGGCTATGATGAAAGTTGGAACGAAGAAGAAATTGTGATAGATTTGTTGAAGCGTTATGAATTTCTGAAAAATTATGTGGACGAGAATAAAAATGAACGATAAAAAAATTGCATTTATAACTTGCGTGAACAGCGATTATTGGTACAGCGAATGTCTTTTGTACCTTAAGCATTTAAAAATTCCTGAAGGAATGAGCGTTGAATATATCGACGTTCGCGACGCAAAATCAATGGCGGCAGGCTACAACTCGGCTATGAAAAAATCTGACGCTAAATTTAAAATTTATCTTCATCAAGATACTTTAATCGTAAATAAAAATTTTTTGTATGATTTACTTGAAATTTTTAGCGATAAAAATATTGGCTTGGTTGGAATGATAGGTTGTATGAGTTTGCCAAAAACCGGTGTATGGTGGGACGGTTTGAGAAATTATGGAAGAGTTTTACACGCTTGCGAACCGGAAAGTATTGTTGATTCGCATTGCAATGAGCCTGAAGGAAAATTTCAAGAAGTCGAGGCAGTTGACGGATTTTTAATGGCGACTCAATATGATTTAAATTGGCGCGAGGATTTATTTGACGGCTGGCATTTGTATGATACTTCGCAATGTAAAGAAATGCAGCGTGCGGGCTACAAAGTTGTAGTTCCGAATCAAGAAAAAGATTTTTGGTGCATACATTGTCCGAAGGAAAAACCGCTTGAGAGTTCTTATAAAAAATATCAAAAAATTTTTTTGCGTGAATATGGCGCAGAATTAAATCCAGAGGTCTGAAGATGGAAAAAATTTCTCCAAAATTAATGGACTTTATAGACGCGGAAGATTATTTTGAAAAAATTTTGGTCGTGGAAAGTTCAGCTTACATAGAAAAATTGCGTGAAAGATTTCCATTAGCAAAAATATTTTTCGTAACGTCTGATGAAGATGACGCAGAAAAATTTTCGTCAGTTGCACAAACATTTTTGTTGGAATATCGAGAAGAAAGATTGCCATTTAAAGAAGAATTTTTCGACGCAATAATAAGCGATTTAACGTTGGAAGTTGTTATAAATCCGCAGGACATAGCGGCAGGATTTTCAAAATTTATAAAGCAAACAGGATTTTTTTTAACAAGTTTTAGAAATTTGCGTCATTGGAAAGTTTTAAAAAAAATAATGCACGGACATTACGACGGAATAGTATCGAGACTTTACACGCGAAAAGATTTTGAAAGATTGTTTTACGCGTCATTTTACAAAGAAGTAAGATTTTTGCCGATAATAAAAAAATCTCCGCCTGAAATGTTAAAAAAATTAATTGAATGTGGCTTTGAAAATTATGGAGATGATTTAGAAACAGAATTTTGGTTAGTGAGAGCGGCGCGATCTATGACGGAATTGGCAATGTTAAAGTCAATGTACACGCCTGAAGTCCGCGCAGAATTTTCAAGAATAATTCACCGAATAGAATATGACATTGAGACGGAAGAAAGTGTAAAAAGATTTTTTGAGATTTACGACGAAGTAGGAATGTTTGAAGAATATGCGAAAAATTTTATAGAAGAGGTTGTAATTCACAAAGAAAACTTTTACAAAAATTTAAACGCATTTAAAGAGCATTAATATTAAGTTCTACAAACTTTCTTATACGTACTTGGCGGATATAATTTCCAATTTCAACGCCTTTAAGTTCGGGCGGCGCGTCCTTACCACCGATTTTTAAAAGTTCGGCGATAATTTTTTCAGAGTTGAAAAGATATAAAGGTAAGCTGTTATGGTCGGCGTTTATAATGTCGCAGAAATCACGCGGCAGAATTTTCGCGTTATGCAACTTAATAAGCAGGTCAACAATTTTTTCCGGCGCAGTAATAATTGCGGCTCGCATATGTTCCCTTATGACAAAGGCGGCAAGTTTTTTCCAATCGTTAGGCAAATGTATTCGCTCGTCCATTTCCTGTAAAACTTTAAGCCCTCGCTGTTCGTGCTGATAATGATGCGGCAACATTTCAAGCGGCGTTGTACCTTTTCCTAAATCGTGCGCCAATGCCGCAAATCTTACTTTAGGACTTTTATTAACGGCGGCAACTTTATCGACAATCTGCATGGTATGTTCGTAAGCGTCGCCTTCAGGATGAAATTCAACCGGTTGCGTCTTCCCGCGCAGATTATCAATTTCAGGAAAAGTCACGCTTAAAAGTCCGGCACGTTCAAGACTGCGGAAAAATTTTGACGGCTTATTCGTCTTTAAAGCTTTTTCAAGTTCGCCAAAAATTCTTTCGCCTGCCTCGTCTTTCAGTTCAAAAGCACACAAATTCATAGCGTCAAAAGTTTCATCAACAATATCAAAATCAAACTGCGCGGATTGACGGGCGGCGCGTAAAGCTCTAACTGGATCGTCCGTGAAATGTTGCGACACTGCGCGGATTTTTTTATTTTTAACGTCGTCATATCCTCCGAAAGGGTCAATCAGTTCACCGCTCAAAATATCTATAGCCATTGCGTTAATCGTCGTGTCGCGTCTAAATAAATCGTCCTCAATCGTAACAGTAGAGTCAAAATTTACTTTAAAGCCGCGATAACCTCGCCCGACTTTCCTTTCAGTGCGTGCTAAGGCAACTTCACAATGTTTACCGTCAATGTCAACTGAATAAACAGGAAAACTTTTTCCAAATTTCTGCGCGGCAGGAAAAATTTTTCTTAATTGTTCCTCCGTCATACCTGTCAAGCAATAATCTTTATCGTGCGGTTTAATTCCACGAATTTTATCACGAACAGCACCGCCGACAAGATAAGCCCTTCCGCCTTCATTAAATATTTTTTCGGCAAATTCTTTTTCAGTCACAAAAATTTTCCTTTCTATAGCAATTTTTGACAATGTTAAAAGAGAATTTGCAGTTATAATAATTTTAAATCTTGAATTTGGCAATAACTTCCTTCATATTCTGTGCTTCCATCGAAAGTAATCTGCTTGCGTCTGCTATTTCATGCATTGTTGCCGTCTGTTGTTCACTTGCCGCAGAAACTGTTTCCGATTCTTTTGCAACTTCCCGACTTTTAACATTGATATGATCTACTGATTTTGTTATAACTTCCGTGCTACCGACCAAATTCGTTACTATAGCTCCCATGCGTTCCGAACTCTTTTCAACATCAGTTACCATTATTGCTATCTCTTTGAAAGTTTTACCTGCGCTGTCTACTATGTCAACGCCGCTCTGTGTTTGCTTGACGCTGTCTTGCATTGAGTGTACCGCAGCTTGTGCCCTTTCTTGAATTGAGCCTATCAAATTGGAAATTTCTTGCGCTGACCCTTGTGATTGCTCGGCAAGTTTACGAACTTCATCAGCGACAACCGCAAATCCTCTGCCCTGTTCACCTGTGCGGGCGGCTTCAATGGCGGCGTTGAGTGCAAGTAAATTTGTTTGATCTGCTATTGCCGCAATGGCATCGACTATCTTTCCGATTCTGTCAGATTCTTCACCGAGTTGCGCGATAACCGTCGAGGCTTCACTGACTGAAGTTTCAATTATCTTCATTTGATTAACTGCATTTGAAACGCTCTTTGCGCCCATTTCAGCTTCTTTGTCTGTTGCTTCAATCTTGTCGATTGACTCTGAAAGCGTATCAGAAAAAGTACTCATATTGATTTTAAGTTGGTTAGATTGTTTTGAAACACTCTCAACTTCCGAAAATTGTTCAGTCGCGGCATCTGCAACCCTGACAATGGATTCGGCAACTTGATTGAGTGCCTTTGATGACTGATTTGCGTTTACCGTCAACTGTTCAGATGATGCCGCTACTTGTTTTGCCGTTTCAGCGACTTTCTTAACCATACCATTGACATTCTTGCGAAGATTTAGCACGGCTTGTCCCATAACGCCAATTTCGTCACCGCGCTCAATGTCAATATTACTGCGATTTGTCATTCTGAAATCTCCGCTTGCCAAAATATCAACCGTTTCCGTCAAAATTCTTATCGGGCGAATCATTCTGCCGGACAACCACATTGACACAATAATTAAAATAAATTCCAACACAATCATAACAACAGCCGCAATCATCAATTTATATTGCAATTCTTCTTCTGCACCGGCTTGAACTTCGGCAATTTTATGATCAATGTAGTCAATCCAAACGCCCGTTCCGACAACCCAACGATAAGGTTCAAAGGCGGCAGTATAATTTCTCTTCGGCAAAGGTTCGGTTTCACCCGGTTTAGCAAACATTAAATCGGTGTACCCCCCCCCCGATGCCTTTTTCAAGCATTTCTTTTATAAAATATTTTCCGGTCGGGTCAGTTGCATTTATGCGGGATTTACCTTCGGTGTTTTCACGTCCCAACAAAACAACGTTCACACCTTCGTAAGTATCAATCCAAAAGTAACCTGCGCCGTTGTCATAGCGAAGATTACGAACTAAATTGGCGGCTTCATTTTTGGCTTGTTCTTCGGTAAGTTCACCTGCTTGTTGACGCTTGTAAATTTCATCAATAAGGCTTATTGCAGTTTCAGTTTCAACTTTTAACGTGCGCTCCACTTCAGCAATAAGAGTGTCACGATATTTTTCTACTTCAGCTGCGGAAGTGGCAAGAATACTGTAAAATATCGCGCAAGTACAAAACAGCGTTATCAGCGAAGTACCAATCATCATCATTAAAAATTTTGTCCGCATAGATGATTTAGTTTTTAAGCCTTCCAAAATTACAACATCTCCTACTTATGATTATTTTTAAAATTTTAACTCTTTTCTTGGCACTTGTAAACGCGATTATTTGTCATCAGAAATTTTTATTTGCCCTAACATTGTCGTCAAATTATCGCGGTTAAATCTGTAACTCTTCGACGAAAAATCTTGACCGGCATCATAATTATTCGACGGCGCATTTAAAATCCCGCAGACCGTATCAAAAATTAAATCGTTCGTAAAATATTCTTCCTTGTGCAAGTTTAAAGTCTCAACCTGCTCGGGGAAATTTTTTTCATAATTTGGTGAAAGATATACAAACATCGGCACGCGCACCATATCAAAACTAAAAACGTCGGGATTGTGGGAAATTTGTAAATCCTCGCCGTGATCCGAAAAATAAATCATCGCTTGCAAGTTCAAATTCTGCACGGCGTAATCAAAAATTTTTGACAAAATAAAATCCGTGTACAAAATTGTATTTGCATAAGCGGGAGCGGCAAGCATCATTCCCGTACCGTCGGAAGTCGTCCACTTCTTAAACCTGCGCGGGTATCGACTGTTATAATAAATGTGACTGCCCATAAGGTGTAGCACAACAAAATTATTTTCGTTGGGATTGAGCGTCGTCAAAAATTCTAAAAGCGATTCGTCATATTTATGCGAAAAATCATAAGCGTCATCTGTCCACTCGGCAACGTCAGCAGTCTTTGCAACCAAAGTAACTGCGCTGTCATATTCGCCGTAACGCCCTTGATTGCTGAACCAAAAAGTTTTATAACCAGATTTTTTTGCAACGTCTACAATCGAAACGCTGTTATAAAATTCTTTGTTATTGTATTGACTTTGCTCCGTCAAGGCGCGTTGAAGAACTGGTACAGTTTGCGACCATGACGCATAAGCATTTGGGAAGATTATAAATTCTCCGTCGACGCTTGAAAGATTCGGCGTATTATCAGGCGTCTCCTTAAAATCTTCGTCGATTATAGGAGTTGGAAATAAATTCTTCCCTCGTCCCTCTTCCCTCGTCCCTAACTTACTGCTAAGCCAAATTGTATTGTCGAAGGGAAAATTGGGATTGAATGCTTTCATATAGGTTCGGCTCGCAGATTCGCCGATAACTACAATTACCGTTCCCTTAGATTTAGCCGCCAAGGTTTTTGACGAATCAATTTTCAATGAAGCAACTCTTTCATCATGACCGACGGAATATTTTTCAGTCTCCGCAACATAATCAGTTACAACTTTCCACAATCCGGCTATAGAAGTTTGCGGCACAAAATAAATCAGCGTTGACATTGCGATTATAAAAGTTATTACTGCCGCGCAGATTTGTAGCTTACTGAAAATTTTTCCGCGCAGTTCAATTAAGATTTTTTTATGTTCCAGATAAACTTTCTTTAATAAAAATCCTATGGTCAACAAAATTATTATTGCAGGAATGTCGCCGATATTTGCGCGTATGAAGTCGATACTTTCTCGCCAATTCGTAAGATAAAGTGCCATTAATGACGCGGGCGATAAACAATGCCAAAACATACAATAATAGACTGCTTGCACGAATGGTATCAGCCAAAATAAAAATGTTGCCGCGCAGATTAACGCCGCTGTAAATTTGACGGGAAAAATTTTTGCAAGTAGACTTTCCAAGCTCGATAGAAATAAAAAAATTGCCGTTCCTACAACAAAGTCGTAACATATTAGAGACATAAACCACGCTTGCTGATAAGTCCACGTGTAGACCAAAATAAATGTCATACACCACGCCAGCCCCGTCAATAAATTTGCAAAGTGGAGGTGTGAAAAGATTATATCGCCTGTTCCGAATTGTGCCAGCGTTAAAGTTAAAACCATCGGCACAATTAAAGGAATTATATACGTCGCTCCCATTGTCTGCCCAACGTCGATATAAAAAGCATTCAGCAGGTAAAAATATAAAATTGCATAGAAAAAATATTTTTTAATCAATTATAAAGACCTCAACGGAATTATAGATTTATTTTTGAAAATAGTCCATAAAAAATTTTGCAATATATTTTTTTTAGTTTACCAACACGCTATAGCTATGGGAAGAGAACTATTCAAATTCCGTTCTTGATTTTTTATAAGTCAAATTATATAATAAGAATATTATGGAAATGGTTGTAGTTTCGTCTTTAAGACATCTGATTTTGTTGAAAAATAATCCATGCTACAACTTTTTTGCAGGGCTGAAGTCAACTAACCTAGTGCGGTGTAAAAATCTAACTGCCAGTCACATTTTGCATTAGGTTATTGACGACGGGTTAAAGTAATTTTATGTTAGGAGGCGTTTATCGTGTTAAGGAAAGTTATCTTTGGAGTGTTGACGTTTATGTTAGCACTCGGTAGTTTCATTTTGGGAGGAAATGAAACTAAAAAAGCTGAAGCCGCAACTTCAGAATCAACAAATCAAATGGTGAACAGGGCTGTTTCTGATTATTTTACAAGTTTTAGATCAGAGATTAGCAAAAATCAAGACGGCAGTTATGCCATTTCTTACAACGGAAAAACGATGCGGTTTTTCATGGAAACAAAAGGCTCGCCAGATTCAAATGGAAAATATCCGCTTTACATAACTCTTCATGGTGGCGGCGGTACTGCTGCAGAATCTAACGATGAACAATGGCGGCAAATGTCTTCTTACTACAAAGGCAGTGTTACAAACGGCATATATATTGCTTGCAGAGGTATCACTGATACTTGGGATCTTCATTTTCAGAAAGAGTCCTATTTCCTTTATGACAAAATTATAAAAACTATGATTGCTAAATACAATGCTGATCCTAATAGAGTTTATTTGCTTGGATTTTCTGCAGGCGGCGACGGTGTATACCAAATTTTACCCAGAATGGCAGATAGATTTGCGGCAGGAAATATGTCATCAGGACATCCAAACAGTGTCAGTCTTATAAATCTTGCCAACTGTCCGATAAGTATTCAAGTTGGTGTACGCGATTATTACAGCAGGTCTGCATTACGTTGCGTTCGTGCCGCAGAGTTTGAAAAAACTTTGTCTGATTATAATAAAACTTATCAGTTGCCGTATGAACATAGAGTGCTTATTCATGTTCCTGCCGGTCATAATTACAGGGATAATCAAACTTCCGCAACTGCTTATGTTTTGGCAGACCCGACGAGTTTTGCCAATAAAGGCGAAGGAATGTTAAATGATTTTGTTGCTGTTTTTGAAAAAACCGAAAATGCAAGTGGTATGGATGACGCCAGAAAAGTAAATCGTGTTTCGTATCTGCCGCTCGAAGATAACAATTTTAACAACGAAATTAAAAAAGTTGTAACCGACAAATATAAATTGGCTATCAAAGAAGTTAAACCTGATGCAATTACATATTTGTCACAATTCAAGCGTAATCCCTTGCCGAATAAAATTATATGGGATCTCGGAACAAGAACAGATGCGCAAGAAAGTTTTTACTGGTTGCAAGCAGATAATTCTGTAAACAAAGGAATTATCTCGGCGTCGATAGACAAAAACGCCAATACAATATCCTTAAAAACTGACAATGTATCAGGCGATTTTTCTATTCTTATCAGTCCCTATATGCTTGACGTTTCAAAGCCAATTCAGGTTGTAACGCCCAATGGAAGATATTCAATAACCGTAGAGCCGTCTCAAGCAATGGTAGAAGAATCCTTGCAAGATAGAGGAGATCCTAATTTGGTTTATGTCGCAAAGCTCAAATATAATGTAGCTAATGGTAATATTGAAGCTGAATATTCTTCGATAACATCTCATCAGACCTTATGGGAAAAGCTGGTCGATGTCGTACAAGAAATATTTAAGCAAAAAGGTGCAGATGGTTTTATTCCCCTCATGTAAATTAAAAATTAGGGCATAAGAAATATGGCTTATAATTACTCCGCTAGCGGGCGGCGGTTTTAAAAGCATTTAAGCCCGCTCGACTTTCGGCGAAAAAATTTTGATTGGAGGAAGTCGCTTTCTTGATTAAATTCAGGAATTTATCGCGACGGTCTAAATGAAAAATTTGACAGAAGTAGTCTTTATCCTTGACCGTAGCGGCTCAATGAGTGGGCTTGAGGAAGACACAATCGGCGGCTTTAATTCGATGATTGAAAAGCAGAAAAATGCTGAAGGCGAAGTTTTAGTTTCGACGGTACTTTTCGACCACGAATCTTTTGTCCTGCACGACCGCGTGCCGATTGCCGATATTAAGCCTTTGACGCGTGAAGATTATGAAGTACGCGGCTCAACTGCCCTGCTTGATGCTATGGGCGATGCGATTAGGCATATTAAAAACGTCCACAAGTACGCTCGCGAAGAGGACAGACCGTCAAAAACTTTGTTCATCATCACGACTGACGGCGAAGAAAATTCCAGCAGACGCTACGACTACAAAGACATTAAAAAGCTTGTCGAAGCGCAAAAGGAAAAGGAATGGGAATTTATTTTCTTGGGCGCGAACATTGACGCAATCCACGTCGCGGGAAGTATGGGCATAAGTGCGAATCGAACAGTAAATTATCACAATGACAAGCGCGGAACTAATTTGAGATTTTCCGCAATGAGTAATTTTATTGGTGCGGCAATGTCAGCCAAATGTTTTGAGGACGTTGGGGACGATTGGCGCAAAGAAGTTGACAAAGATTTTGAAGAGCGTAAGTAAAAAAATTTCTGACCACTAACCACTGATTACTGACCACTTAAAAACCATAACTTTAATTAAATACATTCTGCAGAAAATTGACAAGTTTGTTACCTCGCAATATAATTTATACGGGATAATTTCATCTTAAATAAATTTCTTGGGGAGGTAACTTTTTTAATGGACTTGTCGCAACTTTTGAACGACATAAACGATTTTGTCTGGGGACCAGTAATGTTGGCGTTATTGGTTGGCACAGGCATTTTTTTGACGGTGCGGTTAAGGTTTTTGCCGTGGAAAAATCTTTTCTACGCAATAAAATTGATAATGCAGGGAAAAGCTAAACACGAAGGCGACTTGTCACCGTTTCAATCACTGATGACGGCACTTTCGGCAACGGTCGGCACGGGAAATATAGTAGGCGTAGCAACGGCAATGGTACTCGGCGGACCCGGCGCAATAGTCTGGATGTGGATAAGCGCGGCTTTCGGACTTTCGACGAAGTACGGAGAATCAGTTTTAGCAGTCAAATATCGTGAAACAAATTCCGTCGGCGAAATGGCTGGCGGCCCTATGTACGCGATGAAAAACGGAATCGGCGGCGCATTCGGAAAAACTATGGCGTGGTTATTTGCATTTTTCGCAGTCTGCGCGTCATTCGGTATAGGAAATATGACGCAAGCAAATTCAATCGGCGCGGCTTTCAATTCAAGTTTTGAGATACCGACTTGGATAACGGGCTTGATTTTAACGGTATTATCATTGGCGGTCTTAATGCGCGGCGTTCACTCAATCGGAAAAGTTTCAAGCGTAATTGTACCATCAATGGCGGCATTTTACGTTTTAGTAACATTGATTGTAATTATCGTAAATTTTAAAAATGTACCGTCAGGCTGGGCAACGATGATTCAAATGGCTTTTTCAACTGAAGCGGTTGCAGGCGGCGTAGGCGGTTCAATCGTGGCAACAATGTTGACTGCAATGCGTTGGGGCGTAGCTCGCGGCGTATTCTCAAATGAAGCGGGATTAGGTTCAGCACCAATCGCGGCGGCGGCGGCAAGGACTGACCACGCGTCACGTCAAGGCTACGTTAATATGACGGGAACTTTTTTTGACACGATGATAATTTGTTTCTTGACGGGAACAGTTATTGCAAGTTCGGGAATGCTCGGCGCGGTTAATGTTGAAACGGGCAAATTAGTTTCAGGCGCGGAGCTTACGATTTTAGCATTTAGCACAGTTTTTGGAGATTGGGCGCGTGTAATTGTTTCGATAAGTCTTGCGCTGTTTGCTTACTCAACGATTCTCGGCTGGGAATATTACGGCGAAAAATCCCTTGAATATCTTGTCAGCAATCGTAAAATCATTTATCTTTACCGCGCAGTTTTCAGCTGCATAACTTTCATTGGTGCGACGCAAACTCTTGACGTTGTATGGAATTTTTCAGACACTATGAACGGCTTAATGGCAATTCCTAATTTGATTTGTTTGCTGATTCTGAACAAAGATATAGCGCAGGAATGTTTCCATTATGAAAAAGAAGTTGTCGAAAAGGAAAAGAAAGGTATTGAGGTTGATTATCAAGGCTCGGGCAGTATGTAAAAAATTTTTTATTCCGATTGAAAAATTTTGCTTGTAATGAAAAAAAATTTATGCTATTATAACGGCGGAGGAGGTTCTTCTGGGATGTACGGGGACTTTTGCAATGTCTAACCTACATTTTATTAAGGGAAGCTGAATTGATTTGGCGGATGGAGAATTGTAACATTATTATGAGTAACAGAAGCTAAACTTAGGTTGCCCACCTGCTTGTCGCAGGTTCAAGACATTAGGAGAAAGCGGCATTTTGGATGCCTACTTCAAAAGGGAATTGTTGACTTCGGTTGACAGTTCCCTTTTCCACGTTCTGAATAAATTTTGTAGTGAATTTTTTGTGAAAAAACTTTAAAATCTGCAGGAAATATTTTCAATATGACGAATAAAGGCGATAAAATTGTTGCCGTTGATACTCTAGGTGTCAGTAACCCCACGCCTAAAAGCGGGGGCTTGTAAAAGCTCTTTCTGACTAGCCTAAGTTTTAAACTACGTTACCCGCAAATATATAGGCACCGGCGGACGTAAATCCTAATCTGCCGCTCTGCGGTTTATGGTTAAACAGTCCTGAGGGGTAGGAACAGTGCTGTAAACAAAAACTGCGGGATAACATTGGCGAAGGATTACTACCCTAGCGGACGGGGGTCTGCTTTATATTAGCAGATATTAAGTCCGCTCGCCTTTTGGCGAAGAAAAAGAGAGGAGGGGCGCGGTTTCCTTTATCCACCGCGCATATTCGATGAAAAGAATTTTTTTGGAGGACGCTATTTCTGAAAATGTGACGATAACCGGCAAAAATGCTCATCATCTCGCTTACTCTTTGCGTGCAAAAAAGGGCGATAAAATTGTTGCTGTCGACAAGCTAGGCATGACGGCGGTAATTGAACTCGTCGACTTCGACAAGGAAACCATCCGCGCAAAATGTGTTAGCGAAATTGAAAAAGTTAATCCCGTCGAAATGATAAAATCTGATAGTGAAGAAAAAATGATAAAGAAACATATAACACTGGCTGAATGCCTCCCTAAGCAAAATAAGTTTGATACGGTAGTTGAAAAGGCTACCGAATTGGGCGTCGATAAAATTGTTCCGTTGATTTCGGACAGGACAATAGCTCGTCCCGGAAGTTTACGCGCTCAAAATAAACTTGAACGTTGGGGACGCATCGCTAAAGAAACTGCTGAACAATCTGCGCGGGACACTCTCCCCGAAATTGGCGCAATTCGCGAATTGTCTGATTGGCTTAAGGAAATTTCTCATACGCTGGGATATTTCCATAACGTCGACAAATCTAAAAAGTTTGACGGTAAAGGCGAACTTCTGATTTTCTGCTACGAAAATGAAACGGAAGTTACTCTTCAAAAAATCTTGCAGGAATATAAAAATTGCGATTGCGATAAAAATATTATTCTGCTCATCGGACCGGAAGGCGGCTTTACAGACCACGAGGCACGCGAAATAAAATCTTATGGCGGCGTCAGCGTATCTCTCGGCAAACGTATTCTTAAAACGGATACTGCCGCACTTTCCGCCATTGCAGCTGTACAATACGAATTTGCTTGATTAGTGGTCAGTGAATAGTGGTCAGTGGTCAGTAATTTTTATTTCTTCTTTAATCTCTTAACATTAACGCTTGTTTCGCGTATAATTAGTGTGTGATTGGAATTTAAATTTTCAATCGACTCGTTTACGTAGCAAGCGTAATTTTTATTTTACGGATTAAATTTAAAAAAGTTTATGAAACTATTAACTTGCAACGCATTAATGACGATTATTTTTATTAAAGCAATATTTTTAATGATAAGGAAATTTTACTGACTACTTAAGGAGGAGGTTGTTTATTATGAAATTTGACATTCAACTTTTCGTAACTGAAGGTACTTCAAAAAACGATTCTTTAACTAATAAATCTGATAACGATTCAGTTTACGGCTACGCAGGTAATGACAAAATTATAAATTACGGTGATTCTGCTTACATAGACGGCGGCGCGGGCAACGACATTATAAGTTTAGTAGGTGGTGAAGGTGTCAGCACAATTTTAGGCGGAACAGGCACTGATACCGTTTACTTTAACAATAAGGCGTCACGAATTTATCAGTACACTTCAGGTGACGGTAACGATATTATCAACGGCTTTTCAGATAGTGATACCATCATCATTTTGGGAAGTACTTATTCTTCAACCTCCAGCGGTAAAAATATTATCCTTAACGTTGGAAAGGGAAAAATAACTTTGACGGGAGCGGCAACCCTTTCAAATTTAAATATTCAAGGTACTTTTTCAGAAACTATTTCGGGCGGCGGAGTTAATGTCCTCAACAATCTTTCAAATGTTCTAATCAGCGGTACTGATAAAGTCGATTCTATTTGGAACAATGCCGGCGTCAATTACGTTACCATTAATGCTTACGCAGGTAATGATACTATTGAATCTTGGGGCAGTTACAATTACATTGATGCAGGTTCTGATGACGATTACATTTTCCATTTCCCAGCAAATTCAACCATTCACGCCGGTACAGGTAATGATACCGTTTCGCTTTACTCCGCTTCCTCCGCAGGCGATGTCATTACTTATACCAACGGCGACGGTAACGACCTTATTCAAGGCTTTTCCGCTGAAGATACGCTTATAATCTCGGGCAGTACTTACGATTCGACTAAAAGCAATAACGATATTATTTTAGCTGTCGATTCCGACTTTATCACTTTGCAAGGCGCGGCTAATTTTTCTAAGTTAAATATCAAAGGCACGCTTTCAGGCGGAACTAAAGGAACTAAGGGCAATGATTCCCTTAAGAATACTTTCAGCAACGTTACCATTGACGCTCTTGCCGGTAATGACACTATCGATAACTTCGGCGCAAGCGTTAAAATTTATGCCGGTGCAGGTAATGACTCAATTTATAATAACGGTAAAAACTCTTCCATTTTTGCTGACGCCGGTAACGATACAATTTATAATCATAACGGCGGCGATTATTCTTTCATTGACGGCGGAGCGGGTTCAGACAGCATTTTTATACCCGATGGCGATTATATTACTGTCAACGGCGGTGCTGATAATGACACGATAGTCGGTACTTTTTGGAGTTCCTCCATTGCGGGCGGCGATGGTGCTGATGTCATTTCTTTATCCGGCGGCGGCTCTAATTCCAATACGATTAATGCCGAAGCGGGCGATGATGAAGTTTTCCTTTCTAATCCCGTTAATTATCAGTACGCTACAGGCGACGGCAACGATGCCATTTACGGTTTCGGAACTTCCACTCTGAATATCTTGTCGGGAAGTATAAGCAATGTCACAACGAGCGGCACTGACGTTGTTTTAAAAGTCGGCAAAGGTTCACTTACTTTAAAAAATAAAGTTGGCGAAACGATTTATTACAAAGTTGGCGACGGTGATTTGCAGTCTACCGTTGTAAATTTAAGCAATCCGTATAGTGTTGTCGGAAGTAATAATGATGATTTTATCTCATATACTCTCAAAGGTGCTACGATTGACGCACTCGGCGGCGATGACACGATTAAAAATTCAGGTGCAAGTGTAGAAGTTTACGGCGGAGCAGGTTCAGACAGCATTTATAATATTTCTGCGAATCGTGCAACACTTTCAGGCGGAGACGGCAACGATACTATTTTCAACATTTACAGCGGCGGCGGTGATGCCGTTTCAATGGTCGGCGGTAAAGGTAACGATTACATTTATGATAGTTTCAGTCGTTATTCCACTCTCGACGGCGGCTCTGATGATGATACTTTAACTGCTTATCGCGGTTATAGTAATTTAATAAACGCCGGTGCAGGTAATGACTTAATCAGCTTAGATACAAATTACAGTACAATGACGGTTATCGGCGGAACAGGCGATGATACAATTTTCGGCGACAGTGTTAATAACAATGGCGTCTTGTACTTGTACAATTCAGGCGACGGCAATGATGTTATCTTCAACGTCAAGGCTAATGATACAGTGTCAATCGGCGGTGTAAGCAGTTACACGGCGGCGGTAAATGGTGAAAGTACAGTATTGAGTGTTGGTAAAGGCTCAATTTCCCTTTCAGGTGTAATGCCTGTTATTTATCCCGAAACGTCCGCTGTTATCACGAATACATCAACTCTTACGACGATTAGTGGCACTTCTTTTGATGACACAATAAATAATTCAGCTAATTTCTCAACGATTTTAGGTGGCGACGGCAACGATAAAATTTCTAACACCTATTCTTTAGGTGGCGGCGATGACGTTTTGATTGACGGCGGAGCCGGTAATGATTCTATTTACAACAATTACGGTTACCGCTTAACGATCGACGGCGGCGCAGATGATGATACCATTACTGTTTATCGAGGCGTCAACAATTCAATCAACGGCGGCGCAGGTAATGACAAAATCAGCCTTAGTTCAACTAACGGTACAATGACAGTTACGGGCGGCGCAGGTAACGATACGATTTACGGCGATACTGTTAATAGTTACGGTGTCTTGTACCGGTATAAACTCGGCGATGGCAACGATATTATTTACAACGTCAAGGCTAATGATACCGTGTCAATCGACGGCGTAAACAATTATACAACTAAGACGAGTGGCAAAAATACTGTGTTGAGTGCGGGAAGTGGTGCAAATGCCATAAGCGTAACCCTTGCAGGTACAATGCCGATTATCGACCCGCCTAATATCATTAAAAATACGGTAACGGGAGCGACGGTAAATGATACAGCCGGAGTCGATAATATTTTAAATGTCGGGACTTCAGCAAAAATTTACGGCAACGGCGGCAAGGATACCATTATCAATTCGGCTAATTATGCCTTGATAGACGGCGGCGAAGGTAACGATAAAATTTCCAACATTTACAGCACCGGCGGCGATTATGTAACCATATCGGGTGGCGCGGGTAATGATTCGATTTATAATGATTACGGTTGGAATGTTCAGATAGATGGCGGGGCGGATAATGATTCGATAACTGTTTATCGTGGTGCGGGTAATTCAATCAACGGCGGCGCAGGTGAAGACCGAATCAGTTTAAATGCAAACGAAGGTACAATGACGGTAAGCGGCGGAACGGATAATGATACGATTTTCGGCGATACTGTTAATAGTTACGGCGTCTTGTATCAGTACACAAAAGGCGACGGCAACGACATTATCTACAACGTCAAGGCTAATGACACAATTCAGATTGCCGAGAGCGAATTTACCACTGCAACTTCAGGAAGTAATGTTGTAGTGACAGTTGGCAAATCAGCAATTACTCTCGTCGGTGCTAAGAATAATGTGCCTAAGTTTATTTACGCGGGACAGTATATAGAAAATTCCGTATCGAATAGTTTAATTAGCGGAAGTATAAGCGATGACACGATAAAAAATAATTCTTCTGCAGTCGGCGCAACAATAAACGGCGGCACCGGTAATGACAGCCTTTCGAATTACGCGGGAAGTGTTTCAATAGTCGACGGAGAGGGTAACGACACGATAAATAATTACTACTCAAGCGACGGCAATGTAACTGTTAATGGCGGTGCAGGAGATGACAGCATAAATAATAATTATGGTCATCAAGCAAAGATTTTCGGTGGTGCAGGTGCTGACAATATTTTCAATAGCTATGGAGATTACGACACGATAGACGGCGGAGCTGATAATGACACGATAACTGTTTATCACGGCGCGAATAACTCAATCAATGGCGCAGAAGGAAATGACTTAATCAGCGTAAATTCAAGTGAAGGTACAATGACGGTTACCGGCGGCAAAGGTAATGACACGATTTACGGAGACAGTGTCAGCAGTTACGGCATTGTGTACGAATATAATATTGGTGACGGCAATGACGTAATTTACGGTTACAAATCTACCGACAGCCTTTCCATTAACGGAAATTACACGGCATCAACAGTCAAAAATAATGTTATCGTCAGTGCAGGAAGCGGGGCAATAACGGTAGTAGGCGGCAAGGGTAAATTGAAACTTCCCTCAACACTTACGCTTAACACGGTATCGAGTGCGAAAGTAAACGGTAAAACTACCAATGATAATATTTGGAATACAGCAACAAGTGCTAAAATTTACGGCAATGCAGGTAATGACAGCATAAAAAATTCCGCGCAGAAGGCAACCCTTTCAGGCGGCGACGGCAAGGATACAATTTATAATGTTTATGATTCAACTGAACCCGCTTATGTGTCGATTTCAGGCGGCGCGGATAATGATGTAATTATCAACAGCTTAGGCGGCGGACATTCTACGATAGACGGCGGCGAAGGTAACGATACAATTACGGAATATGGAACGTATCAAAATTCAATTAATGGCGGCGCAGGTAATGATAAGATAAGCTTAAATGCAATTCAAGGCTCAATGACTGTAACCGGCGGCGCAGGTAATGATACGATTTACGGCGATACTGTTAATAGTTACGGTGTCTTGTACCAGTATAATCTCGGCGACGGCAACGATATTATTTACAACGTCAAGGCAAATGATACTGTGTCAATCGGCGGCGTAAGCAGTTACACGACCACAAAGAGCGGCAAAAATATTGTCTTGAAAGTTGGAAGCGGTAAACAAATCGGCGCGATAACTCTTTCAGGTGCAATGCCAATTATTTATCCCGCTGAACAAACAGGGACTTTTGTAAATACGGTTTCGGGTGCAAGCATTGCAGGAACTTCCGAAGGCGATACGATTACAAATAATGCAAACTATGTTTCAATTTCAGCAGGCGCGGGCGATGACACGATTTATAACAATAGCAGCTACTATGTGACAATGGTCGGTGGCGCAGGAAGTGATACGATTACTGATTCAAAGGGCAATGTCGGTTACATAAACGGCGGCGCAGGAAATGACGTAATAAGCCTTAAGAGTAGCGCGGGAGTTATGGAAGTCAGCGGCGGTAAAGGTGACGACACGATTTACGGCGACAGTTTGAAAGGTGCATTGTATCATTATCAAATCGGCGACGGAAATGACGTAATAACGGGAGTAAATGCGAATGACAGCCTTTCTATCAGCGGCGGGAAGTTTAAAAAGTCGACAGTTGGAAATGACATTGTAGTAAGTGTAGAAGGCGGCAATGTCACGCTTGCAGGAGCAAAGAGTAAGGCGGTAAAGATTTACGGCAATTCAGCTGATGACAGTGTAACCGCGCAGGATGTCATTAAAACATTTATGTCGGTACTTGATACGGTGAAAGCGTCAGGAACGGCGGCATTGGATGAGGCGGTAAACGTAGCGTCCAATGGGAAATTCCAAAATGTACAAGCGGCGATAAATCAAATGGTAGCAGATTGTCAAAGTGCTGCGAGTGCAACAAAGTTCTTGAAAGATAAATGCGGAATAGATTTAAGCAACACGGACACTGGAGCTATCACAGGTTCGGATGCAGGCGGGTCAACTGCCAAAACAGCCGCGTCGATTGTTGCAGAAAAAGGCAATTTTGATAAAACCTTCACGGGCAATTCGTTCAAAGTAAATGGGTTGACAATAAAGTTGGCGAGCTTTGAAGACGGCAAGGCGACAGCGATAAACTTTAGCAGTTTGACGAATGAAGAAAAATATATTTGGAGAGCGTTAAAAACTTGGTGGGCAGAATCTGCGCTGAATCTTATTGCGAAGTCGTATGGAGATAATTACAAGTTCAGCAATGCGACGTATTATTTTGGATTTGTTGACAATGAAAATTATCAGGCGGCAACTGGTAAGAATTGCATTGCGATAAATATTGATAAGTACAAAAACATAGATACGAGCAGTTCGGACGGAAAAATTTCAGGCGAATTATATTTGGACAGAGTGATTGCCCGCGAATTTACCCAAGCGGTAATGATGAATACCATTGACGGATATGGGGATTTGCCGGAATTTATCACAGATGGAACGGCGGCACTCACGCACGGAATTGATGATGATAAAAAATCTGACATAAATTATTTGGCGGGCAATGCAACGGCGTTAAAAAATGCGCTTAGCACGGGTGAAGTAAATGCTGATGCAGGCGGATATATTTTCTTAAGGTATTTGGCGAAGCAAGGGGCGGGAAATTCTTCAAGTTCAGAAGTTGTGGAAATGGCGAATGAACACGGCAAGGGAAGTTCCTCAATAGCGGCGTCGAAAGGAATATCGATAAAAGGCGCGGTGATGACGGTCGCGAAGGATTATGAAGAAGATAGACTTTCGCTTATGGAATATGTCACGACGGTAACGAAAGTTGACGCCACCAAGCTTACACGCGGGATAGCGATAATTGGAAATGAACAGGCGAATAGCATTAAAGCCGGTACTGGCACGGACACAATCAGCGGCAATAACGGAAATGATACTTTGTATGGCGGCTCTGGTAATGATTATGTAATTGGCGATTTGGGCAATGATAAATTGTTCGGCGAGGACGGTAATGACACGATTTCAGGCGGCAGTGGAACTGACACATTGACGGGCGGCAAAGGCAATGACATTTTCGTTCATACGGTTGATTATGATTACATTGCAGATTATGAAGTTGGTAAGGATAAGATAAAACTTTCAGGCAGTCGCATAACCGGCGCGTCGGTAAAAGGTTCTGATGTTATATTAAATACGGCGGGAACAAAATTCATAACCGAAGGCGCGATAACGATAAAGGGCGGCAAGGGTAAGAAGATAACCGTTATTGATTCTGAAGGTAATGAGACTACGAGAATTTATCCAACGGGCGAGTTAAGCGGTAGTGATAAAGGAATTTCAGTCAAGGGCGTAATTTTGACGGCGACGAGTGACTTTGAAGGCGGGGAAATAGATTTAGCGGATTATGCGTCGACAGTTACAAAAGTTAATGCGGCGGCGATAAAAAAATCTGCAGTTATAACAGGCAATGCGGCGGCGAACAGCATAAAGGGCGGCACGGATGCAGACACGATTTCAGGCGATGCAGGTAACGATACACTTTCAGCCGGTGCAGGCAATGATTTAATATTCGGCGGCGCAGGAAATGACGTATTGCTTGGCGAAAACGGCGATGACACGTTGAATGGAAATGACGGTAATAACACGTTGACTGGCGGCGCAGGCAATGATGTTTTCATAATTTCAGGCGGTAAAGATTTAATCACGGACTACAAGGCTGGGCAGGATAAGATTAAGATTGAAAACGGTGCAATCACGAAAGTCAAAGTCAGTGATAAAAATGTAGTGTTTACTGCAGGGAAATCTTCATTTACTGTTCAAGGCGGCAAGGGACAAAAAATTACAGTTATTGATTCGTATGATTCGACTACAACAAAAGTTTGGTCGGATTGGTCGGCGGAGGATACATTGCCTGCAGGACTTACCTACGATAAAGCTAAGGAGAAAATTACAGCGGCGAATAATTTTGGCGGCAGTGAAATAGATTTGGCGGATTATGTGTCGACGGTTACGACGGTTGACGCCTCTGCGCTTACGAAGGCGATTAATATTAACGGTAATGGAAATGCAAATTCGATAATCGGCGGAAGTGGAAATGACACGCTCGACGGCGGTGTTGACAATGACACTTTGACAGGCGGTGAAGGCAGTGACACTTTCATTTACGCGGCAGGCAATGACGTAATAACTGATTACACGTCGGATGATACGATTAAGATTAGCGATAAGATAACGAAGACGACATTCAGCGGCAATGACGTTACATTTGCAATAGGTTCAGGGCTGTTGACGGTTAAGAATGGCAAGAATAGCAACATTACCATTACGGACGCCGCGAATAAGACTGCGACAAAAATGTATGCAGATGATTTACCTGCAGGGCTTACTTACGACAAAAACTTTAATACGCTCACGGTTGATAAAACTTACAGCGGCGGTACGATAGATTTGGCGGAATATGCGTCGACGGTTACGACGGTTAATGCAAGCAAGCTTACTAATTCTATAGAGATTACGGGCAATGGAAATGCAAATTCAATCGCAGGTGGTTCAAAGAGTGATACGCTTAGCGGCGGAGCAGGAAATGACACATTGACGGGTGGCAAAGGTAACGACGTATTTGTATATTCGGCGGGTAAAGACGTTATCACAGATTATAAAGCCGGAGAAGATACGATAAAGATTGAGAGCGGCGAAATTACGCAGTCGAAAATTAGTGGTAAAGATATTGTGCTGACGATAGGTTCGGGAACGTTGACAGTCAAAGATGGTAAGGACAAGAAAATTACTGTCACCGATTCTGCCAACAATACCACAACAAAAACTTACACCAATGCGACTTATACCGGCTCAATTTCAGAAATGCTTGCCAATGAAGATATGTGGTTTATTGACGGTGATTCGGAATTTATTTCAGACAATACGAATATTGATTCTGTTTCAGAGATTACGGCGAATAATTATTCGGTAGGTTCAATTACATCGGCTTTAAATGACAGTCTCGTGGCAGACAGTTATGAATATCAAGCCGCATATGCTACTGATTCGAATAAAATCAAATAGCTTAAACTAAAAAATCGGTCAAAAAAATTAACCCGCAGGAAAAATTCTTCTTGCGGGTCTTTTTGTGTAAAAATTATTTTGCGGTCAATCGCCGTCATCAGTATAGAATTTCATCAGACGTTTACGAACAATTAAAAATGCTATTGTTAAGGGAATGCACGCGCCAATCCAAGCTAACGGTGACGCTAAGCACGCGCCCAAATAACCCCAATATTCGACCAAGAAAATTGCCGCCAATACACGCATAACGAGTTCGACCACGCCCGCGACGGTAGGAATCATACTTTCGCCGAGACCTTGTAAAGTAAATCTGAAAATGAACATCAAAGACAGTACCCAATAAAGACCGCTGTTGATTATCAGAAATAATCTGCCGTACTCGATAACTTGAGTTTGTTCTGCGCCGACAAATAATTCGATAATGTCAGCTCCCAAAAATACGTTGAAGATAGCAACGGCTACACTGAAAGCGCAGGACATCCAAATACATTTTTTAACGCCTTCATTGATACGAGCAAATTTTTTCGCTCCGAAATTCTGCGCGGTGAAAGCTGAAATAGCAACGCCGAAAGACATCATAGGCATAACCGCGATACCGTCAACCCTGTGAGCCGCCGCGAAAGACGCAACCGCTATAGGTCCGAGTGTGTTTAAAGCCATTTGCAAGACGACCGCGCCTATTGCGATGATAGATGATTGAAAGCCCATTGGTATTCCGATTCGTAAATGTTCCCAGATAATTTTCTTGTCGAATCTTATATCTGCGCGATGAAACTGAATTATTTGGACTTTATTTTTGATGTAAAAGAAAAAAATTATATTGCCGATAATCAGTGATACGATAGTTGCACCAGCCGCGCCCGGTATTCCCAAATCCAACAAAATTATGGCGATAGGTTCAAGGGCAATGTTTATGCAAAGTGTGATAGCTTGAATGACGGTAGGAATTTTGCTGTCACCGAGCGCACGGAGTAAATTTGAGTGCATTTGCAACATTATGAAACCGAAAACGCCGCCGTAAATTATCACTATGAAATTATATGCGCCTTCAAAAATTTCAGGTGGCGTCTGCATTAATTCTAAAAGTTCGCGGCAGAAAGTCACGCCGAAAACTGCGAGAATTATTGAAGAAATGACGGCTAAAGCCATACAACAAAAAACGCTGTACCGCATACCGTCAAAATCTTTCGCGCCGAATCTTTGACCCGTGTAAATAGAAAAGCCGCTTGTCATGCCCATTACGAAACCGAGCATTAAAAACATAAGCGGACCTGTACAACCGACAGCCGCTAATGCCTCGACGCCTAAAAATCTGCCGACAATCAGCGTATCGACGAAACCGAATAATTGTTGAAAGACATTTCCGGCTAAAAGCGGAAGTGTGAAATAGAAAATTAATTTAGCGGGTTCGCCTTCGGTTAAATCTTTTACTGCGCTATTTTTTTGTTCGTCCATAACTTTCACCAAAAAAATTACCATTCAACTTTTCAAGTGGTCAGTAATCAGTGTTCAGTGGTCAGTGGTCAGTATTTTTTTCATTCTTCACTGATCACTGATTACTTTTCACTGATTACTAATTTTAGTTGAATGGCAAAAATTTTTCAACAGAAATTTTTTAAGCTACCATCAAAGCTTTAATAAGCGTCAACATATTTTTCATCATGGCATCAATATAAGCATTCGGGCTTTCTTCGCCCGTTACGATTGGGTCAAGCGTAAAAATCTGCGCACCCGTTTCACGTGCAATAGTTTCTGCAGCCTTAGGAGAATATTGCGGTTCTGTGAAAATTACTTTAACGGGCAGGGAATTTATTTTTTCAATCGTTTCAGCCAATTCCTGCGGAGTCGGTTCAGTGCCGGGTTCACGTTCGATAACTGCCGCTATATTCAATTTAAATTCCGCCGCGAAATACGGGAAGGCTTCGTGGAAAGTCACAATATCTTTATGCGGAAGATTATCCAACGCCAAATGCATTTCGTCGCGCAGGTATGTAAGTCTTTCAAGATAATCAAGCGCGTTTCGTTTGTAATCATTGGCATGCTCGGGATCAGCTTCACAAAGTTGCTTAGTAATCGCCTTAACTTGATTCATTGAATAAGTAATACTCATCCAAACGTGCGGGTTAGGTGTGTCGCCGTCCTTAATCAAATAAATATCATCTGACTTTGACGCGTCGATAATTTTTAAATCGCTCCGCGCAGAAGTTACCTTATCCAAAAAACTTTCCATACCAAGCCCGTTGATTATGAAAATATCGGCAGTTTCCAACGTCTTCATATCTTCGGTGGTAAGTTGATAATCATGCAAGCAACCTGTCTGTGGTGACGTTAAATTCACAACTTCGACGCCAAAAACATTTCCCGCAATATTTACTGCGTCAATATACATAGGATAAAACGAAGTAACGATTTTAACTTTGTCGGACTCTTTATTGCCGCCGCAACCGGTTATGAAAAAAATCACGACGAAAATTAAACTTATGCTAAAAATTTTTTTCATGAAAACCGCTCCTCAAATTTAATCTTTTAAAATTTTATAAAGTACAAATTTTTCATTACAATATGTCAATTCATATTTTGGAGAATTTGCAACAATTTTTTTTAAATCGTCAAGAGAGTCATCTTCATTAAACAAAACATAATCTGCCAAATTTAAATTTTCCTCTCCTCCACCACCGAAATAAGCATAAACATTTGTATTCAGATACAAAACACGCGGCTTAAAAAAGAAAATAATTTTTTCGTCGGAAATATTTTCGTTAATAAATTCGTAAGTCGCCAATGCTTCCTTAGAATAAGCTTGATAAATATCTATATGTCGAAATCCGGTAATAAATTTTATGTTAAACAACAATGTTGTCACAATCACTGAAAAGAAAACAGCATCACGCAGTTTGAAAACATTAAATTTTTTTGCAATAAAATTGATGCCGTAAAAAGAAAAGTAAAGTGCAAAAGGTATTATGCCAAAAATATATCGCATAAGCCCACCCGCAGTATTAAATGTACAAAGCGTCGCAAGTGTTATGACAAAGTAAAAAATTATGTAGCGATCGACTGAAAATTTTTTTATCATACCAACAAGTACCGTAAATAAGAAGAGAGTCGACAGGATCGTACAAATTAAATTTTCATTTATGAGACCGAACCAATTAAATATAAACTTAAAATCAATCAGAGGCATAAAAAAATTTCCAAAAAGCTTTGTGTATGAAATTATCTGATTTAAAATGTCGTCAGGACGTAACGAAAAGAATACCAAATATCCGGTATTTTTTTGAACGCTTATATAGGGTAAATTGCTTAACAAAATTACTCTCAAGATGAAAAATATTATGTATGGCAGTGCGTACACTGTGAAAGTTGAAATTATTTTTTCGCGCGTTAAAATTTTTCGACGAAAGTTCATTACAATTGAAATTATATCATCGAATATAAGGGCAATTAATAACGCAATTCCAAGACTTCGTAGTTGTATAGAAAAAAAGAGCAATACACCTATTAATATGCTGTATTCTACTAATTTTTTGTCTGAAAGTTTTCTCTTATAAATGAAAAAAATTGTTGCGAATGAAAAAAACAGAAATGGCATTTCAGATAAAACGTTATCGATAAACCAAATATAGTAGACGTTTAGCATCAAGATTGCAGTCAAAGTCGCCGAGACTGCTTTGCCAAATTTCAATCGAAGAAACAGATAAAAAATAACCCATGAGCCTGCAAGGAATAATGCCATCAAACATTTGAAGGCGTAAAAATTTATGCCAAAAATTTTGTATAGTGGCAGAATAATCAGTGCAGTTCCCCAAGGATAAATTAAAGGACATAAACCCGGAATAGAATTTTCCGCTATGAAAGATTGTTTATCAAGCCAAGCGTGAATTTCACCATTTGAAACTGCGCGGGCTTGTGCGATATACTGGCTAAAATCTCCTCCCCAATTATGACCGCTCGAAATTACAATTTGTGCAAAGAAATTGATCAAAACAAAAAATATAACAATAAAATATTTATCGTCAAACTTATCTATAAAATTTTCAAAATTTTTTGCAATACGTCGAATATTTGCTGACACAAGATAAAGTATCATCAAAAATCCGTAAATTGCAAATTCTGTCCAAAGTAAGTTTTCATTCATAAAAATATCGGTGCAACTAAAATATTGGTTGCACCGCCTCCGAAGTTACCGTCCAGAAAATCACGTATAATTATAATAATTTTCTGCAAAGTATCAATTTAAATCGTAAGAATTTGAATTGCGCTTGTACCGCCCATGCCGTACTTAATGCCGCTCGTCATAACTACAACGTCACCTTCTTTGACGATACCGCGTTCAATAGCATTTTTCTTCGCGTATTCGACAAGCTCTTCTTGCTCAAGAATCGGAACGTTAGGAATTGCCACAACGCCACGCCGTAAATTTATATGACGCGCTAATCTTTGATTCGGCGTAAACGCAATAATCGGTGCTTGCGGATGATATTTTGATACACTGCGCGTGGTGTAACCTGACTTCGTAGGCGTAATAATAGCCGCCGCGTTAAGTTCGTAGGCAAGCTGTACCGTCGCATGAGAAATTGCATCTGTCTGCGAAAATTTTTTATTAATGCCGGTACTTTTGAAAATCTCTTCGTATTCAAGAGCCTCTTCGACGCGCTCGGCAATTTTAGACATTGTCGCCACTGCCTCAACGGGATATTTACCGCTAGCCGTTTCGCCGCTCAACATAATTACATCTGCGCCATCAAAAATTGCATTGCCGACATCTGAAACTTCTGCGCGGGTAGGACGAGGATTAGTTGTCATACTTTCAAGCATTTGCGTTGCAACGATAACAGGTTTACCTGCCAAGTTACACTTCTTGATAATTTCCTTTTGAATAATCGGAACTTCTTCAGCAGGAATTTCTACGCCCAAATCGCCGCGTGCAACCATAATACCATCGGAAACCGCAATAATATCATCAATATTTTGGACGCCTGCAAGATTTTCTATCTTCGGAATAATTTCCATATGTCCGCCGTGACGTGCAATAAGTCTGCGAATTTCCTCAACGTCTGCGGCGCGTTGAATGAAACTAGCCGCTACGAAGTCCATATGATTTTCAATGCCGAAGATAATATCTTTTTCGTCCTGCTCTGAAATTGCGGGAAGACCCAACGCAACACCGGGCGCGGCTACACGTTTACGGGTACTCATCTTGCCGGAATTTAAAATTGTCGTGTGGATGTCTTTGTCAACAATTTCATCAACATTCAATTCGACAAGCCCGTCACTCAAAAGGAGTTTATCGCCCGCCTTAACTTCGGTGTAAAGCAATTTGTGACTAACTGATACGTGGGTTTCGTCGCCGACTTCATCAGAATAAGTCAACACGAATTTATTTCCCGCCGTCAACTGAACAGAACCGTTTGCAAATTCGCCGAGACGCATTTCAGGTCCTTTGGTGTCGAGAATCAGCGAAATTACGCGATCCGTTTTTTGCGCCGCCGCCTTTACCGCGTCAATACGTTTCTTATGTTCCTCGTGTGTGCCGTGCGAAAAATTAAAACGTGCGCAGTTCATACCGTTCATTATCAGTTGTTCGATAATGCCTTCGCCGTCGGTTGCGGGTCCCTGCGTGCAAATGATTTTCGTTTTCTTAAACATTAAATCGCCCTGCTACTTAAAACATAGACAAAAGTCTAAGTCAAGATGATTTGGACAGACCTCGCGGTTCTGTCTTACTGCTTCCGCGTGTCCGTTTTCGCCGTAGCTACCTACGTTTGTTTAACACTCCACAGTCGTAAATTCCCGACTAGCCATCGGTATTCATCTTGTAGCTTTCTCCTTTCGTAATATTTGTCGAGTATAAAGCTCTCCAGCTTATTTTCCAGACCTTGCCCAACGACTACCATCAGGATTCTACTCCATAGTTAGCAGGACTGTTTCAACCTGCACTGGCCCTTTTCCTGTCATTCCGGCTGCTTTAAAGTTAGCACAAACTGGCTCATTGGCTTTTAAATTTTATGAGCTTTCAGCATTACGCTGCACACAATTTTACACCTTCGTCTACATTTTTATATATTTTGATTAACTGTT
>JAFZIV010000054.1 GCA_017554235.1 Selenomonadaceae bacterium
TGAGGAGCTTCTCAACGAGTACGCGGGCAGACCGTCACGCCTTTACTTTGCGAAGAAGATGACGGAAGACCTGGGCGATGCAAAAATTTACTTCAAGCGCGAAGACCTCAACCACACGGGCGCACACAAGCATAGCCTTAGAGCAACAGCATCATACATTTTATTTAGATTGGATGAAACCAGATCATTGGCGCGGAACAGTTATCACTAAACGTAAATATTTGACAGAAAAACAAAAAGCCAATGACCTCCGAATAAAAGGACATCTCAGTTTTCAATTTCCGTTTATGATAAATTCAGGGTATCATTTTTCGTGGATGGGCGGATTAGAACGTGTGCTTAAGAAATCTGCCTCTACCGTAGAAGGAAATGTTTTGTTTGAAACTGATGAATCACTAAAAGAAGAGGTTAAAGCAGGTTTTATAAAAGGTATGCGTGACGGATATTTTAGTAAAGATGAGAAGCTGGTTAAATATGACATTTCGCAGATAAAATTGCCTTATCTGCAAGAGTTTATTAAAAAATATCCTTACTTTTTAAGGGAGTATGACTTTGGAAAAGATGACGTATAAAGATTCGGGCGTTGACATTGACGCGGGTAACGAATCAGTTAAATTAATTAAAGACGCGGTTAGGTCGACATACCGCGAAGAAGTTTTAGGCGACTTGGGCGGATTCGGCGGGCTTTTCGAGCTTAAAAATTACGATGAGCCGATTTTAATTTCCGGTACTGACGGCGTCGGTACAAAACTTAAAATTGCTTTCAAACTCAACAAACACGATACTATTGGACAAGATGCCGTTGCTATGTGCGTAAATGATATTCTTGTACAGGGCGCAGAACCGTTATTTTTTTTAGACTACTTAGCCGTAGGAAAATTAAATCCCGCGCAGGTTGCAGAAATTGTCGGCGGCGTAGCGCGTGCTTGTAAGGCGTCGGGTTGCGCATTAATCGGCGGAGAGACAGCGGAAATGAGCGGCTTTTATCCCAACGGCGAATATGACATTGCGGGATTTGCAGTCGGCGTCGTTGAGAAAAAATCGCTGATAACTTCTGCGCGGGTTAAACTTGGCGACGTTTTGATTGGTTTGCCGTCAAGCGGTCTGCACTCTAACGGCTTTTCACTCGTCCGCAAAATTGTTTTTGAGCATAAAAAGTTTACCGGCAATGAATTTATTCCCGAACTTAACAAAACTATCGGAGAAGAACTTTTAACACCAACGCGGCTTTATCCTTCAACTTGTCTGCCGTTGATTAAAAAGTTTGGTGAAAAACTTCACGGTATGGTACACATTACGGGCGGCGGCTTTTATGATAATATTCCGCGTGCCTTACCTGAAAATTTTGGAGCTGAAATTGATTCAGAAAGTTGGAATATCCCGGAGATTTTCAAGTTGATTCAAAGTTGGGGCAATGTTGATTGGCGTGAAATGTACCGTACTTTTAACTGTGGAATCGGAATGATTTTGATTGTTGACGAAAATTCTGTTGATGAATTTGTTTCATACCTCAATGAAAATTATGAAGAATTTTATAAGATTGGTCGTGTCGTCGAAGGTAGCGGCGTAAAAATTTTTGGCGGTGTATTCAATGACTAAGTTAGGCGTAATGTGTTCAGGACGCGGCACAGACTTACAATCAATTATCGACGCAATTCAACGCGGAGAACTCAATGCAGAAATTTCAATCGTTTTAACTGACAAGCCGAACGTTATGGCGTTGGAGCGAGCGGATAAGGCAGGCATTAAAAACATTTGTGTCGACAGGAAAAAATTTTCTAACCGCGCAGATTTTGAAAAGGAACTTTTGAAAAATCTTGAAGGCGTTGACTTGGTAGTTTTGGCAGGCTTTATGAGAATTTTAAGCCCTGAATTTGTACGGCATTACGAAGGACGATTGATGAATATTCATCCGTCATTATTACCTGCTTTTCCCGGTGCGCATGCTCATCGTGACGTATTAGCTTACGGTGTAAAAGTGTCGGGTTGTACGGTTCATTTTGTCGACGAAGGAACAGACTCGGGACCGATAATTTTACAAGCCGCCGTTGAAGTTCATGACGACGACACGGAAGAAACTTTATCTGCGCGAATTTTGGAAAAGGAGCATATAATTTACCCGCAAGCTATAAAACTTTTTGTTGAAGGCAAACTTAAAATTGTCGGGCGGCACGTTATTATAAAAGGTAGGTGAAGATATGCCCAAGTTTGCAGAATTAAAGCGCGAATTTAGAAAAGCGGGATGCTATCTTGTTAAAGAAGGCAGTAACCACGAACATTGGTACAGTCCCATAACAGATGAGACTTTTCGTATTTCACGTCATAATGGTCAAGAAGTACCGTATGGAACTGAAAATGAACTTCGCAAACAAGCGGGAGTTCCCAAAAAACGTTAAGGAGGAATTTTTATGAAGTATGTGTATCCTGCGGTTTTCCGTAAAGATAAAGAATTGGCGGATACTTGGTCTATTGAGTTTCCTGATGTTGCTGGTGCTGCTACTTGCGGATATTCACTTTATGAGGCACTTGAAATGGCTGAAGATGCACTTGCAGGAATGTTGTGCGATTGGGAGGATTTCAAGGCGGGAAATTTGACTGATATGAACGGCAAAAAAATTACGGTGCTTAATAACAGAATTGTCGATCCTACGCCGATTAAAGAAGTTGTCGCCGAACCCGACGAATATTCCACAAGCGCATTTGTCACGTTGATTAAAGCTGATACAGACGCTTACAGAAAAATGTTGGCGGAACAAGCTAAAAATAAAGAAGCCGGTACCAAATCTGCTTAAAATTTTTAAATGGAGGAAAGAATTATGGACGTTAAGATTAAAAAGGCACTGATTAGCGTGTCAAATAAATTCGGTGCAGTCGAACTTGCACAATCTCTGCACAAGTCCGGAGTTGAAATTATCAGCACGGGTGGCACAATGAAGGCAATTAGGGCGGCAGGAGTTCCCGTTACTTATGTCAGCGATTTAACGGGCTTTCCTGAAATTATGAACGGGCGTGTTAAGACTTTAAATCCGAAAATTCATGGCGGAATTTTGGCAGTACGTGACAATCCCGAACACGTCAAGCAAATGGAAGAAAACGGAATTGCGCCGATTGATATGGTTGTAGTCAATCTTTATCCGTTTAAATCGACGATTCGCAAAGCCAACGTTACGCTTGAAGAGGCGATTGAAAATATTGACATTGGCGGTCCCGCGATGATTCGTGCGGCGGCGAAAAATTTTAAATATGTCACGGTAGTAACCAATCCCGACAGCTACGAAGAGATTGCCAAGATGATTGCCGAGACGGGCGGCGTTGACTACAAGACGCGCTTAAAATTGGCTACAGCAGCTTTTGCGCACACTGCCGATTATGATTTGATGATTACGGATTATTTGTCGAGGGTTGAAGGTTAGATTATGGTTAAAACTATTTTAGTTATTGGTAGCGGCGGGCGTGAACATGCTATTGCGTGGAAATTGTCTAAAAGTATGCCTCAGAAAAAAATTTATGCGATACCCGGTAATCCCGGCATTGCTGAGGTTGCTGAATGCGTCGAGGGAATTTCAATCAGCGATAACGCGGCGATTGTCGACTTTGCAAAGTCCCATAATGTCGATTTAGTTGTAGTCGGTCCTGAAGCTCCGCTTGTCAACGGTCTTGTCGATGCTCTTGACGAAGCCGAAATTAAATCTTTCGGTCCTAATAAAACTGCCGCGCAGATTGAAGGTTCAAAAATTTTCGCCAAGCAACTTATGAAAAAATACGGTATTCCTACCGCAGATTTTGAAGTTTTTGATAATCCCTACTACGCTAAGAGATACATTTTGATGAATGGTGCGCCGATTGTCATTAAGGCGGACGGGCTTGCGGCAGGTAAAGGCGTTATTGTTGCAAAGACTGTTGAAGAAGCGGTTTACGCGGTTGACCAGATGAAAAATTTTGGCGACGCGGGAAATAAAATTGTTATCGAAGAATTTATGGACGGCGAGGAAGCCTCTGTGCTTGCCTTTACGGACGGAAAAACTATTGTGCCTATGATTGCCGCGCAGGATCATAAACGCTTGCTTGACGGCGATGAGGGCGTTAATACGGGCGGTATGGGAGCTTATGCGCCTGCGCCTGTTGTCACGCCTGAAATTATGACGAAGGTTGAAGAAAAAATTCTTAAGCCGACGATTGCCGCGCTTAATGAAGAGGGAATAACTTACAAAGGCTGTCTTTACGCGGGATTGATGATTGTTGACGGTGAGCCAAAAGTTGTGGAATTTAACTGCAGATTCGGCGATCCTGAAACGCAAGCTATTTTGCCGCTTTTGAAGAGTGATTTGGTTGATATAATGGAATCCTGCGCGGACGGTACGCTTGACAAGCAGAAAATTCAATGGAGCGATAAAAGCGCGGTCTGTGTAGTTTTGGCTAGCGGAGGTTATCCCAAGCAGTACAAGAAAAATTTGCCGATTGAAGGATTGTTTAAAGCTAAACTTTTCGGAAATGCTTTTCACGCGGGAACGGCTATGGTTGACGGTCAAATTGTCACGAATGGCGGAAGAGTTTTGGGAATGACTGTAACTGATGTTGACATTCACAAGGCTGTTAAGAAAGTTTACAAGGCAATTAACGTCATAAAGTTTGAAGATATGTATTTCCGAAAAGATATTGCGAAACGCGCGTTGGCGATTGCGCCTGAAGTTAAAGTCGACGTTGGATTTAAGCCTGATGATGAAGTTGAAGAAAATTCTAAATCTGATTTGAAAGATAAGGCAGAAAAAATTTTGTCCGCAAATTTGAAATTGCCTTCAACGGCTGATGAAAAAAATGATTCGGGTGAAAATAATGTTTGATGTTGTAATTGTAGGTGCAGGATTTGCTGGGGCAGTACTTGCCGAACGTTTCGCGCAGATTGATAAAAAAGTTTTGTTGATTGAACGCCGTCAACATATTGCGGGAAATTGTTACGACGAAATTGACAGCAACGGAATTTTAATTCACAAGTATGGACCGCATCTTTTTCATACTGATTCGGTTGAAGTGTGGAAATATTTATCGAAGTTTACGGAGTGGGACGTTTATCACCATAAAGTTAAGGCGATGGTTGACGGGCAAATTGTGCCCATTCCGTTTAACTTCAACACTATGCAACAAGTTTTTCCGAAAAGTTTAGCTGAGAGGTTGGAAGTTGCTCTGTTAGAAAATTATTCTTACGGTTCAAAAGTTCCAATCCTTGAGCTGAAAAAATCTGCAGATAAAGATTTGCAATTTTTGGCTGATTATGTCTACGAAAAAATTTTCCTGCACTACACAACAAAGCAATGGGGCAACCCGCCTGATAAAATTGCCGGAGCTGTAACTGCGCGGGTTCCTATTTTCGTGGGACGTGACGACAGATATTTTAACGACAGATTTCAAGCTTTACCACGTCGAGGTTACACTAAGTTAATCGAAAATATTTTGTCTCATAAAAATATTAAGCTGATGTTGAATACGAATTTTGATGAAGTGGCAAAATTGCGCGGCAACGAAATTTATCTGTTCGGACAAAAATTTAATGGGCGGCTGATTTATACGGGGCAACTTGATGAACTTTTCAAATTTAAATTTGGAACTTTGCCTTATCGCAGTGTTGAAATGAAATTTGAAACCGTCAACGTTGAGCATTATCAAGAATCTGCGTCGGTAAATTATCCCAATAACTACGAGTTCACGCGAATTACGGAATTTAAGAATATTCATCCCGCGCAGACGAATCGCACGACGATTTTAAAAGAATATCCTCAAAATTATGTGCAGGGCGAAAATGAGCCTTACTATCCAATTTTTACAGACGAGGCGCGAACGGCTTACGAAAAATATTCTTCCGAGCTGAAAAATTTCCCGCAGATTACGGCGGTTGGAAGATTAGCAGAATATAAGTATTACGATATGGACGACATTGTTAAACGTGCGTTGGAAATTTTCGCGGAGTTAAACGATTGACCTGTGGTTTGATAATCCCGACACTTAACGCGGGAAAAAATTTTCGGACATTTCTTGAACAGATTGTCGCACAGGATTTACCGCTGAGAAAATTAATCGTCGATTCTGAATCAACGGACGAAACTGTAAACTTGGCAAAAAATTTCGGCTTTGAAGTGTTGACGGTGCAGCGAAAAAATTTTAATCACGGAGCGACGCGGCAATTTGCGCTTGAATATCTTTTTGAAAAATTTTCAATCGACGTTATAATATTTTTGACGCAGGACGTTTTACTTTACGATGAAAAAACTTTGTCAACTCTGGTAAAAATTTTTAATAAAGATTCTACGGTTGGAATAAGTTACGGTCGGCAACTTCCGCATAAAGACGCGACACTTGAGGCTAAAATTTTGCGGCAATTCAATTATCCCGCTGAAAGTCAACTGCGCGGTATCGACGATAAAAAAATTTACGGCATAAAGACGGCGTTAAATTCAAATTCTTTTGCGGCTTATCGTGTCGACGCATTGAAAAGTGTAGGCGGCTTTCCCGCGCAGGTTATTTTGTCTGAAGATATGTACGTTGCGGCTAAGATGTTGCTTGACGGCTGGAAAATTTTTTACAACGCTGACGCGCAGGTTTATCACAGTCACAATTACACGGTTGCGCAGGAATTTCATCGCTACTTTGACATTGGTGTTTTCCATTCGCGTGAAAGTTGGATACGTGAAACTTTCGGAAGTGCAGAAGGCGTAGGTAAAAAATTTGTGCTGATGAAATTGAAGACGTTGTGGAAAGAAAACCCGCTTGACTGTATAAGCGCGATTTGCAGGGACGGTGCAAAATTTTTCGGCTACAGATTAGGACGATTAGAAAAATTTTTACCTAAAAGTTTATGTCGTTCGTTATCAATGACTAAAAATTATTGGGAGGCTGAATGATGAAAAATTTAATCATAATCGGTGCCGGCGGTTATGCTCGTGAGGTTTATTGGAATGCTAAAATGTCATCGGGCTTTGATTCTGAATGGACGATTAAAGGATTTCTTGACGGTGACGTAAAACTTTCAGCCGAAGAATACACTAAACTTCCCGAAGAAGGAAAAGTTTTGGGCGACGTTGACAGCTATGAAATTGAACCTGACGACGTGTTTACATGCGCGGTAGGTACGCCCGCAGTTCGCAAAAAGTTGGCTGAAAAAATTTTAAGTCGCGGCGGCAAGTTCATTAACCTTATAAGCGAACGTGCAACAGTTTTTCCTACGGCGAAAATCGGTAAAGGTCTTATCGTCGGGCTTCACTGCAACATAAGCGATCACGTTGAAATTGGTGACTTTACGATTGTGAATAACGCTACGATTGCCGGACACGACGTGAAAATTGGAAAGTATACCTGCATAATGGCACAAGTTGACGTGGGCGGCGGTACACAGATTGGCGATGAAGTTTTTATCGGCAGTCACGCAGTAATTGTGCCTCATGCTAAAATAGGCAACGGTGCATATGTAGGCACGGGCAGTGTAGTTTTGAAGAAAGTTAATGCAGGTGTCAAAGTTTTTGGTAATCCTGCACTGGAAATGTAATTTGAATATGAGAATAAATTTTATTGACGGACTGCGCGGACTTGCGGCACTTGGTGTGGTTTTGGCACATTATTGTGAATTTTTTTATCCAATTATCCCAAGGGGATTTTACACCGCAAGCTTTGTGGTATGCGAATTTTTTATAATAAGCGGCTTTGTTTTAAGCTATCGTTTTTGGCAGAATCAAAATTCAGAAATATTGACCTCTGCTGCTCTTCGTCGTTACGTAAGACTTACACCGGCACCACTTGTTTCAATTTTGTTTGTTTATGTAATGATTCAATTTTCGTTATTTCAATATGTGGAAGTCTTTCAAATGACGGGCATTGTAAAATTTATGCCCAATTATGTTAATTATGTACCGAGCTTAACACAAGCCTTATACGAAGGTTTATGGGGAATGTATTTTTCTTTTGATGCGTCTACATCTTACAGTCCCATACTTTGGACGATGCAATTTGAATTAAAAGGTTCTCTTTTAGTCGCGGCATTTCTTGCACTCTTCGGAAAAGTACGCAACAGGTTGCCGCTGTACATAATTTTCATAATCATCTCCATTGACACGCTTTACCCGACGTTTATTTTCGGTGTAATGTTCAGCGATCTGCTTTATTCAAAAGAAGGCAAACAATTACATGAACATCTGAAAAAAAACAAAATGGTTGTCGATAATAATGTTGGGCATAGGAATTTTTTTGTCGTTATATGACAGAGATTCAAGTCTAAATTTATATCAGTATTTAAAATTTGAAGGTTTGGCACAACACAAAATACATTACGAAGTTTTTTATCACATCATAGCTTCGGTGATGATTACGTATGCGGCAGTGAATTTACAAACACTCCAAAAATTCCTTTCTTGGAAGCCATTTCTAAAAGTCGGCGAATATTCTTTTTCGCTTTATTTAACCCATGCGCCGGTAGCAATCTTTTTTGGCGGATTTATTTTTCTTGAATTGTTCCATCACGGATACGATATGGCAATTTGTAGATTTTGGGCAACAATTATTTCACTTTCGGCAATAATTCTTGCAACTTATTTGTTGCATCATTTTGTTGATATTCCGTCGGGGAAATTGGCTAAGCGTGTACAAAAATTTTTTGAGTGACATTAAATTAGTAATCTTGTATAATGTATAAAAAATTTTTTGATTAAGGAGGATTTTTATGAAACAGGAAGATTTTTTGAAAACTCTTAAAGATATGATGGATACGGAAGTTGAATTGACGCTCGAAACCAAATTGAGCGACGTGGAAGAATGGGACTCGCTCAGTTTGGTAACTTTTTTGTCTTATTGCAACGCCCGATTGAATCGTCCGGTTTCTCCCGAAGAAATTAAAGACGCACAAACTGTCAATGACTTGTATAAATTTTTAGAGGTATACTAATGCTTTTAACCACTGAAAATGTCGCGTTGGAAGTTGTAAGCGCGTATGTTTCCAAAAATCGCGTTACGGTTGAGGAAAGATTGAAAAATCTTGTCTCCGAAAAAAAAATTTCCCGTCTCAAAAAAGGTACGGGATTTGAATCTTTTAGTATCGCCGATAAAAATTTTTGTACTTCGGATTTCTGCTCGGCGGCGGCTGAAAAAATTTTTGCCGAAACTGAAATTAAAAAATCTGATATTCGAGCAATAATTTTTATAACGCAAACACCGGATTATATTTTACCGGCAACAAGTCATATTCTCCACAATCAATTAGGGCTTAATCGCGAATGTGCGGCTTTTGACATAAATTTAGGTTGCTCGGGATTTGTTTACGGGCTTTACGTTGCCGCATCACTCATCCAAAATCTTGAAGGTAAAATTTTATTGTTATGTGGTGACACGGGGACGCGTAACGTTCATGCAGAAGGTATCGCCGGATTATCAGTATTTGGTGACGCTGGGACGGCGGCTATTATCTCCAAACGTCAAGGACAGAAAATTTTCTTTAACATACAAACTTTCGGCGAGCTTGCCGATACTATTATCATGCCGCGTGGTGCTTATCGCAATCCTTTTATCGTTGAGAATAATTCGCTGAACGTCCCGGAAAATTTTGCTAGTATGGATGGAGCGAAGGTAGCAGATTTTTCTACAAAATTTGTCCCGCAAAATATGATTGATTTGATGAATTCCGCGCAGGTTGAACAGTCAGATATTGGCGGATTTTTTCTGCACCAAGCCAATCGATTACTTTTGCAGAATATCGCTGAAAAATTAAAAATTCCTGAAAAAAAATTTCCATTTAAATCTGCGCGGATCGGCAACACAAGTTCAGCCTCAATTCCCGTAACTTTGTGCGAAATGGCGCGGCTTAACGAATCTGTAAATTTTTTGTCATTGTTAAGCGGTTTCGGAGTGGGAATGTCGATAGCATCGTCGATTATTGACTTGACGAATTTAATTTGTTTACCAACAGGGGAAATTTGATGAATGTAACTTTTGATTTTGCGGGAAATAATTTTGTTGTTATTGGCGCGTCGTCGGGAATGGGTAAGCAGACAACTCTTGAACTTGTCGAGAGCGGTGCAAATGTTTTGGCGATAGCCAGAAATGTTGAACGCCTTGACGAACTCAAGAAAAATAATCCCGCAAAAATTTTTACGGCATCGCTTGACGTAATGAATGCTACCGCAGATGATTGGGCGGATGTGCTTGACGATTTTAAAACTGCTTACGGAAAAATTGACGGCGGCGTTTACAGCGCGGGAATTTGGGGCTTGACGCCTTTAAACGGCTTTGACGCTGAACTTGCACATAAAATTTTTGACACAAGTTTTTGGGGAATGGTCAACTTTATTCAGATGGCGACGAAAAAAAAATTTTCTAATCCAAAATCTTCTTTCGTTTTGATGAGTTCAATTTCGGGCGATTATCCCAGTAAAAGTCTTTTCGCGTATTCTTCGGCAAAAGCGGCTGTTCAGGCGGCAATGAAATCTTTTTCAAAAGAAATTATCAAGAATGGTCACAGGATAAATTCCGTAGCTCCTGCGATTGTCGCTACAGAAATGACAGATAGCGGAATGCAAACCGCTGTAGCCGGTGAGGAAATGATTTCTCGGCATTTGCTAGGCTTAGGGACGGCGGCAGACATTACTGGAATGATTTTATTTTTATTGTCGAATCGTGCCGTGTGGATTACGGGGCAGAATTTTTTTGTAGATGGCGGATATATTTCCGGCTCTTACGTTTAAATTGGAGAAATTTTTATGAAATGTTTTGTATGTGGCAGTGAGATGAAACCTTTTCTTGAAAAAGATTTTGGAATGGAAAATCTCGGCAAGTGTGAATATGTTCGTTGCGAACATTGCGGGATTGTCGTAGCAAAAACTCTTTATGAAATGCCGCAAAAACAATGGGAGGCTATCAATTATGAGTGCCATAGCCTTATTTTTGAACACAACGTGAATTACACGGACATTGATCCGAAAGTTTATGAACGCTTTGATATAGAATCAAATTTTTTGAAAGAACTTCTTAATCACGGTATTTTAAAGTATGATTGTCGGACGATTGACTACGGTGCGGGTGACGGCAAGCTTGCTGATTTGACTAACTCAAAAATCGGTAAAGCGTGGCTGAAAAAATTTGACGCGTACATGAAACCTTTTGGAGAAAATTATTTGTCTGCCGACGAAGTTAAGCCGAATAGTTTTGACTTTCTGATAACGACTTCGGTATTTGAACACCTGCTTGGTAATCGCAGAGACGTTGATAAAGTTATCGGGTTGCTTAATTCTGATGGAGTCATGGCATTAAATCTTTTTGTCTGTGAAGAAATGCCGGACGATCCTTCGTGGTTTTACTATATTCCGGTTCACTGTATTTTTTGGACGAATAAAGCTATGTCGATAATTTATAAAAAATTTGGTTTTAAAGGGTGTATGTATAACGTTGAAGCGTGTATGTGGTTTATGTTCCGCAACGCAGATGATTTTGAACGTCTTAAATCTGTAGCTGATAAATTGACAGGAACTTTAGTCTTTGACGAAAATTTTGTTGAATACTGGAAAATTAAGCCTAAAGTTAGCGATTTTTCAGTTGAAAACTCTACTGTAGCTAGAATATTAGAAACATTAAAGAGTAAAAAATAAATTTATTGGAGGATTATTTTTGAGATATTTTCGGGCATTAATGGCACTGATACTCGACATAGTTCACAATAGAAAATTACTTTGGCAGATGACACGGCGAGATTTTCGTCAGCGGTATTTAGGCTCATACTTAGGAATTTTATGGGCGTTTATACAACCGACGATAACTGTTCTGATTTTTTGGTTTGTATTTCAAGTTGGCTTTAAAGCGCAACCCGTTGATGACGTTCCTTTTATTTTATGGTTAGTCTGCGGAATGTTCCCTTGGTTTTTCCTCAGCGAAAGCATATCCAGTGCGACAGGTTCAGTTACTGAAAGCAGTTACCTCGTGAAAAAAATTGTCTTCCGCGTAGAAATTTTGCCGATTGTGAAAATTATGTCCGCGCTCGTTGTGCATATATTTTTTATAGCGGTACTGTTTGCAATGTTCGCTTACTATGGCTATTCGGTATCGATTTACAATCTGCAGATAATTTACTACGGTTTCGCGATGATATGTTTAACGCTTGGAATTTCTTGGCTTACCAGTTCTTTGACGGTCTTCATGCGCGACGTTGGGCAATTCGTAGCGATGATTTTACAATTTGGTTTTTGGTTTACGCCAATATTTTGGAGCTTGAAAATGATTCCCGAAGAATTTCATCTCCTCTTAAAACTTAATCCTGCTTACTACCTTATTGAAGGTTATCGACAAAGTTTTATCTATCACGAATGGTTTTGGCAACACCAATATCAAACGATATATTTTTGGATATTGACAGCGATAACGGCATTTATTGGCGCGTGGTGCTTTAAAAAATTGCGTCCGCATTTCGCCGACGTTTTATAAAAATTTTCTAAAAGATAACCCATACTTTTAATTGCGGCAAGATAAATTTCTTGACTGCAATTTTTTTGTTTGATACAATGCCGCCGGTAATTGGAGGTAAATTTTTTGGAAAATGAAGTTGTTATAAAGGCGGAACACCTTTCAAAAGTTTATAAAATTTATGAAAAAGACATTGACCGCTTGAAGGAAACATTTCATCCTTTTCATAAGCGTTACAGTCGAGACTTTTTTGCGTTGCAGGATTTAAACTTTGAGATTAAACGCGGAGAAAATGTCGGACTTATAGGAAAAAACGGTGCGGGTAAGTCGACGCTTTTAAAAATAATTACCGGCGTAATTACACCTACAAGCGGAACGATACAAGTTAAGGGAAAGATTGCCTCCTTGCTGGAACTTGGCGCGGGATTCAATCCTGATATGACCGGAATTGAAAATGTTTATATGAACGGTCTGATTATGGGATATTCACGTGAGGATATGCAAGGCAAAGTTGATGATATAGTTGCGTTTGCCGACATTGGCGATTTTATTAATCAGCCCGTTAAAACTTATTCATCAGGAATGTTTGCGCGGCTTGCCTTTGCCGTCAACGCCTTTGTACAGCCGGATATTTTGATTATTGACGAAGCACTTAGCGTAGGGGACGCATTTTTTCAGAGCAAGTGTATGGATAAAATGCGGTCGATGATTGAAGGCGGCGTTACGGTTTTGTTCGTAAGTCATGATACTTTTGCCGTAAAAAATTTATGCGAACGCGCTTTTTACCTTGAAAGCGGAAAATTAATTATGGACGCTCCCGCTAAATATGTCGTCGAGGCTTATAATACTTCGATAATACAAAAGCGTCGTGAAACTACGTCTGATAATCTTGACAGATTTAGTGATCTTATCGATCAGGTAAAACTTTTTCAGATGAATGACGATACGAAAGATTTTAAAATACCAATTGACGAAGAAAGTTTGTTACGCGGAAAGGAAATTTTTCTGAAGAATGCTACCTATCAACGTATTCAAGACGGACGAGCAGACCTCATTAACGTGCAACTTATGAATCTTGACGGCGAACTGATTAGCGAAGTTGCTTTCGCGCAAGAAGTTATTTTACGTATGGTTGTCAAGTTTAATCAATATGTACGATGTATAGGTATGGGCTATCATATTCGCAACGCGACGGGAATTGATCTGATTTATTCGGATTCTCGCTTCAACAAAACTAAGGCGATTTTCGACGCCAAAAAAGATGAAGTTTACGTTATTGATTGGAAATTTAAAGTTGAATTGCGTAGTGAAATGTACACCATTGCCTGTGTTATTTCCTCGCCTATTGATGATAAATTTTTAGATGCGGATCCTCATGATTACGTACCTTGTGCGATTCAATTTAAAGTTGTCAATCCAAACGCTTTTTTAACTTTGGCAGGCGGTTATGTCCATTGGCATAATGATTTAAAAGTTCAGCACGTTAAAAATTTTTAAGACATTTTGTTGAAAATATTTCCAAAATTTTTTAATCTATTTCCGCGCAGGTTGACGGACGGAGATAGATTTTTTTATGCCCTTTTCAATGCGGCGAAGTTTTTCAATCTCGTCATTAGTCACAAGCATAATCGCCGAGCCTTCCTGCCCTGCGCGTCCCGTCCTGCCGATTCTGTGAATGTATGTTTCAACATCACGCGGCACATCATAGCTGATAACATGCGTAATACCTTCAACGTCAAGACCACGCGCCGCAATGTCAGTTGCTACCAAAACTTGTATTGACGCATCACGAAATTTTTTCATAACGAAATTTCTTTGCTGTTGTGTTAAATCGCCATGAAGTTCATCAACTAAAAATTTTTTCTGCGCGGCAAGTTCCAACGCTAATTTCGACGCAGTTTCCTTCGTTGCACAAAAAATTATTGCCAAGTAGGGATTTTCCGCGTCAAGAATTTCAGTAAGGCGTAAAAATTTTTTCTCCGGCTTAACTTTCACAATGACTTGATTAATATTTTCCAAAGTTATTTTTTGCGGCTCGATAAAAATTTCTTGCGGCTTACTCATAAAATCTGCGGCAAGTTGACGAATCCTTAATGGCATTGTTGCAGAACACAAAATCAGTTGACGATCCGCCGCCGTCTCTCGTAATAAATTTTCTACGTCTTCGATAAATCCTAACTTTAAAAGCTCGTCAGCCTCGTCGATTATAATTTTGTTTGCGTTTGAAAGTTTAATTGTTCCGCGTTTTAAATGGTCAAGCAATCTGCCGGGCGTCCCTACAATTAATTGCGGAGAATGACGCAGTTTAGATTTTTCGCGCTCAACATCTTTACCGCCACAAATTAAAATTGTCTCCAATTCAAAAATTTTAGCAATCTGCGCGGAAACTTTAAAAATTTGTGTGGCAAGTTCCCTCGTCGGTGCAATTATTAAGGCTTGAGTGACGGGAATTTTTTTTATTCGCTCAAATGTCGGCAACAAAAACGCTAAAGTTTTACCAGTGCCGGTTTTGGCTTGTATGATTAAATCGCGTCCATTCCGCGCAGTCGGAATAACTTTTTCTTGTACCGGCGTTGCGTCGATTATGCCTTGACGCTTTAACATTTCGCAGACTTCGGCGTTAATTTTTAATTCATTAAATTTCATTTTTCAGACCTCCATTGTAACTTTTACAAAAAATTTTACTATTCACTTTTCACTGACCACTAACCACTGATCACTGACCACTAAAATTTTGACATAAACTAGACGCTGTGATAGAATTTGCCTAATTTTTAAGGACGGGTGGTAGTTTTGAATTTTTTAACGGCGTCGGGTATCTCAACGGAAAATTTGCAACGACTTGAAGAAAATTTGCGGCAGTCAGTGATTGAAGACGAATTTATAAAAAAATCTTGTACACCGCTGATTCAAGGCGGAAAACGATTGCGACCGATGCTTTTTTTATTGTGCGCAAATTCACGCGAAAAAATTTCTGTCGAAAAAATTTTACCGTTAGCAGTTGCACTTGAACTGATTCATACGGCGAGCCTTGTACACGACGACATTTTAGACAGTTCCAAAAAACGACGCGGCATTGAGACTTCCAATTCAAAATACGGTGCACAGATTGCAGTTTTAATCGGCGATTATCTTTTCGCAAAAGCATTTCAACTTGTCGCTGAAGGCAATTACGGCGATGAAGTTGCGCTGATTTTGTCTAAGCTCGTGAAAAATCTTTGTCGCGGTGAAATTATGCAGGATTTATCGCTGTTTAAAATTCCTACGCTTGATGAATATTATGAGAGAATTAATTTGAAAACCGCAATATTTTTATCGACGTGTTGCAGATTGGGCGGAATTGTCAGCGGTTTAAATCGTACAGAAGTTGACGGCTTGACGAATTACGGAAATTCTTTGGGAATTGCTTTTCAGATTGTCGACGACCTTTTAGATTTTTTTGGTGAAGAAAAAATTACCGGAAAAAGTTTGGGAAGTGATTTAAAAAGCGGCGTGATAACTTTGCCCGTGATTCGCACCCTTCAAGTCAGCAACGATAAAAATATTTTACGAGAAATTATTAATAAAAAAAATGTTGCGCAAGAAGAAATTAATTCTGCCGTTAAAATTGTTCGTGCTACAGACGCTTTCACTTATTGCAAACTTCGTGCGAAGGCGCATATTGAATCGGCTGGAATTAGTTTACCGCAAATAAAAAAATCCGTCAAACTTGCTCTTGAACAAGCGGCGGACTTTGTAGTAATGCGAAATTTTTAAGTGGTCAGTAATCAGTGGTCAGTGGTCAGAAATTTTTTCACTTCTTATCACTGATCACTTTTTAGCAGTCAGCGATAAATTGGGAACGGCATTTAAAGTCATCGGCGCAAAATTTTTTACAAGAGATTGATAATAACCGCGACAAGCTATCATAGCGGCGTTATCTGTACAAAGAATTTTTGTCGGGTAGAAAAATTCCAGCCCGTGACTTTCACACATTCCGCGCAGATTTTCTTCCAATGAAGAATTAGCCGCAACTCCTCCCGCCAATACAATTTTTTTCAACTTAAATTTTTCGGCGGCGTCAATCGTCTTGTCAACAAGCGAATCAATAACCGCCTTTTGAAAACTTGCCGCAACGTCGGCTTTATTTATTTCTTCGCCCTTCATCTGCGCGGAGTTGAGATAATTCAGCACGGCAGATTTAAGCCCGCTAAAACTAAAATCAAACTCTGAAACTTTAGCACGCGGAAAATCTATAGCGTCAGGATTTCCTTCCTTAGCAAGTTTATCAATCTGCGGACCGCCGGGATATGGCAGATTCATTACGCGAGCAATTTTATCAAACGCTTCGCCTGCCGCATCGTCTCTAGTTTGTCCAATCAATTCAAAATCGTTGTAGCCTTTCATATTTATCAGCGAACTATGTCCGCCGGAAACTACCAACGCTAAAAATGGCGGTTCAAGATTCGGCGCACTCAAAAAATTTGCGAAGATATGCCCTTCAAGATGATTGACGGCAATCAACGGAATTTTTAATGCAAAAGCTAAAGTTTTTGCGGCAGATACGCCGACCAATAATGCGCCGACTAATCCCGGTCCGTAAGTCACGGCAATTTGATTTATCTCGTGAATGTCGACGCCTGCAGTATTAATCGCTTCGTCAATAACCGGCATAATGTTTACAATATGTTTACGCGACGCAATTTCAGGAACGACGCCGCCAAATTTTTGATGTATGGGAATTTGTGTAGAAATAATGTTGGATAAAATTTCGCGCCCGCCGCTAAGTACAGCCGCCGCCGTTTCATCGCAACTTGTTTCAATCCCTAAGGTTAAAGTTCTTTTCATAAGTTTTCAGTGTTTGGAATGGTAATTCCATGCAGTTCTGATAATCTCTTCGATGTCAGTAAATTTGGGCGACCAACCCAAAATTTTTCTAGCCTTTTCACCAGAGGCAATTAATCTAGCAGAATCTCCACCGCGGCGTTTACCAATGACAGTTTTAATTTTTTGTCCCGTAACTTTTTCAGCGGCAACAATCATTTCCTTAACCGAAAAGCCTTTGCCGTTGCCGAGATTGAAAATATTTGATTCTCCTCCGCCGCGCAGATATTTCAACGCCAAGTAATGAGCGTCCGCCAAATCCATAACGTGAATATAATCACGAATACAAGTTCCGTCAGGCGTAGGATAATCGTCACCGTAAATTGTGATATGGTCTCGCTTGCCATTAGGTACTTGCAGAATCAGAGGAATTAAATGCGTTTCAGGATTATGTCTCTCACCTATTGAACCGTCTTCGATACAGCCGGACGCATTAAAATATCTAAGCGAAATGTAACGAATCCCGTGCGCGAGATTAACCCACTTCATAATTTTTTCCATCATAAATTTTGTTTCGCCATAAGGATTATTGGGCGCGGTTCTGTCATCTTCAAAAATCGGCACGCGCTCCGGTTCACCGTAAACAGCGGCAGTCGAACTGAAAATAATTTTATCGATACCGTGCTTTACCATAGCACCTAACAAAATCTGCATGCCGTAAACGTTATTGTTAAAATATTTCAGCGGGTTAATTACACTTTCGCTTACAACTATATCTGCCGCAAAATGTATCACCGCGTCAATTTTATTTTCAGTAAAAATTTTGTCCAAAATTTGCGCGTCGCGAATATCACCTTCATAAAACTTCGCGTCAGGGTGTACAGCTTCTTTGTGCCCGCTTTGAAGGTTATCGACGACAACGACATTTTCACCCTTGTTAATAAAGTTTACAACGTTGTGCGAGCCTATATATCCCGCGCCGCCGCAAATTAAAATTGCCATAAAAAATCCTCCAAAAATATTTTAGAATTACCAAGCTTTAACGCCGTCTGTATTTGGCATAATTTTCTTATCGAAAGTCGGTTCCTCAACGCCGTTATTTTTTTGCGAAACATAATCATCAAGCGCGATAAAAGAATACTTGCCGAGCCGCGCAATGGCGTAAAGATTCGTCAAACATAAAAATCCCATAAATAAATCTGCGCTGTCCCAAACTAATCCAAGTTCCGCAAAACTTCCAAACAAAACCATTGCGATAACACCGACGCGGAAAATATTCATCGCGTTCTTTGCAATACCGCTTGGCAAAATCCCAGATTCGTCGCCTTCAAAGAAAGCTATGTTGACTTCCCCGTAGTAATAATTTCCGATAATCGAACTAAACGCGAACAGAAAAACTATCCCCGCCAAAACGTGCGGAGCATAAGTTCCATAAACGCTTGCCAGTGAAGTTTGCACGAGAGCCACGCCAGTCAATTCGCCGCCAATCGCATATTGTTCCGTCAATAAAATCGCAAATGCTGTCGCCGAACATACAAACCAAGTGTCGACGTAGACGCCGAAAGATTGTATCAAGCCTTGCCGCACAGGGTGTTTGCCTGACGCAGTAGCCGCCGCATTAGGTACTGAACCTTCGCCCGCTTCGTTTGAAAATAATCCTCGCCGAACACCCGTCATAAACACCGCCGCAAATCCTCCGCCGACTGCCGCTTGTGGTTCAAAGGCATCATGAATTATCAGCGCAAACATTGCCGGAACTTTTTCTATATTCATCAAAACAATTATACATGCCGAAATTAAATACAATCCCGCCATAATCGGCACAATCATTTCCGCCAATTTCGCAATTCTTGTAGTTCCGCCGAAAATTACCAATGCCGTCAAGCCCGCTACAATCAATGCCGTTATACTTTTATCAAGCTCAAATGCCGTCTCCATAGACTGAACGATTGTGTTTGCCTGAACGGAATTATAAATCAATCCGAAGGTTACTGAAATTAAAATCGCGAAAAGTTTTGCGATTCTAGGTTGATGAAGAGCATTTTGGATGAAATAAGCGGGTCCACCATGAAATTTTCCTTCGCCACGAGGGAATTTGTAAATTTGCGCGAGAGTACTTTCAACAAAACCAGTCGCACAACCTATAAACGCAATTAACCACATCCAAAATACTGCGCCCGGTCCGCCCGTCACAATCGCTATAGCAACGCCCGCAATATTACCGACTCCGACACGCGAGGCAGTACTGACACAAAAAGCTTGAAAGCCGCTAACCTCTTTGCCAGAAGTTTTCGCGCCTGCACTTCCGAAAATCAGCTTAACCATTTCTCTTAACAATCGAACTTGGACAAACTTTGTACGTAGAGTAAAAATTACCCCAGACGCGATAAGCGCAATGATGATTACGTAAGTCCACAAAAAATCATTAATCTCGTTGATGACTCCATGAAGGGATTCCATAAAAACTCCTCCCAAATTTTTAAAACTGTCTTTAAAAAGATTATAGCATAAAATTATTACGCCGTAAAATTTACTCGTCGTTTAGTATCGGAATTTCGCCAAGTTGCTTTAAAAGTGAATTCATCCTTCGCCAATGTTATCCCGCAGTTTTGTATGTTTACAGGACTGTTTAACCAGAAACCGCAGAGCGGCAGATTAGGATACGTCCGCCGGTTCCTATATATTTGCGGGTAACCTAGTTTAAAACTGAGGCTAATCAATCAGAGCTTTTACAAGCTCCGCATTTATGCGTGGGATTACTGACTTTAGAAAATGTCCACTGATGTTATCAACGAAATTACAACCGCGACCTAAGTATTATGCGGATACAAAATTCTATAGCCGTTGTATCGAAAATGATATTGAATCTCTTCCATTCTAGGATAAAATTTTACCACGTTTTGAAAGATAGTGGAAGATTTTGCGAAAATTTTTAAAGACTGATTGACGCGGAACTTGTCGAAGGTGGCAAAATTTAAATTGTCTACGATAAGATTGGTAAACGAACTTTTTTCATTAAGCAACGAAATTTTAATAATCTGGCATTTCTCCGCGCAGATTTTACGGCAAAGTTACGAATATCTGCGGAAGTTCAAGCTCAGAAAATTATTCATCGAGATATTAAGCCGTCGAATATAATGTTGACACGTAATAATGTCCTACGAATGATTGATTAAAAAATTTTTTCTGTTGAAATTGCCTTGCAATGTAAAAAGTAGTTTGTTATAATAATTTAAATTTAAAGATTAATTCTAAAGGAGAGAAGTTTTTTAATGCTTAAGTTGGAAAAGAAACAGGTAAAAATCGTAAGCGTACTTATCGCGCTTGTGTTTATAGGGAGTGTCGTGGCTTTAGCACTCACGCAAAGCGGCGGAATAGCGTCGGCGGCACCGTCAAGTACTGTTGGCGTTGTAGACATGAACAAAGTTATGATGGAACATCCCGATATGAAAGCCGCGCAGGATAAACTTAAGGCTGAATTTGATACGGCACAGAAAGATTTCAGCGAAAGAGAATCTGGCATGAGCGATGCCGAAAAGGAAAGTTACTATCGCCAAATTCAGGAACGTCTTGCTAATCTTGAAAATGAAGAGATGGAAAAACTTTTGAAAAAAGTCGAAGATGTTGTTAAGCAAGTAGCTGATGCAAAGGGTTTAAGTATAGTAGTTGCAAAAGCGGCTGTTGTTTACGGCGGAACTGACATTACCCAAGACGTTATCTCCAGACTCAAAAAATAATGGTCTTTGTAAAAGGACAAAGTAAAAGTGGAAAGTCGAAGGCAAAATTTTCTTCGCTTTCCATTTTTTAGTAGGACGTAGGAATAGGAGTAAAAGATATGTCACATTACAGACTTAGCGCGGCGATTTTGTCGGCAACATTAATCGTCGGCGGACTGTACTTTTACGAACCGCCTAAACCTCCGCCCAAAGAAGTTGCAACTCAAACTTCCGAATCAAAATCACTGCAGGGTGTCGGCATTGTAGACATTGAAAAAATCAGGAGTCAACACCTCGACAACGAAGAATTAGAGGAACTGCGCGGGCGTCAGAATCGCCTTAAGCTGGAACTTCAAGAAGTAATGCAACCTGTATTTACGCCTAATCTTCCAGAAATTGACGAAAAGCCTTTTGAAGATTCTGCGCGAGAAAAACTCATGCAGGAATTAATTTCGCAAATGTCAGACCTTAAGGCTAAACAAATTACGCTGACTGAACAGTATCGCAAGGCAACAGAAGAGGAATATTTGAAACGTCGTAATGCTGTACGAGACATTTATTTCAATGAGGCTCTGAACATTACGCTAAAACTTCAAAACGCTAAAAGTTTGAAGATGTCTCAAGAAGAATTTGATGCACTGCAGGCGCGTCTTGAAGAGATTGTCGCTGAAAGAAATCAAATGCAGAAAGAAATGCGCGAGGGTTGGATTAACGCAATTAATGAGAAAGTCACGGAAGATATTACAGCTGAATACAATCGTTTAAAGTCTGAATATGACGCTGTTAAAAAGCAGATGGAAGAGGAAACCGCGAAGAAAATTCGTGAGGTAAATGAACGTAATCAGGCGTTGACAGAAGCCGCCCGCGAAATTGATTATCGTCAAAATCGTCGGCAAGAAATTTATGATGAACTCAACGAAACTGCCCGCGAAATTGACGAGCTTGAAAATAAAATCTTTGACGCTATCATTAATGAAACGGGAAGACTTGCCGCAATGTTGAAATTGCAGATGATTTTTGCCAAGCAGGATGAAGAAATTCAAACAGATGAAAATTCTCCGCCGTTGAAAATTGGTAACGATCCCAACGTCAGACTTAATTCACAGACAGTAGTTTTTGCAGCCGGAGGAATTACTGACTTGACGGATGACGTTATAAAAGCTTTGAAGTTAAAAGGAATTTTGAGATAAGTGATCAGTAGTCAGTAATCAGTGATCAGTGAAAAAACTTCTGACCACTAACTGAATATGAAAGGACAGATTTATTTTGAAAAAAATTATCGCCGCATTTGCGTTGGCATTCTCGGCACTTTTTGCTACAGGTTGCGGTTCAGAAGAAAATATAGGTTACGTTAATCAAAACAGAATTATGTCGGAAGCTCCACAGATTATAGCAATCGTTGAAGAAGGCTCTAAAAAAGCTGATGAAATTGAAGCTAAAGCTAAAGCCGATTTTGAAGCTAATCCAAATATGAGCGACGAGGATCGCAATAAAAAAACTGAAGAATTTCAACGTAAAATGATGGGCATTCAACAAGCCTATGCGACGAAGATTCAGCAAAAACTTGATGCCGCATTGCACGATATTTGTAAGGAAAAAAATGTTTCTATCGTCATGGATAACAGTGAAATGAAATTTCTTGTAAACGGCGGAATTGATTTGACTGATGACGTTATCAATAAGTTGAAGTAATAAGGAAAAGTTATGGAAAAAATTTTATCGGAAGTTGCTCTTATAATAGGCGGGGAACTTTCAGGAGACGGCGGAATAAAAATCAGCGGCTTAAATCGTCTTGATATGGCTAAGGAAGGCGATTTGTGCTTTTCAGACGAAATACATATCGAAGACGCTAAAACCTGCGCGGCTACGGCAGTAATCATTCCGTCGAGTTACAATGGAGAATTTCCTAAGCCGGTAATTAAGGTTGAAAATCCGCGTGCCGCATTTGCTAAGTTGCTTGAAATTTTTACGCCTAAAATCGAAATTCCTAAAGGTATCAGTGACAAGGCTTTCATCGGCAATAATGTTGAAATTTCTGCTGACGCTACGATTATGCCCTTTGCTTACATAGGTGACGGCGCGAAAATTGCAAGCGGTACGGTGATTTATCCGCACACATACATTGGACATTACGCGATCATCGGTGAGAATACTACAATTTATTCTAACGTGACGATTCGCGAATATTGCAAAGTCGGTAACCGTTGCGTGATTCACAGTTCGACGGTTATCGGCTCTGACGGTTTCGGTTTTACGACAAAGGAAGGGGTGCATACAAAAGTGCCGCAAGTCGGCAATGTCATTGTTGAAGACGACGTAGAAATTGGGGCGCACGTCGGAATTGACAGGGCGGCTATGGGGTCGACTATCATTGGACACGGCACGAAAATTGATAACCTTGTACACATTGCGCATAACTGCAAAATCGGCGCAAATTGTTTAATCGTCGCACAAACGGGAATTTCAGGCTCAACCACCGTCGGCGATAACGTGACTTTTGGCGGGCAAGTCGGAACTGTCGGACATATTACAATAGGTGGCAATTCGATTTACGCCGCAAGATCTGGTATTACTAAAAATATGCCTGAAAAATTTTTTGGCGCAGGTTTTCCCGTACAAAGTCATACTGATTGGCTTCGTATGCAAGCCACGTTGCAGAAAGTCCCCGCGCTTATGAAGAGAATTTCTCAACTTGAAAAGAAAATTTCAGAAAAGGAGGATTAATTTTGAAGGATTTAAAAAATATTTTCGGCTTATTTTTTCTGCTGGCGTTTATGATTCTGCCGCAAATTGCATCTGCCGAAAAAACAGATTGGAAAGATGACGGTTATAACTTTAGGCGCGTAAGAACTGTTGTTGTATTTAATCTTGACAACAGGGCAAACCTTAGCCACGTTGGGCGTCCAATACAAATGAAACTTGATAGTAGCTATTTCGACAATTCCAGAAAGTTAAAGTGCCAAGTTTTGACGGAAGATCAAGCAAGACGTATGCTCGGTATGCCAAATGCGTCGCGTAATGAATTAAAAAGAAATTTGGCGTCGATAGCTGATGCGTGGATTGAAGGCGGCATTACGAGGTGGAAAGATAGTTCTCGCGTCGTACCTGCGCGGACAGTTTGGGAAGAAAGAAAACGTACCAGACAAATCAGAGATCGTTGGGGAAATTGGATTGAGGAAACTTATTACGAGACAGTCCCGGTAACTTATCCGCCGTATACCGTTTACACTTCGGACATCATTGCCAATTTTGAAGTTTACGACGCCGCGACCGGCAGAGCAATTTTTGCACGCGAAGACAATCGCAGTCGTGATGACAAAGACGCGCAGAAAGATATGTTCGGCAGAATGTGTAATTCATTTTACGAAGATTTAGCCAAAAAGATTAAGTAGGGAGGTAATTTTTGTGAACAGAATTTTAAAATTAGCCGCAAGTATTTTTCTTGTAGTGGCGTTGTGCTTTACTTTTGCACTTGACAACGTCGCATCAGCGGCATCAAATTCAAATAAAACTCAAGATAAAAAGGCGATGAGACTTTTCCGCCAGTCGTTAATGTCGACAGTTGGGGATAACAAGGAGATTTTTCACCAATTTTTTATTTTCTTAGTTCCGAACTTTCAAGGCGAATTAGAATTTAACGGCAAAATTGACGGACACTCGCTTGACATTGCAGGAAGCTTCGGATTGTGGTTTACGGGCGATGACGGAAAAGCTATCGATATGGATTTACCTTTCTATATCGCGCAGAACGGTCAAAATATGGAAGTGTACTACAAGACGGGCAATGAATGGGAAAAATATATCGCTCCGACGCTTGCCGCAGATTTAGCCGATGTTGTGGCTTCACCGACTAAAGCTGAAATTGAAGAGCAAATTGCTATGACTAAAGAAGTTACAATTTTGCAGGACAATGACTCACGTTGCACATTGTTGGTAAAATTAGACGGTGCGAAGCTTGCCGACGAATTGAAAGTAGAAGTTAAGAAAAATCCTGCCGATAAAGGTACTGCTGATGACGCCGCATTGCAAAATGATTTTCTTTCATATCTTGACAAGGGCTTAAGAAATGCAAATATTTGGTACACGTGGAAAATTGACAAGAAAAATAATCGTACCAGCGTAATTACTCTTGACCTTTCGTCCGTCATTCAAGAAACTGCATTGGCGGCACTTAACGACAGCAAACTGGAATTGCCCGACGAATTTAGAGAAATCCTTGAAACTTTAGCTTTTTACACTGACTTTAAAGCGTATACTACTTTTCTCGGATCAGAGGCACAATCTTCACTGATTATTCCGCAAGAAGTTATTAATTCTGCTAAACTTGCTGAAGACTTAGTTGCCGCTGAAAAACTTGAAACGAAATAAATTTAAGTAGCTTTACGAAAAATCTAAAGAAAATCTCCCTGTTTCGGCAGAGAGATTTTTTTTATTTGTAAATTTTACGCACAAAAAAACTGCCGCCTTTCGCGACAGCCAAAAATTTTTTGCACCTGTTTATTTTGTAAGTTTGTCAAAATCAGCTTGCGGTACAAGGGTTACAAGACCCATAATCGCCAAGATTTGTTCCAGTGCCGAACGCGGTGACGCCGTATTTTTAACGATATAATCTGCGGACTTCCATTTCTCAAACTCATTATTATTTTCGGCGTACTCCATATAATAATTTATTTCGTCATTCGAGCAGCCTGCGCGTAAGAGTCTCTCAATAAAAGCCTCATCATTAACCATTAAATAAATCGTTACCAAATCCTGATTGATAAACTTCGACAGTTGCTTAATGCCGTCTACGTCCATCATAATCATAATACTGACTTTGTGCTGACGGTAGGAATCAAAGACTTCATCCTTACGAATCCCGTAATTACTGCCTTGATAGCTATTGTTAATTATAAGTTTTTCTGCGGCATAATCGTCTTTGCTGACGGTACGAAATAACCTGCGCTTATAGGCAAAGCGTTCCTCAAAAACTTTCGTGGTAATCGACGGCACATAATGAATTCCCATAGACATAAGCTGTGACACCATCGTAGACTTTCCTGAACACATCGGACCTAAAAAAGCATAAACTGTATTTTTTGCCACACAAAACACCTCACGCCGTTAAAAATCTATTTTGGAAATGGTAACAAAAATTTTCTGAAAAGTCAACTTTAACTAACTAAATCTTTTCAGAAAAATTTTCCAATTCTATTTTTCAAGGCTTATAAGAAATTGGATTTTCTTTTCGTCCATTTGAGTATGTACATTCAAATTTTTATCCGCGCTCTGAATTTTAATATCGTCATTCATTGTCGGCGATGCGGAATTCTCCGGGTTATTAAGCCCGTCTTTCATAAAATTATTAATTGCCTTTTTAAATATAACTTGATAGTCTCCTAAAAATTTTTCCATCGCATTATGATCTATACCAATACCGATGAAAGTAGCTGACAGTAATACGCCCGCCTCTGCTATGGATTTTGCGTCATTATTCGCGATAATTTCAACGCTTGCTACAGAATCATCATCATTTAATTTTAAATTTATTACGTTATCTGACGAGTCTCCAAAATTTAAAGTGCAATTTTTGGTATCGCCAGAAGTGGTAATTTTAGGCTCTGATAATTTAAAATTACTTTTTTCCGCAAATTTTTTAAACTTTTCAATTATATCATCAGAATTGCCGTCGAATATTGCCGCTTCATTCGTCTTATTACCACAGCCCACTGTAAAAAAGAGCATTGTCAACATCAAAATGCCTAAAAAGGTCTTTTTCATTTAAAAAACTCCAAAATTCTTTAAAGCAAATTAAATCTGCGCGGAAATTTTTTCAATAATATTGGTTGTAGACTTACCCGCTACAAGATTTACAAGCTCGACGCGTCCGCCGTAACTTTGAACAATCTTAGCTTCAGGCAAAGTCTCAAGAGTATAATCTCCGCCCTTAACGTAAATGTCTGGTTGAATTTCCGCGATAAGATTTTCTGCAGTCTGTTCGCCAAAAAAAATTACGTGGTCTACAGCTTTAAGTCCCAACAAAACTTCTGCGCGGTCGTTTTGATTATTAACGGGACGCGATGAACCTTTCAACTTTCTAACAGATTCGTCCGTATTCAAGCCTACAATAAGTACATCGCCAAAATTTTTCGCCGTCGTCAAATATCTTACGTGTCCAACATGGATAATGTCAAAGCAACCGTTAGTAAAGACAATTTTTTTACCTGCAAGTTCTCCGCGCAGATTCGGAATATTTTTTCTATCAATCAGCATTTTATTCACCAAATTTTTTCAGAGTAGTCAAAAGTTCATTGGCACTTACTGTAGCAGTGCCCAATTTTCTAACGGCAACTCCAGCCGCGTAATTTGCAATCCGCGCAGACTTTACAGGTTCCGTACCCGTTGTCATAGCCAAAAGAAATGATGCAACGCAAGTATCACCTGCGCCTGACACGTCGAAGACTTCGCTTTTATCAGTAACTGGTATGTGATGAACTGCTCCGCCGCGCTCAAATAAACTCATTCCCAATTCGCCGCGCGTTATCAAGACGCCATCTGAATTTAATTCAGCCAAAAGTTTTTTTCCCGCGTCAATCAAAGTTTTCTCGTCATTAATTTCTATTTTATAGTGCGCCGCCAATTCAGAATCATTTTGCTTAACGTAACCAATGCCCTTGAAATCGCCTATTCTGTAGCGCGAATCAACCATACTCGGGATTTTATTTTTACTCGCGTAATTTATCAGCAAATTTTTCACTGAATCGGTAACAGTTCCCGCGCCATAGTCACTCAAAATTATTCCGTCAACTTGCGACAAAATTTCTTCCAAATGCTTAATTAATTCAGACTCAATTTTTTTATCAAGCGGCTCTTTACTCTCTCGGTCAATGCGTACAATCTGCTGACTAACTGTCGCCCTGCCGCCTGCAATTATCCGCGTTTTTGAAATCGTAGGGCGTGATTTATCGGGAACAATTCCGTCAACGTCAACTTTGTAATCGCTCAAAATATTTTTCAAACTTTCGGCATAATCGTCCGCACCTACAACACCAACAGCGTAAACTTTTCCACCGAGAGTTGCCGCGTTTGCAATGACGTTAGCCGCACCTCCCGCTACAACTTTTTTACCGGCTTCTTCCAAAATTAAAACAGGAGCTTCACGAGAAATACGCGAAATTCTCCCGTCTAAATAAACGTCAGCTATTAAATCGCCGACGACTAAAATTTTTTTATCACGAAAATTGTTTACGATATTTTTCAAATTTTGCAATGTAATCACCTTTTTAGGGAAAAGGGATTAGGGAGTAGGGAATAAATTTGCAATTTCCTAATCCCCAATCCTTAATCAAGGATAAAACGGTACAACGTCAAGCGCAGTTGATTCATCGAAACCTGCGGCAATGTTGAAGTTTTGAACTGCCTGCCCTGCCGCGCCTTTAACTAAATTGTCAATCGCCGACAAAATTATAACCCTGCGCGTCCTCTCGTCGAAATGCCACGCAATGTCGCAGTAATTTGAACCGCGTACAAATTTTGTTTCAGGATAAGCATTGCGACCCAAAAGTCTAATAAATTTTTCATTACCGTAGAAATTTTGAAATACTTCGTCCAAAATTTTTTCGTCAACGTCAGCTTTAAGTTTTGCGTAGCAAGTCGCCAAAATTCCGCGTGACATAGGCACAAGGTGCGGAGTGAAATTTATCGTGACACTTTCGCCGCCTAAATCACTAAGAGCTTGTTCAATTTCCGGCGTGTGTCTGTGATGAGCAACGTTGTAAGCCTTAAAATTATCATAAAGTTCGGGGAAGTGATTGCCAAGTTTCGGACTTCTTCCCGCGCCGCTGACGCCTGATTTTGCGTCTACAATAATCGTGTCAACGTCGACAAGATTATTTTTCACAACGGGCGCAAGCGCAAGTATCGACGCAGTTGTAAAGCAACCGGCATTGCCGATAATTTTAGCATTACGAATTTTATCGCGGTAAATTTCAGCCAGTCCATAAACTCTCTGCGCGGTCTTGTGGGTATGTTCAACTTTGTACCATTTTTCATAAACAGTAACGTCATCAAATCGATAATCCGCGCCCAAGTCAATAATTCTTACGGGCAAATTTTCAAGTTTTTTGCCTACGTCCATAGCGTGACCATGCGGCAATGCAATAAATACAAAATCACTATCCGCGCCAATTTTTTCAATGTCATTCAGACTTTCCAAAGTCATATCGCAAATTTTATAAAGGTGCGGGTAAAGTTCAGAAATTTTTTTACCTGTATGACTTTCCGAAGTTATATGAGTAATTTTAACTTGCGGATGACGTTGCAAAATCGCTAAAAGTTCCGCGCCTGCGTAACCTGTCGCCCCAATTATGCTGACTTTCATAAAAAACTCCTTTTAAGTGAATAGTTAATAGTGAATAGTTAATAGTCTTTGAATTTTGAGATAACCGCATTAAGCATTTTTCCAACTTCAGTGCAAATTTCCAATGCAGTTACGATTTCTGTTTTCTGCAAATACCCCAATTCTACACAGAGTAACAACTGCGTTTCAACTTCTGACCTTGAACCACGTGCAATATAGAGAAATCTTAAATATTCCTTTGTAGAATCCCTACCGTTTCCCTCTGCAATATTTGAAGGAATAGAAACTGCGGCGCGTCTTAACTGATTTGTCAATCCAAAAAGTTCATCTTTAGGAAGTTTTTTGGTTATGCGGTAAACTTCAGCTGCCAACTTCATAGATTTTTGCCATACAAGTAATTCTTTGAAATCCTTTATCCCCATAACATTAAACTTTCTCTAACTATTTACTATCTACTATTCACTATTCACTAAAAAACTCTTCGCCATAACCATATTTTTCAATGACGTAATCAATATCTTTGTCGCCACGTCCGCTTAAATTGACAAGAATCGATCCAACATCGCCGACTTTAGCTCGACGCATAGCATAAGCAACAGCGTGTGAACTTTCAAGCGCAGGAATAATTCCTTCATAGCGGCTAAGTTTAAAGAATGCGTCAACCGCATCACGATCGCTCGCAATGTCATATTTAACGCGTCCCACTTCGCGCAAAAATGCATGTTCGGGACCTACACTTTGATAATCAAGACCACTTGCTATTGAATAAACCGGCGCAGGTTCACCGTTTTCATCTTTCAACATAATGCTGTTAAAGCCGTGCATTACGCCTTCAGAACCGTAAGTCATCGACGCGGCATTATCGCCAACACCTTCACCACGTCCCATAGGTTCAACGCCGACAATTTCAACGGGATCATTTATAAACGGCAGGAACATTCCGATTGAATTTGAACCGCCGCCTACACAAGCTGTCACAACATCAGGCAAAAATCCCATCATTTCTTTAAACTGTGCACGCGCTTCTTCGCCGACAACATATTGAAAATCTCTAACCATCATCGGGAAAGGATGCGGACCGACTGCCGAGCCTATGCAGTAAATCGTATCTTTGTAATTTTCCATGTAATCTTCAAATGCGGCGTCGACAGCTTCTTTTAAAGTTTTTTGTCCGCGAGTGACTGATACAACTTTCGTACCCAAAACTTTCATACGTGCAACATTGGGAGCTTGTTTAGCAACGTCAACTTCACCCATGTAAATTGTGCATTCCAATCCGAAAAATGCCGCCGCCGTCGCCAATGCTACGCCATGTTGACCTGCACCTGTTTCTGCAATTAAACGTTTCTTACCTAAAAATTTTGCCAATAAACCTTCGCCCATGCAGTGATTGAGTTTGTGTGCGCCCGTATGATTTAAATCTTCACGCTTTAAATAAATTTGGCAACGTCCGTTACCAATCATACGACTAAGTTTTTCACAATGATAAACCGGCGTAGGTCTGCCTTGAAATTCTTTGCGGATACGACGAAGTTCGCTGACAAATTGCGATGAATGACATATCGTCAAGTAAGCGTTGGTAATTTCGTCCATTGCCGCTACTAAATGTTCGGGTAAATATGCACCTCCAAAACGTCCGAATCGCCCGTCCTTCGACGGATAATTTTTCAAATAAGTTGAATAATCCATTTATACAACCTCCAAAAAAAATTATATTTATATTAAATATTTAATCGACTTCACTGCCCTCAACTTCGCCTTCCCATTCAACAAGACCGCCAAAATTTATGACATTGCTGTAGCCCATTTCGGCAAGCATAACGGCTGAATCTTCTGCGCGGCGTCCAGTCCAACAATATATCAAGATTTTTTGTTTTTTGTCCGGTAAAACTTTTTCGACACTCCCATTGCGAATTTCTTCTATCGGTAAAAGTATCGCGCCCGGTATATGTTTTTTTTCATATTCGCTAAGCGTCCGAACGTCAATCAAAATATAATCTTTTTCCTCTGCAAGAATTTTTTGCGCCTCTTCCGGGCTTATTGTTTCGTAGTTCGGAGTGCAACCAGAAAACATAATTACTACAAAAAATATCGCGACAAAACTTGAAAAAATTTTTATCAGACTATACGCCATTAATCAATCACTCCTTTTGGTTAATTCTACAGCAAACGTGTATTATCAATTTCAATTTTTGGTTAATATAGCATAATCAAAGATTTTTTTCAAGGTAATAAAAAAGTCCCGACTTAAGCCGAGACTTAAAATTTTTCCGCGCAGATTTATGAAAATTTATTCTTCGTCAAGATATTCTTCGTCGTCCTCAACTTCTATAGGTTGATCCGAAGGCACAAGATTTTTTTTCATGGCTTCAGAAATTTTTTTTTCAAGCTCATCTGCCAATTCTGGATGTTCCTGTAAATATTTTTTTGCGTTATCTTTACCTTGTCCTAATTTTTTTTCATTGTAATATAAATACGCGCCGGCTTTACGAACAATATCAAACTCAACGCCCATATCAAGCAGACCGCCAAGCCGTTCATAGCCTGAACCGTAAATGAGATCAAATTCTGCAACTCTAAACGGCGGTGCAACTTTATTTTTGGAAACTTTCACTTTTACGCGATTGCCAATAATTTCAGTGCCTTGCTTAAGTGCCTCGCCTTTTCTAACTTCAAGCCTAATACTCGAATAAAATTTCAAAGCGCGTCCACCAGTCGTAGTTTCGGGATTGCCGAACATTATTCCAACTTTTTCACGAATCTGATTTATAAAAATCGCAATGGTATCTGTTTTATTAATTACTCCGGCAAGTTTTCTCATCGCTTGACTCATCATTCTTGCATGTAAGCCAACGTGCGAATCGCCCATATCTCCCTCAATTTCAGATTTCGGCACAAGCGCGGCAACAGAATCAATTACAACCATATCAATTGCTCCGCTACTTATCAGCGAATCGGCAATTTCAAGCCCTTGTTCACCTGTGTCAGGTTGAGCCAATAAAAGTTCGTCAATGTCAACGCCTAAATTTTTTGCGTAAATCGGATCAAGTGCATGTTCAGCGTCGATAAATGCCGCCGTTCCTCCATGCGCCTGCATTGACGCAATCATATGAAGAGCTACCGTTGTTTTTCCGCCGGATTCAGGTCCGTAAATCTCAATAATTCTTCCGCGCGGCAGTCCTCCTACTCCAATAGCTATGTCAAGCGGTAAAATTCCTGTCGGCACTGCTTGCACATCTAATCTCACCGCTTCGCCCATACGCATTATTGAACCTTTTCCGAAATTTTTTTCAATCTGTTTCAATGCCGCCGCGAGAGCTTCTTTTTTGTCCAAATAAATCACTCCAATTATTTTCGTGCCTTATTTTACCACAAATCACTTATAAAATCTATCACTTAATTTTTAAATAAAAATAGCGGTAAGTGTCAGGAAAATTACACTTGCCGCTTAAAATTTATTTTTTTATCCAGCCAAATTCTTCAAAACTTTGTCTGTAACTGATTCGTTCGTAAAAATCTTTCATCGTTGTCGGCGTCCTAAAAATCGGTACGCGCTCCAATGCAAAAAAATTACTTCCTAAGTCAACATTTCCATATTTTATCGTAAATGCGCCTCTATATCCAACTTCTTTAGCAATCGCCGCAATGTGCAAATTGTAAGTTCCTGTCGGATACGCTACAAAATCAACAGAATGTCCAAGTTTTTCTTCAAGCATAAGTTTTGAATTTAATAATTCAACTCGCAAACCGTCATCGGGAAGTTCTTCAAGCGCAATGTGATTCAACGTGTGTGACTGCATTGTAATTCCGTTTTCTTCCATTTCGATTAAATGTTCCCAATCCATATAACCTTCTTTGCCGACAAATGCCGCGATAACAAAAATTGTCGCTCGCAATCCATATTTTTGCAAAATCGGAAAAGCATTTTCATAATTATCAATGTATCCGTCATCAAAAGTTATCAGAACAGGTTTAGGCGGAAGTTCCAATTCACCTTCCAACGCACTCAATAAAGCATCTGGCGTTATCGCAATGTATCCATTTTCTACAAGATAATTCATCTGCGCATCAAAATCATCAACATGCACTGAAAGATACGACGGAGTATCCTTAATTTGATGATAATTCAACACCAAAATTTTTGGACCTGCCGCAATTTCTGAAATCGGTTGCGCCTCTGTCAATGTGTAGGGCGTTATATTATTTTTTGAAGGTGTCACGCCAAACATTATAAACGCCGCAATCACAGATAAAACAAATAAAATTTTTTTCATGATATTTCACAAAAATTAATCTTTCGGGCGTTCGCCTGTTTTTCCTGTAAATTTATGATACGCGCCGCCTTTACGACGTTTCATCAATTCCGCAAAAAGATTTTCAGGATTAATTCCGTGAAATGCAAGCAATACAAGGCAGTGATACCACAAATCGCCCATTTCGTAAAGAATATTTTCTTCGACGCCATTTTTTGACGCAATTATTGTTTCGACTGCTTCTTCGCCAACTTTTTTCAAAATTTTGTCGTGACCTTTGCCGAAAAGATAATTTGTATATGAACCTTCGACAGGGTGACGTTGACGATCTTTTATCACTGAATACAATTCGTACAAAACCATTGAAAGATTTTCAGGCTGATTTTGTTCGATAACTGCGGGAAGTTTATCATTTTTATCAAGTCTGCGACCACTGAAACAAGAATATGTCCCAGTGTGACACGCAACGCCTGTTTGATGAACTTTTATCAATATCGCATCGCCGTCGCAATCATAATAAAGTTCTTTAACTTGCTGAACATTTCCGCTGGTTTCGCCCTTTTTCCACAAAGTTTGACGACTGCGGCTAAAAAAATGCGTGTAACCTGTTTCAATCGTTTTTTGCAACGATTCTTCATTCATATACGCCAACATCAAAACTTGTCCGCTTTCCTCCTGCACTATCGCCGGTACAAGCCCTTTGTCGTCAAATTTAATTTTGCTTATGTCAATTTCCATTTTATCATCTCCAAAATTTTTCTATATTATAGCACAAAAAAAATCTCCGACAAAATTTTTTTCGTCAGAGATTTAATTTTTTTAAATATATCTTACTTAAACATAATCGTACATCTTCACATCTCCAAATATTTATCATAAAATTCTCTCGCAGTCACTATTTCTATTCCTGCAAAATTTTTTATCGTCAACAAATCATTATCTTCACTGACTATATAAATTGCCTTCGCGTCTATCGCACAATTTATAAATTTATCGTCTTTAGGGTCTCGGCAAACTTTTAAATCAGATTTTATCTCAAAATCATGCAGATTGTTAAAAAATTTTTTGCGAAGATTTTCATCAATTTTATACTTGGCTTTTGAAAATTTATTATTAATTTTATCAGTATATTCACTAACAATTTCACTATTTACACAGACATTAAATTTTTCAAAATCAATTTCACTCAAAAGTTTTTTTGGAAGTCCGTTAAAAAATAAGCCTGATATTAAAATATTTGTATCAATTAAAATTCTCATTCTTTGTCTGCTTTCACCCAACTGTTCACATATTCAGCGATTTTTTCTTCATATGTATCTGGGTCGCGTTCCCATTCTGCAAACATTGCCTGTTCATCTGCAAAACTTTTATTTTTAAAGCGTCTTGCATATTGCACAATAGCCAATAAATATTCTTCAGGCATTTCTTCAATTAAATTTACTGCCTCTGCTCGCAATTCTGACATATTTTACACCTCCAAATTTTTTTGTTCAATTCGACGTGAATATAAAAATTCCTGTAAAAAAAATCCCTCCGACATCTGCCGAAGGGATTTTCTTAGCTCTACAAACTATTTTATTATTTTTAATGAACGCTCCCAGTTTCCAAAGCATAATTGTTTGCTTCTTCAATAGAACTCGGCTGTCTACCATTCCATTTCACGAAATACGTTACATCGTAGGCATCTGTCCATGAAATTTTTTTTCCCTGCCAGTAATAATCGCCTGTATTCCAAAGATAACCGAAACTTCCGGGCGAACCATCTTCTTTTTTCAACGTAAGACCTGATATTTTTGCCTGTTCCTCCGTAATAAACCACGAGCCTCCTGCCACTTTGTCAAGTTCCTCATCGGTGAGCTTTTCGAGTTCATCATTGATTTTCTTAAGATTTTCTTCACGTGTTGCCATTTTAATTTTTCCTTTCAAATTGTTCATTTTGTTTTCATTTATTATACGTGACAATTTAAAAAATATTAATGGCTAAAAAAAAAAATTTTTTTCGCGCAGATTAAAATAAAAAATCCCAACGACTTATGCCGAAGGGATTTTTATCATCGATTGCGACCGTCCGCCGCGTTTAGAAACTGCCTGCCCACTCGTCATAATCATAATTTGCGATTGCGTCTTCGCTGTAACCATTTTGTCTGAGCACGTGCGCGAATGCTTCCTTTCGCGAAACTTTGTTGCCGTTAATCCAA
>JAFZIV010000055.1 GCA_017554235.1 Selenomonadaceae bacterium
TTGACATACTCCCCACGCCTAAAGACGGGGGATTCTGCTATCATCAACCTATGCTTCCAAAAAGAAGTCTTACAAGGTCTCCTGCACAGGTCGATGCCCCAACCTGATGAAATATAAATCTGAAGTATTCTACAACATAAATGTAGATTGGGCAAGAAATATTTTGCGGCTTTCATCCCCATAGCTAAAGCAAGGGGCTTTCCGCCGCTTTTAGGTAAAAACTTTCATCAGCGAAAATAATTTTGGACAAAAAAAATAACGGCTTTCAGTCAAAACTTGTAGCCGTTATTTTAGTTCACAATTAATTTTAAAATTCCGCGCAGGTTAAAATTTTTTATCTGTTATCCGTGATGTATTGACGCATAAATTTAATTGTCGCGTCGGAAATAATGTTTTCCTTCTTCTCATAATTGATAATGCGGAAAAGCATACTTACACGCTCAATAATCGGCTTATTGGCGGTCTTAAATTTTTCGCCGTTGATAGTAAGTTCAACTTTGCCATTGGTGGACAAAACGCTGAAAGCCGCGCCGAGAAGTTCCTTGCCTTCAGGATTTTTTATCGAGTAACGAATATCCAAATCGCCGGCGGAAGTCTCCCACGTCAGCTGACGGTTTATCGCTTGATAAACCAAAATATCAATGTACTCACGAATAATCTCATGGGTTCTGGTGTTCATAAATCATCATCCTTTCTAATTATTCATTATAGCCTTGACGGCATCTTTAACCATTTCCATTTGAGTGGAAAGCCGCGCGTCAACTCCGCCGTTAGGAGTCTCAACTACACAATCGCCGGGCTTTAAAGCGTCATCTGAAATAATTTCCAAAATTGCAGTGCCGTCCGTCAACAGTGTTTGCAATTCACCGCGTGAAGTCAAAACTAAATCGTAGCTGTCCGGCTCAACGTGAATTTTAACTTCCTTCTGATCTCTAACATACTTAATTGCTTCACGAACAACGGGCAAAATATCTTTCGGAACATCGATAAAATGTTGCGGCAAAATTTTTTCAATCGCCATTAAAACAATTTTGGCAATATCATCTTCTGCGCGGATAAAATATTCTGCCGTCGCCTCTTTTGCGTCCTGAATAGTTTTCTGCGCCTTTTTATTTGCGTCGTTGATAATGTCTATAAGTTCATCGCGAGCATTTTTTTCGCCGTTATCGTGACCGACTTCGTAACCTTTTTCAAATCCCTTAGCGTGACCTTCGCGCTGTGCATCTTCACGAATTAAATCGGCGTCCTCGTTAGCCTCCTGTAAAATTCTTTCACATTCGGCTTGAGTACGTTGCTTTAAATCCTTAACTTTCTTTTCATCTTTCTGAATTGAAATAAATTTTTCGGCAAGGTCTTTTTCGCGCTGTTCAATATCAGCAAGCATACGGTTTACGTTTTCTTCTCTGGCGCGTAACTCTGCCTGCTTATTTTCCTCTTCAAGTTGCGCTTCATCATCTTCAGGAATTTCTTCTTCTTTAGGTTTTTGGAAAGGAACGCCGATTTTAACGGGTTCAGCATTTGCCCAAGTTCGTCTGACAATTTTATTTGGAAGTAGCATACAAATCACCTCGCACAAAAAAATTTAACTTTTATATCATTGTAGCACAAAGAAAAATTTTCGTCTATAATATTGAAAGATAAGTGCGCAGAAAAAATTTTTAAAATGCAGGAAAAATTTTTATAGCGTCGAAAATTGAACTGTTAATAAATCACTTTTAATTGATGGGGCGGTGGGCTTGACATTCTTTTTGATAGTGCCGAGCGTTATAGTCGTCAGCATAATCTTGGTGCATAGCGTTACGAATTATTTAGGATTGAAAATTAAATACGGTGCGCTGTTTTTGTGTACGGTGTTAGCGTTGGTGTCGCTGTTTGTAGCAATGGAGATCTCACCTAACCCTGACGAAAATTTTTTCATACGGCTGGGCGCAATGATTTTAGTATCGGCGACGTTGGTCACGTTGCTAAACAGATTCTTACTCCTGCGCGAAATTGAAGACGAGGCAAATTTTACGGAGGTAGTACGAAAGGCTTATTCCAAAAAGTCCGAAGAAGAACTTTCCTCAAGCGAAGTGGCTAAGGAGCGATTAATAACAGTTTCCGAAAGTCATAATGAAGTTGAAACATCAAAATCCGAAACGCTTGAAGAATTAGTTGAGTATGCGAAAGCAGAAATGGAACAGGGAAATTATTCTGCGGCTGTCGACGCTTATGAAAAAGCACTTGAGGAATATCCCGACGATGACTACGCGCCTTTTGTCGCAATAGATTTAAGTGCAATTTATCGCGAACAGGCAGCGTATACGAAGGCTATTCAAATTTACGAAGAAGCATTGACATTTTCTGCCGTAAAGGAAAATCCCGCCGTTAAGGATGAGTTCCTGAAAAAACTTGCTTACTTAAAAACCGTTCAGTCGGTACTTTTGAAACATCGCGCCTTGTCAACACCTTTCAGCGAAATTCCTCAAGAATATTTGAAGGAAATTGAGTTGGAGTTTAAGGAAAATTCTTTAGCTAAAAAAATTTCTAAACGCTAGAAGCCATTATTGGAGGTAGATGGAATGAAAAAAAGTGTGGAGATTCTCGGTTTGCCGGTTATCAGTATAACCGAAGGACGCGAACTGGGAATCAGTAAGGGGCTGTTGATTGACGCCAAAAACAGAGTCGTCGCGGCGATAACGATTGAAGATGATGATTGGTATCGCGGCGTAAAACTTATTCCTTACGAGGCAGTTATAGCTATCGGCGTTGACGCAATGACGATAACTCATAGCGAAAATATTTTGACGCTCGATGAAGCCGGCGATTATGAAACGTTGCTTGATGAAAACATTCGTATCATTGGCACAAAAGTTTTCACAAAGAGCGGCGTTGTTCAAGGTAAAGTTTCCGAAATTTCCATTTCTGAAGATGGCAAAATTGAACTTTGCGAAATTACGGACAATACCGGCGCGGTCGGTGAAATTCCTTCAGATAAAATTTCAATCTTCGGCAAGCTTGTAACTGTTATTGAGACTGAAGCGGAAAAAAAAAACCTAAAGCAATAGAAGAAAATCCTGCGGAATCTGATTCACAGGATAACGAATCTGTACAGGCTGAAGAACCCGCAGAAAGTTCATTAAATGTGGAAGTCGAGGCTATTACTCCAATTCACGACGAAAGCGAAGAAGACGGCACAACCGTAGAAATTTCTTCAAATAATGAAGAGGAAATTCACGAAGCGGCAACCGAATCAAACTTAGAAAACGCAGAATCCTCCGAATCACCGATAGAAATTCCTTCTACGGAAGTCGAAGAATCCGTTAAGAATACGCCGAAAGTTACACAACAGGCTGAAGCATTGAAAGCCGCTTTGAGACGTGCACAGGCTAACCAAAAAACCGGTAAAAATCCGCAACAAAATCGCCAAAATCCTCAAAATAAAAAATCGCCTGCAGTTGATGACAGACGCAGAACAATGCTCTTGGGCAAAAAAGCAACGCGTACCATCAAAGCTGATAACGGCGATATAATTGTTGAGAACGGCGCGGAAATTACCGAAGAAGTTTTGCAGAAAGCTAAACTCGCCAATAAGTACATTGAACTTTCTATGAATTATTCTCATTAATACGTAAGCAATTTTTCTTATAAATACAAAACGGTTGGAAAAATTTTCCCGCCGTTTTTTGTTGTAAAATTACAGATATCATAACAAATCAAAAAATCCCCGCAATATCTGCGAGGATTAATAAACGAATATTTTATATGCCGAAGGTCGGACTCGAACCGACACGCTGTTGCCAACGGCAGATTTTGAGTCTGCTGCGTCTGCCAATTCCGCCACTTCGGCGCGTTGAAATGAATTATATCATATAAAAAAATTTTTGCAAGCCCTTTTTGAAAAAAAATTGCAGAGTTCAATTAATCACAAATTTAAATTATGCGATTTAAAAATTTCCCGTGTAAATTCTTTGTAAATTAACTTGACAAATTTTGTCTAAACGTGTAAACTTGTAAAATCTTAGATACAGGGGTATCGCCAAGTTGGTAAGGCACGGGATTCTGAATCCCGCATGCGTTGGTTCGAGTCCAGCTACCCCTGCTATTTTTTTTTTGCATATTTATTCGCAGTCTACATACTCAACTAAAAGTTCACGACCACTTTTTAAAATTAATATGCCGTCACATTCGGGACAAAAAAAATTATACCGTTCAACCGTAAAATTTTTACCGCACTTGTTACATTGCGCCGTAATAGGAACGCGATTTATTTTCAAGGTAGAATTTTCGGCGGCGGTATTTTTTTTTAACACGTCAAAACTAAATGTCAAAGCTTCAACTTCTACGCCCGACATTTCGCCTAACTTTAAGCCAACCGCAGAAATTTTACTCGCGTGATTTTCGGCGGCAACGTCAAGCGCAATCTTCAAAATTCCTTCTGCTAAGGTTGATTCGTGCATTTTTTCAGCTCCACAAAATTTTTAACCTCTACCAAGAATATAATACAGTGCTTTTCTGGAAATATTTGCACTGCTGTCAATATACCCACTATATCCTTGAGAGTTTGAATAATGCCAATAATTATCATAATCCTTCCAATAATCGTAGGAAATATAAATTACGTCGTTTCCACTAGTTGCCTTGATTGTACAAGAAACTTTCGTAGCATCAGCAGGATAATATGTATTGTACCGAATCGTTTCAGTCATAATATAAGCATTATAACCTGTGTGATAAACTCCAATGTAATTATCATACGCAAAAACTTTACTTTGAATAGAAAAAATACAAACTGCAAAAATCAACGCCATCAGAATTTTTTTCATTTTAACCGCCTCCAATCAATAACCGTCTAATGATAAACTTACCCAACCCAAATTTTTTTCAGAGCTTTTCATTAAAATTACTACTTCACCATGTCCAATATAAAATGCACTACTTAAAGGAGATATTAACGTAACATTTGAGTTGGCTTTTGGCTTGTAAAAATTTTGATAATCTTCTTTAGAATTTTTTGCTGAAAGTCCTGATTTATCAAATTTCATATTTCCATAATCATAAAGTTTTATGCTGAAAACCCTGTCAACGCCAAAAAGTATTTCAAAATCTTTATACTTATATGTATATGTCAAAGAATATTCATATCTTTCAACAGATAAAGGTTCGCCATAAAGTTTTACAACTTCATCTTTTTTCATTCCGAGATAAATTCCGCCGACTGATTCAACATGACGACGATTTTTTGAGCGGTAATAAATATTTTTTGAGTCAATTATAATCATCTCGTGATAATTTTCTTCAGAAAGCTGTCTTGGTATATCACTTGAAACATATTCCAAAATTAAATCTCTGTAGCCGTCTTTTTCCAAAATTTTTATATGATGTTCAATTCCTGCTACAAAATGAGTTAATCCGACCAATTTAAAATCAACAATTTTACAACCGTTAATCGTGTAATCGCTTCCGATTGTTAAAGCAACATTTCCGTTTTCATCATACCATTCGCCGACCATTTTATCCATCACAGAAATATTTTTGAAACCTGCCTGACAATTTGTAGGAAAAATTGCCGCTGAAAAAATTAACAATACAGAAAAGATTTTCAACGCTGACAAAATTTTTTTCATTTTTAACGCCTCTTAAAAATTTTCTACAAGATAATCAATTATGTTACGTTCAATTATAGTGTGTTCATTATCTCCAACGCGACTACCAACGCGTTTACCATTTACTTCAAAAAAACCTTCGCCACCTGGAAAATCGCAATGATAATCATCAATTTGTACGGAATCTTTGTAAACAGCTTTCACTTTAAAATAAAAATCTATACCTGATGTATGGTCACTATAATGTTCTTCAATTTTTTTAATAGTTTCAGTCATCAAATATTTTTCTGCGCCTTTATAATTTCCAACATAATAATCATATGCCGAGCAAAAATTAAAAATTCCGCAGACAATCACAAACACCAAAGCTGACAAAAATTTTTTCATTTTAAACGCCCTCCTAAAATTTTTTTTAACATTTCACGCAATAAATAAAAAGTCCTGCCCCTAAGTTTAGGAGTAGGATTTTTTATTTAAGATTTTTTGCCGAGTTCATAAATCATCTTGATAACAGCCTTGCAAAGCTTATCGGGATCGTGCCGACCGGCGTCAGTGTCGCTGATTAAATCCGCCTTCACAATTCCCATACCTAGCGCGTTAATTTTATCTTCGTCAACTTCAACGGGCGTGGCGTGGGTTATTTCGCAAAATTCCTTCGGAACCGGCGTTGAGTTTACTAATACGTAATCAATCACGCCTTTTCCAGCGTGGTCAAGTATCGCCTTAGCGTGAGCGGACGCCGAATAATTATCCGTTTCGCCCGGTTGAGTCATTACGTTGCAAATATAAATTTTTATCGCCTTAGAATTTTTCAACGCCTTAGCAACACCGTCAACCAACAGATTCGGCATTATGCTCGTATACAAACTGCCCGGTCCAAGTATGATAGCGTCTGCATTTTCAATCGCTTCAATCGCGGCAGGTACAGCTTCAACCTTTCTCGGAAAAAGTTTTACGCGACGAATTTTTTTACGGACTTCTGGAATTTGTGATTCACCTTCGACAACCGTCCCGTCCGTCATAACAGCATCAAGGCGGACAGATTCTTTACTGGCTGGAATTACTCTACCCTTAACCGCCAAAACTTTTGACGATTCTTTCAACGCCGTTTCCATATCGCCGGTAACTTCATTCATTGCCGCGATAAATAAATTTCCAAAACTGTGTCCCGCTAATGCCGTGTTGCCTTCAAAACGATATTGAAAAAGTTTTTCCATAAGCGGTTCGGTATCAGCAAGTGCAACTAAACAATTTCGTAAATCTCCCGGCGGAATTATCCCCAACTCTTCGCGTAACCTGCCTGAACTTCCTCCGTCATCTGCAACAGTTACAACTGCCGAAACATTACTAGTTGAAGATTTTATCCCGCGCAGAAGTACCGATAAACCATGCCCGCCGCCAATTACCGTGACTGCGGGACCTCGTCCCAATTTTCTTTCGCGATAAATTAAATCTATCAGCTTCGTTGACTTGTCGGGAATTATTACGGCGATTATCGAACGAATTATTGAGCGCGTCGAGTATAGCATAATATACGCGCCGATTACGACGATAACCGCGCCCGTTGCCAAAACTAAACCGTAATTGTAACTTCCGAAAAAAATATATACCAGTCTAAAAATTTCCTCTTCGATTTTTCCGAGATATTCATAGTTGAAGACCAACGCCATGCCGAGACTTACCATGATGACGCCGATTGCAAACACTAACAGCCAACGTTTTAGCTTTATGCCCGGATAAAACCATTTTAAAAGGTGCAGAACTTCCACGCTCCTTTTAGCTTGAAGTTTTTGGGAAAAATTTCTAATTCCTAATCCCTTATCTAAACTTCCCACACGTCATTTTTCATTAAGTCGCGATGTTCAAGATTAACGGCGTAACCTTTTTTCTTCAACAACTCAAAAATATGTTTCGCAGTGAAAACGCTACGATGCATTCCGCCTGTACAACCAACTGCAATAACAAGTTGGCTTTTACCTTCACGAACATATTGCGGCGTCAAAAATTCCATAAGCGGATCAAGACGTTTCAAAAATTCCTGCGTAACAGATTTTTCCTCAATATACGCGGCAACTTCCGGCACCATACCGCTTTTGTGTCGCAGAGATTCAATGTAAAAAGGATTCGGCAAAAATCTTACGTCCAAAACTAAATCTGCGTCAAGCGGCATTCCATATTTAAAACCGAAAGATAAAACGGAAATGCTCATCTCGTCTCCTTCGTGGATACCGAAAAGTTTTTTAATCTTGTCGCGCAAATCCGCCTTTGTCAAATTTGATGTGTCAATAATGTAAGTCGCCTTCCCGCGTACACTTTCAAGCCGCGTCCTTTCTTTAGCAACACCGTCTGAAATTCGCGTCGAAGGTGCCATAGGATGACTCCTGCGCGTCTCCTTGTAACGTCTGATAATCGTATCGTCGGAGGCGTCCATAAAAATCAATTCGTAATCGCGGTCGTGCTTGTCCATATCCTCCAAAACTTGTATCAGCGTGTCGAAAAATTCTCTGCTGCGCGTGTCGACGACAAAAACCACGTGACTTACACTGTTAGCGGCATGTGCACAAAGTTCCACAAATTTCGGAATCAAAATCGGCGGCAAGTTGTCAACGCAAAAATATCCTAAGTCTTCAAGAAAACGACAAGCTTGCGTTTTTCCGCTACCACTCATACCTGTTACAATAATAATTCGCGGCTTGTCTGAAATTTTTTCTTTGTCCGCAGTATCTAAAATTTTTGTATCTGTATCAACATTTTTCTCCACAAACTTCACCTCTTTTAAAAAATTTGTTCATTTTCAAAATCTACATCAAAATCGATTTGCTTTTTAACGTTGCCCATTATGCGATCTTTCACTATTTCGCTTTCGCTCGCCGTTGCTTCCATAAGCAAGACAAGAAATGTAACTTTGCCGCTCTGCGTTATGCAATCACTTTTCCGCAACGAATGTACAAGTATTTCTTTGAACTTATCGGCAAATTTTTCATCTTTCACAGTAAATTGCATTAACTGCAAGCCTTTGTTGTAATTATCAACCATTCGCGCTAAGAGACGGTAGATAATTTGAAAATGTTCAAAGTCAACAAAGTATGCTCCCGCCTCAACATTTCTTTCGCTTAAAATCATACGAATTTGCGAAATTCCTTCAATTGCCGAATTATTTTCCACACGACTTTTTGAACCATAAACTATACAACCATGCTTAGAATTTTGTTTTACGATATAAAGGGCGGTATCGGCTTTTTTGAATAACTCGGCAAAATTTTTTCCTTCATTTGGAACAAACACCGCGCCGACAGAGACGCCTAAAGGAATTTTCATATCTTCGCCCAAAATTTTTTTCGCGGAAATTAAAATCTGTTCGTTAAGGTACGCTGTTTTTTCCTTTAAAATTTCTTCATTGCGCACATTTTGGAGAAAAGCTATAAATTCATCGCCACCTATTCGCCCTGCCAAATCTGTTTCGCGAATAATATGCTTTATCAGCTTAGAAATTTTAATTAAAATTTTATCGCCCGCACCATGTCCGTAAATATCGTTGACAAGCTTAAAACTGTCCAAATCCAAAATCAGAAGAGAGCCTGCATAGTGTTCAATTAATTTGGAAATTTCATCTTGCGACGCAGATTTATTTAACAAGCCGGTCATAGGATCAGTTGATGCCGCCATTTGCAAGCCGTGTATTTTATCAATATTGTCAAGGATATTTCCAACGCGCCTAAGCAATACGTCAGGCTTTAAAGGCTTACGAATATAATCAGCCGCACCGACTTCAAAACCTCTGCTTTCACTTTCCGCGCTTTCGTCCGCCGTCATAAAAATTATTGGTACAGGCTCGGAAGCTTTTTCCTGCAAAATTCTATGCAATTCGTAGCCGTCCATTTCCGGCATAAGTAAATCGGACAAAATTAAATCGGGACGTTCCTTTTCAAAAAGTGCTATTGCTTCTGCGCCGGACATTGCCGTTACAATTTCATATTTTGAAGAAAGGATACGACGCGCAAACATTAGCATAATTTTTTCATCGTCTACAATAAGTATTTTACGCATTACGAATTTTCCTCCAGCCACTTCATAATTTGCTTACGCACTTTTTCATAATTTGCCATTAAAGCTTCGTGATTGCTTAAAATGTCGTCAATTCTGTTTTCTTTAGCCGCCAACTCTAAATCTTTAGCATTTTCGCCCAAATTTGTCGCTCCTACCAAGAAGGAAGTACTTTTCAACGCGTGTACCAAAATTTGATAATTTTTAAAGTCTTGCGAATCAAAGGACTCTTGAATTTTTTCATTTTTATCATTTTCGGTAAACTCGTGTAACATTTCAATGAGAAAAGATTTACTGTCCATACAATAACCCAATCCCATGTCTAAATCAATGTCGGGACAAGTTTCTTTGAAAATTTCCCGCTCTTTGTCAGTGAAAGTATCTTCCGCTTCTTCCTCGTCATCATCAAGGGTATCATCAATGTTATCATTAACTTCATCATCAATTTTATCAGGAATTTTTTCTTCAACTTCATTTTCTTCAACTTCAACCTGCGCGGGAGTCTCTTCAACAGTTGATTCAGTTTCGGTTGAAATATTTTCGGAAACAGGAGTTACTTCAACTTTTTCAGGCTCTTTAGGCGGTTCAGTTTTTCTGACTTTATTTTCAATTTCAAAGGTAATTAATTCTTTTGGCAAATATTTTTCCAAAATTTTTTCAAGCTCGTCAATCTCAATGGGCTTGGAAAGATAATCGTCAAATCCTTCGCGCAGGTAAATTTCTTTCATTCCCGCAATGGCACTAGCCGTCAGCATAACGACGGCAGTTTTTTCATCCAAAAGATTTTCATCTTTCATCTTCTTGAAAGTTTCAATTCCATTCATCACGGGCATCATATGATCCAAGAAAATTATGTGATAAAAATTTTTCTTAATCATTTCGATACACTGAACGCCGCTTTCCGCCAAATCTGGAACAATTTTATTGCGTTTCAAAAGTCCCGTGATAACTTTCAAATTCATATTGTTATCGTCAACCGCCAAAATTTTTGCTTCAGGTGCTTTCAAGAATTTTTTCTCAACATTTTCGTTAAGTCGGTTATTATGATGTTCATTGTAATTTCCTAATGGAGTTTTATCAATAATTTTTTGAATAAGCTTGAAAGAAAAAGTCGAGCCCTTGCCGTATTCGCTTTCTACTTCGAGCTTACTGCCCATCATAGCCAACAATTTTTGTACAATGACAATTCCCAAGCCCGTGCCTTCAATATTTCTGTTTTTCTCCACGTCAAGGCGTTGGAAAGATTTAAAAAGCTTATTTCTGTCTTCCTTGCGAATACCAATGCCGGTGTCGATAATTTTGACATCTAATTCAAAGCTGTCTTCATCAATGCTTCTGCCGTTAATGGAAAGAGTTACCGAACCTTCGGGCGTGTACTTAACGGCGTTAGTTAAAAGATTCGTGATAATCTGCCTAACCCTTACATCGTCGCCGTACAAACTTTTTGGCAGTTCAGAATCAATTTCAGTTTTAAACTCAAGCCCTTTTTTCTTAGCCTTTTCGGAAATAATATTTACAAGATCGTCAATCAAAACAACTGTATCGTAGCGGACGGGCGTAATTTCCATTTTGCCATCTTCGATTTTTGAAAAATCCAAAATGCTGTTGATTAAAGTTAAAAGCGTCTTGCCCGCACTGCTGATATTTGACGCGTAATCTAAAATTTCTTCGTCCTTACTTTCACGCAGAATCATTTCGTTCATACCAAGCACGGCATTTATCGGAGTACGAATTTCATGGGACATTTGCGCGAGGAATTGAGATTTTGCATGACTTGCCGCTAACGATGTATCGGAGGCTTCTTTAAGTTGACGATTTACAACATCCTGCCAGCGAATTTGGCGATTTATCAACGTGCTGACAATCGCAGTACAAATTACAAGGAGAATCAAAAAAATTCCAATAAGAACAAAAATATTTCCGTAAATATTCCACCAATTACTTGCAACAATTACCGTAAAATCGGACAGCTTATTTTTCTTCGACAGACAAGCAACGTAATTATTCGAGTAATCTTTAAGTGTGACAATTTCATTGGAGGAATAAACTTCTGCGTATTCTGTGCTAAAAACATCCGTCATTTTATTAACAGACATTTGATAGTCATGATTTGGGTGATTGATTATAATTCCATTGCGGTCGACGAGAAAAGCATAGCCGCCTTTGTCGTAACTTTCGCCCAACACTTGCGTCAAAGTATGCAGATAAAAATCAATTCCGAAAACGCCTAAAAATTTATCATTCTTCCCGTAAACAATTTGAGAGAGCGTAATACAATAAAGCCCCGTTTTATCGTCGTAATACGGCGCGGAAACACTAAAACCGTCGTCTGATTTCCACGTATTGACATACCAAGGGCGTTGATCTACACGCCAATTTTTATCTTTTGATTCCCAACCGTCATTCATAATTAATTGATGTTCCTTGTAGGGATTACCAATATAACAAGCGGAAATTTCGGGATAATTTTGCGCAATGTCATTTAAAAATTTTACGGCGGATTTATAATCATCCATAATCTCGGGACGTTCCGAAACTAAATTCACGAACATTCCAAGAATACTTCTGTGTCTTCCTATCCAATCGGTAAGTTGATGTTCGTAAACGTCAACTTCTCGATTCATTTTCGTATCGCCCCAGTTGAAAGTCGTATTTATACAGATGAAAAGACTAATCAGCATTGCCAAAATTAAAACGGCGACAACTCCTAAGCGGGCATTGCGACTGAAAGTAGCCATTGACTTTTGAGTAAAATTTCTTTCATGATCCAAATTTTTTTTATCGCTATCAACAATCGTAGAAAATGAAAGGAGATTGTCAAGCATGTCTGAAAGTTGCAACGCTGATTCGCGAACATGCGCGGCATTTTCAGAGACATTTTCCGGCAATTCCGAAGTTCTTACATTGGAAAATTGAAGAATATTTTTAAGCGGGTCTTTTAAATCTTTTGAAAGGCGCGATAAAAATTCTTCCTTAACGTGAAGTGCCTGTTCCGCCTGCAACCCGTTTTTCATTGCGTTCAAATAAAAAACGATCATTGCAATAATCATTATAAGGCTTAACAATATCGTAAAAATTATTTGGTTATAGCTGTCCCTATAAAATGAGTCGTTGTCAACACTTAAAATCATGTACCAGCCATTTTTGGTTTCTGCGCTGAAAATGGTATGCGGTCGTCCTTCAATATTAGTTACAAAACTGTCATTGCGTTTAGACTGCACTACGCGAGAAAGAACTGCCTCATATTCAGGAAGTCTTTTAAAAATTTTTTCGCCGACAAGAGACATATCTGTATAGCCGATAATCATACCGCCCTTTGTCGAAATTAAAGCCGTATGATCTCCCGTCGAACGCATTTTTAAAATTGATTGCTGAACGTTAGAAAGATTAAAGTCAAGTGCTACAACGGTGTTATTGTCGGGCAAAGCTTTTGAAATAGTAAAGCACATAACGCCGGATGCCGCGTCGACGTAAGGATTTGTTATGTAAACGCTTTCGGGATTTTCCATAGCACCTTTGTACCAAAGACGTTCAGTCGCATGATAATCTTCGGGCATATCAAAATCAGGTATGATTGTCCACTCTCTACAAGCAATATAAACGTTAAAGCATACGCCGTTAGTAGCTTCCATCTGTTCAGCTTTTTTCTGAATAAAAAATTTCTCCAAATCTTCAAGTGAAGTCCCGGAATTTATCAGTTGCTCGGACAATAACGCCATTCTTGTCGTAACGCCTTCAGCTTTTGCTACCGTTTCTTGTAAGTCGCTCTTAATACCTTCAAGTTGCATTTGCCCAATTTCTTCAGTCTGATTCGAGGTCATCTGAAAAATTAATTGGACATTCATTCCTATAACAAATAAAAAAATTATGGTAATGCAAATTATAATTGCAAAATCTCTCTTTTTGCCGAACTTTAAAATTTTCCATTCTGCGATGCGCTTATTGTCCATAACATAGCCCTTTCGATTATCAGTAGTTGTAACCGCGAGGAGTAATCATAAAATTTGACTTTACGAAAGTTTTTGAGTTGCCGATTAAAACCAGCGTGAACATATTAATTTCTTCGCTTGTAAAATCTTTCAGCGTCGAAATAATTTTTTTTTCGTTATTTCGTCCGGCATTAATGACGATACCGACGGGAGTCGAATCTGCGCGGAAGTTTAATAAAATTTTCTGCACATCTTCAATATAAGTTACGCGGCTTTTACTTTTGGGATTGTAAAGCGCAATTACGAAGTCACCTTCTGCCGCCAGTGCCACACGCTTTTTAATAACTTCATAAGGCGTCATCCAATCGCTTAAACTGATAACCGCAAAGTCGTGCATAATAGGTGCGCCGAGAATTGCCGCCGCAGAATTTAACGCAGATATTCCCGCTGCAATTTCAAATTTCGGTTGAAGATTTTCCGGCAAGTCAAGAATCATTTCAAGGATAAGCCCTGCCATTCCATAAATACCTGCGTCTCCACTTGAAATTACTGCAACGTTAAGATTTTGTTGCGCCATATCAATAGCAATTTGTGCGCGTTTAACTTCTTGCCGCATACCCGATGAAAAAATTCTTTTCCCCGACGTAATCTCGGCAATCAATTCAATGTAAACTTTGTAACCAACAATAACGTCTGCCGAGTCAATCATTGTCCTTGCCTTCGGCGTCATCTCCAAAATATTTCCTGGTCCGATACCGACGATAGAAATTTTTCCTGCCATAATTATTCTCCAAACATTTTTTTAAATTATTCTACCATTTTTAATTTATTAAGACAACTTATTAGATTGTATCAGGAAATTCCTACTTTGATTACGATTTCAATTTTCATCACATATGCGCGGTGGATACCCCCTTTGTGGGGTGCGAAGCGACCGAATAGGGAGCTTCAGCTAGCCGCGCCACTCCTCTCTGTTAAATAACTTTTTCTTTTTGTGATTAACTCCAATTTTTTGTAACTGATACCTGCTGATATGCTCGCTCTTCGTCCAAATATAAATCCTACCTCGCCTTTACATTTCACTTTATCGAAAAGCCTGTAGCCAAAAATTTCAAACGGCGTTTGATTTCTTTTCCGAGTTCCACCTTTGTTAATCGTGAGCTTGTGTATCTGTCGATTGTGCTTACGTACCTGTTTCAAA
>JAFZIV010000056.1 GCA_017554235.1 Selenomonadaceae bacterium
AGAGTAGAATCTTGTTGGTAGTCGTTGGGCAAGGTCTGGAAAATAAGCCGGAGGGCTTTATACTCACATAATTATGAAAGGAGAAAGCTACAAGATGAATACCGATGGCTAGTCGGGAATTTACGACTGTGGAGTGTTAAACAAACGTAGGTAGCTTAGGCGAATACGGATACGTTGAAGCAGTAAGACAGAATCGCGAGGTCTGTCCGAATCATCTTGACATAGACATTTGTCTATGTTTTAAGTAGCAGGAATCTATAATGGAAGAAATTTATTTGGATTCAAAGGCAACTAAGCGTACTAACTACGACAATCAGGTCGCGATTTACGCTTTAGGCGGAAATGATACCGTCATCAACGAAGGCAATCAGGTTTTGGTTGACGGCGGCGCAGACAATGACAAGCTCACTAACGAGGGCAATGAAGTTACGCTGTTTGGCGGTGCAGGCAAAGATACTCTAACTTCAAACGGTCATGATGTAGTGATTGACGGCGGAGCAGATGCCGACAAAATCAGTCTCGGCGCAGATGCTGAAAAAACCACGATCATCGGCGGAGCAGGTGCTGATACCATTTACCTCAACGATAATACACACCTCGTACAGTACGCGGCAGGCGACGGTAACGACCTTATTCAGGGACTCATCAAAGGAGACTCCGTCCAAGTTACGTCGGGGGCTATTAATGCAACGGCAGTCAGCGGCTCTAACGTTCTTTTGACTGTCGGTAGTAACAAGATTACGCTTAAAGGCATTAAGGGCGAATCTTTCTACATTAAAGACAACACCTTCATTATGGGAGATATTCCCAGTCCGACAATCGAAGGTACTGAAAAAGGTGACAAACTCAATAACGCCGATCAGAACGCTAAGATAATCGCTAAGGGCGGCGCGGACACCATTACCAATTCCGGCAACCACGTTTCGATTTCTGCAGGTGCAGGCAACGATAAGGTTACTGACAGCGGTAGCGAAAATATAATCAGAGGCGAAGCCGGAAAAGACACTATCACCGCAAAAGGCAGTAATATCTTGATTGATGGCGGCGCAGATGACGATAGAATCAGTCTTGGTGCAGACGTTGCAAATGCAACCGTTATTGGCGGTACTGCCAATGATATGATTTATCTCAACGATAACGCCCAATTGATTCAATACGCGGCAGGCGATGGCATAGATACCATTCAGGGATTTAGCGTAGGCGATTCCGTACAGGTAACGGCAGGAACGATTCGCACTTCAGTTCAGAGCGGTTCCAATATTACGTTCTACATTGGCGAAGGTACTAAAAATGCTGTCGTAATCCGCAACCCAGACAATCAAACTTTCAAAATTAAAGACAATATTATTAGCGTAAATGACACAGTGCCTGTTACGATCAATGGAACGTCAAAGGCTGATAAACTTGTTAATGAAGATGCTGATGTGATTAACGCGTTGGCGGGCAATGACAATATTGTCAATACCGGCGATCAAGTAATCATTTATGGCGGCGCAGGCGATGACAAGATTAGTATTGGTGGCGATTCCACAAATAACACGATTTATGGCGGAACGAATAATGACACCATTTACAGCAATGGTGAGTCCAATTTGATTCGCTATGCTAATGGCGATGGCAAAGACGTTATCGTTGGTTTCAGCGAAAAAGATTCGTTACAACTTACGTCGGGTAGCGTCAAAGCGTCAGCAAAGAGCGGTGCTGACTTTGTATTCACCGTCGGTTCAGGAACGATTAAGTTTAAAGGTCTCGGTGACGAAAAATTCCAAGTCGAAGACGGTATTATTACTTTCACTCCTCCCGACACAGATAGCGACGTTATAGAATTGACGAAAAACGACGACAAGTATGTCATTGAATCAAATGATGTGTCTGTTTCTGGATATGCCGGTAAGGATACCATTACCAATACGGCAAATAACGCGTATATTGACGCCGGCGACGGTAATGACCAGATTAGTTTGAGTGCAGAATCCGGCAATAACACATTGGTCGGCGGTAAAGGCAACGATAAGATCTACACTAACGGTAACGGCAACTTGATTCAATTTGCGTCGAGCGATGGCAAGGATACGATTTTTGGTTTCGGCGGCGATGATTCGATTCAAATTACTTCCGGCAATGTCAGCAAATCTGTTAAGAGCGGAAGCGACATGGTCTTTGCAGTTGGCTCAAGTTCGATAACAGTTAAAGACGGCGCAAGCATGAACCTGCAAATTGCTGACAATGTGATTTCGTCGGTTGATGTTCCTACGCCGATAACGTTAACTAAAAATGCAGATAAATATGCCATTGAAACCAATGGTGCCTCTGTTTATGGTGCGGCAGGAAACGACATTATTACTAACACTGCCAATGATGCGTACATAGACGGCGGCGCAAATAACGATAAGATTAGCTTGGGTGCAGAATCCGGCAATAACACGCTGGTCGGCGGTGCAGGTGCAGACACGATTTACACCAACGGCGATGGTAACCTGATTCAGTACGCGGCTGGCGATGGTAAAGACATTATCTACGGATTCAGCGGCGATGATTCAATTCAGCTTACGTCGGGAGTTATCACAAATTATCTTTGGGATTTAGATAATGGCAATATGATTGTAACCGTTGGTTCGGGAACGTCCAATGTTATAAGAATTGATGGTTACGCGAACAGGTACCTTAAGATTACTAAGGGTAGCAATCTGATTGTAGCTAACGAGACTTTAGAACCGGATAAAATAATAACGCTTACTAAAAAAGCCGATAATTATGTAAATACTGATAATGGCGCAACGATTAACGCACTTGCCGGAAATGACAGCATAACAAACAGCGGCGCATCTGCTTACTTCGATCTCGGCGATGGTACAGATAGAATGGTCAACACGGCTGATGAAGTAAGTATTTACGGCGGAAAAGGTGCTGACGTAATCAGTCTTGGTGCAGACGCCGAAAATACTACGATTGTTGGCGGTGCTGATGACGACAAGATTTACACGAATGGCAAGAAAACTCTCATCCAGTATGCGTCAGGCGACGGTAAAGACACAATCTTTGGCTTCGGCGAAGATGATTCAATCCAAATTACTTCGGGAGAAATTAGCAAGTCCGTGAAGAGCGGAGCGAATATGGTGTTTGCGGTAGGAAAGAGTTCCATAACGGTAAAAGACGGCGCAAGCATGAACTTTGAGATTAAAGATGACGTAATCGCGCTTAAAGATGGTCCTGTTGCGAAGACGCTTAGTTCTGGTGCAGACACTTATTCCAACGCAGACGCAGACGCAACGATTTATGCGGTTAAAGGCAATGACACAATCACAAACAGCGGTGCGTCCTCCTTTATTTATGGCGGTGAAGGTGCCGATAAACTTGTTAATAGTGCTGATGAAGTTGCGCTGTTTGGTGAGGCAGGCAAAGACATAATTAACAGCGCGGGCAAGAGCGTTTTCATTGACGGCGGAGCGGACGCAGATAAAATTAGCCTTTCCAGTGACGCAGAAGAAGCAACAATCGTTGGCGGCAAAGGTGATGATACGATTTACCTTAACGGCAACTCCAATGTTGTACAGTATGCGTCGGGCGATGGTAAAGATGTTATTGTTGGTTTCGGCGAAAAAGATTCAATCCAAATTACGTCTGGTAGCGTAAGCAAGTCAGTCAAGAGCGGAGACAATATGGTATTTGCTATTGGTTCAAGCTCGATAACGGTCAAAGACGGCGCGAGCATGAACTTGCAGATTGTTGACAATGTCATTGCGACGCTCGAAGGACCTGTAGCGAAAACACTTTCTTCAGGCGTAGATAAGTATAACAATACTGATGCAGCCGCAACGATTTACGCTGTAGCCGGTAATGACGTTATCACGAACACCGGCGAAGCTGCATATATCGATCTCGGCGATGGTAGCGATAAATTAACTAACGAAAGCGCAAACGAAGTTACCGTTATCGGCGGTAAAGGCAAAGACACGATCGAAACCGGCGGCAATGACGGCTACATAGACGGCGGCGCGGAGGCTGACAACATTACCCTTAGTGGAACTGCAACCAATAATACCATTGTTGGCGGCAAAGGCGACGACAAGATTTACAGCAATGCTAATGGCAATATCTTCGTTTATGAAGACGGCGACGGCAAAGATGTTATCTATGGATTTGGCGGCGCAGACTCCTTGAAGATTGATTCAGATTTCAATTCCGTCAAGAGCGGTAGCAATTTAATTGTTACGGTAGGTTCCGGTGCTGTTACGCTTGCGGGTCTTGCTGACAGTAAATTCTCAGTAAAAGATGGCGTTATAACTGTTTCGTCCGGTCCTGTTCCAATCGTCGGTACGGAAAAAGCCGATACCATTACTAATGAAGACGACGAGGCTACTATCAAAGCACTTGGCGGCGATGATGTTATAGAGAACTCCGGCAAGAGCGTATTCATTTATGGCGGAGCAGGCGCAGATAAGATTACTAATACCGGCAATGAAGTTGCAATCAGCGGTGAAGCAGGAAACGACACAATCGAGACGGAAGGCAACAGCATTTTTGTTGACGGTGGCGCAGGTGCTGACGTTATCAGCTTGGGCAGTGACGTTGAAAATGCAACGGTAATCGGCGGTGCAGGAGACGATAAGATTTACGGAAACTCAAATGCGGTTCTGTATCAGTATGCGGCAGGCGACGGCAAGGATATTATTTACGGCTTTACGACAAATGATACGTTGCAGTTGACGAGCGGAAGTATCAGTTCTGTAACTAGTGATGGCAATAATGCTATCCTGAAGATTGGTTCAAGCTTGGTAACTCTTGGCGGCGCAGGTGCTGATGTAATAAATGTTTGGGTTGACGGTTCTATTACCCAAATCAATCCTGACATAGTTCTTCCTGAAGGAGTCAGCTTGAATGCTGCAGGAACTACGATGACGGTTGACACGAAGTTTAAAGGCACTACCATAAACGTTCCGAAGTGGACAGGCACTGACGAGGTAATAAGAATCAATGCTTCCGTACTTAGCGCAGGAGTTGAGATTATCGGAAACGGTATCGATAACTCTATCGTTGGCGGTAAAGGAAATGATACGCTTTACGGCGGCGATGGCGCAGATATTCTTACCGGCGGTAACGGCAATGATGTCTTCGTATACTCTAAAGACGATGATGTTATCACAGACTACACGGCAGGTAAAGATACGATTATGATGGCGGAAGATGTTGAAATCTCCGGCTCGTATATCGACGAGAAGAACTTGATTATCGAAACCAATCAAGGTGAATTGACAATTAAGAACGGTAAAGGCAAGACCTTGACGATTGTCGACTACGAAGGCAATGAAATTGGTAGTGAAATTGATTCTGAGATCAGCTATCTGATTGAAGATGACAACCTTATCACGAATGACGCGAAGATCGATTCGATAACAGAAATTACCGATACGAATTACAGCGTAGGCAAGGTAGAAGACGCGGCAAACTACGGCAAGCTTACAAACGATACTCTTTCAACTGTTTACGCTTACAGCGACAAGAAATAAAATCTGCGCGGACAATACCGCAAGATAACAGATAAGCTTAAAACTGAAAGTTGATAGCTAAAAATTCGGCACTCTTCCTAAAAAATTGGAAGGGTGCTTTTTTACTGTTACAATTAGCCATTTTGATTTTATTGACGACTTAAAAATTATTTTTTGTATAAATTTCTTACATATGATATAATTCAATTTTGTTTAAAGGAATTTAAATTTAAAATGTAGGAGTGATTTGGTTGAAAAGACGTTTGTTTACATCTGAATCGGTAACTGAAGGGCATCCTGATAAAGTTGCCGACAGAATTTCTGACAGTATCCTTGATGCAATTTTGGAACTCGATCCTAATGGGCGCGTTGCTTGTGAGACCGTTGTAACTACGGGACAAGTTCACGTTGTCGGCGAAATTTCTACGACTTGCTACGTTGACATTTCAAAAATTATTCGTAATGCTGTTCGCGAAATTGGCTACACAAATTCCGCTTATGGTTTTGACGCTGATACAGTTGGCGTTTTAATTTCACTCGATGAACAATCCCCTGACATTGCGCAGGGTGTTGATCGCGCTCTTGAGGCACGCGAAGGCGATATGGAAATTGAAGACGCTATCGGCGCGGGCGATCAAGGTATGATGTTTGGTTACGCGACAAATGAAACGCCTGAATATATGCCGTTGCCAATTTCGCTTGCCCATAAGCTTGCTTACAAACTTGCTGATATTCGCAAAGTTACCGGCGAAATGAATTATCTGCGCCCTGACGGTAAAACGCAAGTCACCGTAGTTTACGAAAATGACAAGCCCGTTGCGATTGATACGATTGTTGTTTCGACGCAACATAATCCTGAAGTTGGCATTGAACAAATTAGAAATGACGTGATAAAATATGTTATCAATCCAATTTTGCCGGAAGATTTATTGACGGACAATATAAAAATTTTCGTCAATCCTACCGGCAGATTCGTTGTAGGCGGACCGCAGGGCGATTCGGGCTTGACTGGCAGAAAAATTATAGTCGACACTTACGGCGGCATGGCTCGTCATGGCGGCGGAGCATTCAGCGGTAAAGACCCCACGAAAGTTGACCGTAGTGCGTCATATGCGGCGCGTTATGTTGCAAAGAATATTGTAGCTGCCGGACTTGCCGAACGTTGCGAAATTCAACTTGCTTATGCAATCGGTGTTGCGCGTCCTGTTTCAGTCAACGTCGACACTTTCGGAACAAATACAGTTGACGAAGAAATTATTTCTAAACTCGTCAATGAAAACTTTGATTTACGTCCCGCAGGTATCATTAAGATGTTGAATCTGCGTCGTCCTATTTACCGTCAAACTTCAGCTTATGGACATTTCGGCAGAACTGATATTGATTTGCCTTGGGAACGTCTTGATAAAGTTGACGCCTTAAAGAATGGAGCTAAAATTTAATGAATGAAAATGTTATAAAAATTGCATTGCTCGGCGCGGGGACAATCGGCGGCAGTGTCATAAAAGTTTTGCAGGAAAATCACGACATTATTACTCAACGCGCAGGTGCTGACATTCAAATTAAAAATATTCTCGTCCTGCCGCATGAAATTCCTAAACTTCAAGCGCAGGGACTTTCTGCCACAAGTAATTACGACGAAATTTTAAACGACCCTGAAATTAAAATCGTTATCGAACTTATTGGCGGCATTAAACCTGCTAAAGATTTTATCCTTAAAGCGATGGAACACGGCAAAAATGTTGTCACTGCCAATAAAGATGTCGTTGCGCAATTTGGTCATGAACTTTTTGAAACGGCAGATAAAAATCAAATTGATTTCCTTTTTGAAGCGTCAGTAGGCGGAGCAATTCCTATAATTATGCCGCTGAAACGTTCATTGACGCCGAATAAAATTTCCGAAGTTTTAGGAATTGTCAACGGTACTACTAATTATATGTTGACTAAAATGAAAGATGACGGCGCGGATTACGATACGGTTTTGAAAGAGGCGCAGGCTAAAGGTTATGCGGAGGCTAATCCTGCTGCTGACGTTGAAGGAAAGGACGCTGCGCGGAAAATTGCAATTTTGGCATCGATAGCTTTTAATTCTCGCGTTAAGTTTGAGGACGTGTCGATTGAGGGCATTACGAAAATTACTCCTGAAGATATTCGTTATGCCGCGCAGTTGGGTTACACCGTAAAACTTTTGGCTATTGGCAAAGAGTCTGACTTAGGCGTTGACGTTCGCGTTCACCCTGTACTTTTGCCGAATAAACATCCGTTGGCGTCGGTTAATGGCGTGTTCAATGCAATTTTTGTTCGCGGTAACCCCATTGATGAAGCAATGTTTTACGGACCGGGCGCGGGCTATCCTACTGCGTCAGCTGTCATTTCTGACATTGTAGAAATTGCACGCGGTATTCAACTTGGCAGTGTCGGCAGATTCGGTTGCACCTGCTACGAAGAAAAAAATATTTGTCCGCTTGATGAAACTATGTCCTCATATTTTGTTCGTCTGCTTGTCAATGATGAAATTGGCGTACTCGGCACAATCGCTAAAATTTTTGGCGACGCGCAGGTTAGCTTAAAATCTGTTATGCAGACTAATGAAGAGGGTGGCAATGCGGAACTTGTCATTATTACGCACGAAGTCAAGCATAAAAATATTTTAGCAGCGGAAGAGGAACTTAAAAAACTTTCTTGCGTCAACAAAATTTTCAGCGTGATTCGCGTAGAGGAGTAAATTTATGCGCAAACTTTTTTTGACTGCGGCATTGATAATGTCAATGACTTTTATAAGCGGTTGCGGCAGTACCGCTACGAAAAATTATGCTCCGTATTTTAAAGATATCCAAAATATGCCGTTGACTTGGACATATCAAAATGACGCGGAATACGCTCAGCTTGATACTTGTCAAGTTGTTCATGACGACAATGATTACTACGAAATTTCGATTAAATATACTTACTGTTACGAAAACGAAAATTGCAGTGGAGACATAAGCAAATACAGATTTTTCCGCCAAAATAAAGACGGCGTAAGCTTGCCGCAATACAGCGAAGATGAAGGTAAAACTTGGATAACAATTCCGAGCTGGAAAGATAAAGACGCTGTTGCAAGAATGCAAGACCCAAATATGTGCGGACATTATCCGAATTTTGCATTCCATTATAATCCTCGTGCTTATTATCTTTTCTGCGCGGCGTACAAGCAAGCCTTCGGTAAAGATTACATTGACATTTAAGGGGGCATTATGCGTAAACTTATTTTAACTGTGGCGTTGTTAATGTCGTTGACTTTGGTAAGCGGTTGCGGTACGAAAACTTACGCTCCGTATCTTGAAGATGACAAAAATATACCGTTGACTTGGACATATCAAAACGATGCTGAATACGCTCAACTTGATACTTGTAAAATTATTCGTGACGATAATGATTCCTACGAAATTTCTATTATATATACCTATTGTTACGAGAGTGAATCTGGTTGCACGGGAAAAATTGACAACTACAGATTTTTCCGACAAAATAAAGACGGAAAAAGTTTGCCGCAATACAGCGAAGATGGGGGTAAAACTTGGATAACAATTCCGAGCTGGAAAGATAAAGACGCTGTTGCAAGAATGCAAGACTCAAAACAATGTGGGCATTATCCTAATTTTGAGTTCCATTACAATCCACGTGCCTATTATCTTTTCTGCGCGGCGTACAAGCAAGCCTTCGGTAAAGATTACACCGACATTTAAAAATTTTTTCAGTCAGTAATTTCTTAGCAATAGAAGCTACATCAGGAAAATTACTGGCAACGCACCTAAAATTTAATGAGGTGTTTAAGTGTTAAAAAATGATAATGAAAATTTAATTACAAATCAAAATATTCCGCTTGAACAAATAAATAGTCTGTTGGCTCGTCAAAACGTCAAGTTACGCTTTAATGAAGTTTTTGTAAGAAATATTGATCTCGACGAAATGCGTAGTGGATTTTTGGTAACAAGCCACCGTAAGAAATTGTGGAATGCTCAAATTGGATTGATTAACGAATTTGCGCGAATCTGTAAAAAATATAATCTGAAATGGTTTGCTTACGGCGGGACATTGCTTGGTGCGGTTAGGCATAAAGGATTTATTCCTTGGGATGATGACGTTGATATTGCTATGTTGCGTCCCGATTATAATAAATTTTTAAAAGTTGCTCCTGAAGAAATAAAATATCCGTATTTTTTTGATCCCTGGTACAATTACAGACTAGAAAACGATACTAATTCTTATTTGACAGAGGAATTAGACCTTCCTTTGATTAAAAAGTCAAGTTTTGTTGTTGGAGGATTTCCCAGTTTCCCTGTAATAAAAATTCGTGATTCTCGTACGACACAAATTGAATTTTCAAACAGAACAAATGTAAATCAAGGGATTTGGATTGACATTTTTCCTTTTAACAGCGTTCCGCCGTTTACAGAGAAAAAGCATAAAACAAATTTTGAAATTGCGCGTGAATTGTTTATTGCAATTTTAAATCCTGAAGCTATTCAAAAAGCAATTCAAGATAAACAGCAGTTAATGATCTCTTATGAAGAGTTAGAAAAGTTTCTTAAACTTTCCTACAAACAACGTTGTGTTCAATTTGATAATTTTGCTGAAAAAATATTTGTTGAATCAGAAAAAGTCGGTGCCTTAGAGGATTATGTATTTTCTGTAAAAACCAAAAGAGTTTTTAATTTGAAAAATTATGATCAGACGGTTTATTTGCCTTTTGAAGAAATTGAGATTCCTGCACCTTCGGGGTGGGAAGATTGTTTAACTACTCAATACGGCGATTGGCGCAAAATGGTTTATACGCATACACACGCAAAAGATTGGAGCGCAGATATTCCGTATACCGAGTACTATAGAACCTCGAAATTTGTCAATAACTAGCCGATTGAGTAGGAATTTTGAATAAGGCTTAGGATACGTTGGCGGGCAGCGCGACTTCAAAAACCCGCTCCTCTTACGAGGATTAAAATTTTAATTAAAAGAAGGTACGACTAAATTTTTTATACAATTTTGGATAGTTATTATGATTAAGGAGAAATTATGATCAATCCTGCCATATCGGTAATTGTGCCGATGTACAACGTTGAGCGTTACATAAAAATTTGTATCGACAGCATTTTGGCGCAGACTTTTCAAGATTTTGAAGTTATTATCATTGATGACGCGTCGCCTGATAATTCTTACGAAATTTGCAAAAAACTTTACGGCGTCAATGAAAAAGTTCGTATCATCAGACACGAAAAAAATCAAGGACTCGGACCTGCGCGGAATACTGGAATAGAAAATGCACGCGGTAAATATATTTATTTTGTAGATAGCGACGACGCGATTTTACCTAAAGCATTGGAAATTCTTTTCAACGTCGCTGAAAAGACCGGCGCAGACGTTGTGCATACTTCCAGATACTACAGAACGCCGCAAGACGATGATAAAACATTGAATGTAAACCGATTTTTTTTAGAAAAAGATCCATATCAAAAGGAAGGCTTTCTCAATGTAAATATCATGTATCGTTGGGAAAGATGTTGGAGACATTGGAACGATGCCGATGGTATACGCGCAATGGCTTGGCTTATTTTTTGCCGAAAAGAAATCTTACAAAAATTCTCTTTACGTTTTGAACCGATTATTTCAGAAGATGAATTGTTTTCTTTTGAAGTAATGACATACGTCAAAAAATTTTTTGTCCTTCGTCAGGCAGTTTATGTTCACCGCAGGCGTGAAGGTTCCATAATGACTGCATACGACTATGGACGTATTGAAAAAGCCATTCAAACTTTGTTCATAGCGTCCGAAAAAATAAAGTCTGTCATGAATAATTTTGTCGAATTTCGTGATAATGCACAGCTTCAGGAACATTTCATTTATAAAATTTTCAACAATTTTTGCAAGAATCATGTTACTCCGTTTTTCAAAAAAGGGTCTGACATATCAAAACTTAATGAAGTTATAAGGGCGTCTTTTAAAAAAATCTTTGGAGACAAATCTACTTTCACTCAATATTTTTTCAATCTTTCCAATATGCTCAAAGTCCAATTCGATAACTTAAACATTCAGGCAGGTCAACTTTATAAAGCTTATCAAAAAAATTTGAAGGAAAATCAACATTTAAAGAACGCACAAAAAAAATTGTCGCGTGAAATTGTTAATGCCATGAGTCGTTGTGAGATAATCTCAAACAAAATTGTCTTCATTAATTTTCAAGGAAAGGGTTACGGTTGCAATCCGAAATATATCGCTGAAGAAATTTTAAGACAGGGGTTGCCATATGATTTGGTATGGTTAGTGAAAGATATAAACGAGCCAATGCCAGATAAAATTCGCAAAGTTCAATTTAATAGCGTCGATGCCGTTTTTGAACTTTCTACTGCAAAAGTGATAATAACCAACGTAAAAAATGATTTGCCTTTCATAAAAAAGAAGAATCAATTTTTCATTATGACATGGCACGGAGGACCTACAGGAATCAAGCAAATTGAAAAAGAATGTGAAGATCAGTTGTCACCGAGTTATGTTGCTGCATCAAAGCGAAATTCATTAATAACGGATTTGATGATCGTTTCTACCAGAAAAGGTTTCGACGTAATGCGAAATTCATTTTGGTATGACGGTGAAATAATGAAAAGTGGTCTTCCGCGACATGATATTTTTTTCTCGCATTCTGAATCCCTTATTGAAAAATTGAAAAAGCGTTTTAATATTCCGATTGAAAATAAAATTCTACTTTACGGACCCACTTTTCGTAACAATCCTCAAAAATCACTGGAAGTTTATAAATTCAACTCCGAAAAATTATTATCACTTCTGAAGAAAAAATTTGGCGGAACGTGGACACTTCTTTTACGATTTCATCCACATATGAAAGATTTGGGACTGTCTAAAACTTTGTATAAGCTTTCAGATAATATAATTGACGTGACTAACTATCCTGATCCTCAAGAATTAATCGTCATATCTGACGCACTTATTTCCGATTACTCAGGTTTGATTCTTGAGTTCTTAATTTCTAAAAAACCTGTATTCATTTTAGCAAAAGACCTTGAAACTTATCCGAAAGAACGCAGAATAAAATCTACTTATTTTGATTTTCCTATTGATAAAAACAAAACTGAAGATGAACTTTTTGAGTGCATTGCAAACTTTAAAGAGGAAAATTATAATATTAAAGTAAAGGAATTTATGTCAAAGATTGGCTGTTACGATGACGGACATGCTTCCGAAAGAGTTGTAAATGTAATAAAATCTGTAATTGATAAAAATTTTGTTACTGACGAAACAAGAAATTTGAATTTGTAAATACCTTTAAAGTGGAAGGAAATTATGGTTATAGGATACACTACCGGCGTTTATGACCTTTTTCACATTGGTCATCTTAATTTGCTGAAAAACGCCAAAGGACTTTGTGATAAATTGATAGTTGGCGTGACTGTCGATGAACTTGTCAGTTACAAACATAAAAAAGCGATTATCCCTTTTGAAGATAGAATCGAAATTGTTCGCAGTATAAAATACGTTGATGCGGCAATTCCGCAGGAAAATCTTGATAAATTTGTAATGTGGGAGAAACTTCATTTTGACGTACTTTTTGTCGGCGACGATTGGTATAAGTCGGAACGTTGGGAAGAGTTAGAAAAAAAATTCAAAGAAGTTGGTGTGCGCGTTATATATTTTCCGTATACCAAAGGCGTCAGTTCAACGATTATTAGTCATTCTTTATGCGAATTGACGAAAAAGTAATGTCAAATGAAAATTTTTGAATAGATTCACATCTTATGTATGCTTAAGAGTGGTGATGTAATGGAAAATGAAAATCCGTCCGCGTGGAAAAAAATTATGGTTAAAGTGCCGGGAACTTCAGCGAATTGCGGTTCCGGCTTTGACTGTCTCGGACTCGCGGCGACAATTTACAATGAATTTGAGTTTAAATTTTTGGAAGAGAAGCGCGTTACAATTTCGGCAGTAGGCGAAGGCGCGGATACAATTCCTAACGATGAAAAAAATATTGTGTGGCAATCTGCGCGGCTGTTGCTTGACAGGGCGGGAACTGATACAATTAACGGTGTCGAAATTCATATGAATAACCGCGTCCCAATGTCACGCGGATTAGGTTCAAGTGCGGCGGCTATCGTTGCCGGATTAATCGGTGCAAATGCCGCCATTGATAATTATTTCACGCGCAATGATATTTTAAAATTCGCTACGGAAATTGAAGGGCATCCGGATAACGTCGCACCAGCAATTTTTGGCGGCTTTACGGTTAGCGTCGTCGAAAAAAATCAGGTTCAAACTTTTTCTTTCCTGCCGAAAATAAAATTAAAATTAATCGTCGCAGTGCCGGACTTCCCACTGTCGACAAAAGTAGCGCGTCAAGTTTTGCCTAAGACAGTTCCGCTTAAAGACGCTATCTTCAACATCAGCCGCGCATCAATGTTAATCGCCGCATTAATTGAAGGTAAAGAAAAATTTTTACCGATAGCATTTGACGACGCCTTACATCAACCGTATCGTACAAAACTTGTGCCGGGTATGGAAGAAGTTTTTGCGGCGGCCAAAAAGTCGGGAGCTTTAGGCGTGACACTAAGCGGCGCAGGACCTTGCTTGATAGCATTTTCGGCGGCTAATAAAAAACTTGAAAATGCTATTGCGTCGGAAATGGTTCAGACTTTTAAAAAATTCGACGTTCAATCAAGCGCGTTGATTCTTGACTTGGACACACGCGGCGCGGTTGTGGAAGCTGTTAGTTAAAGGCTGGGGTTAATTTAAATGGAATTGCGGCAGTTGGAATATTTTTGCACGGTAAGTTCACTGAAAAATTTCACAAAGGCGGCACATTTTCTTCACGTGTCTCAACCGTCCGTTACGAAGGCAATTCAATCTTTAGAGGCAGAATTAAAATTGACATTGTTCGACCGCAGTCAAAAACAAATTTGCTTGACGGAGGCGGGACAAGTATTTTTGATTCACGCCAAAAAAATTTTGCAGGACGTGAGAGCCGCACAGATTGCTATGGAACGCTTTCAGAGCAATAACACGGGCGTCATACGTTTTGGAGTGCCGCCTATGGTCGAATCATACCTGTTCCCAAATTTATTCATAAAATTTCAAGCGGCTAACCCCGAAATTTTAATCGACTTGCAGGAATGCAGGGACTCTTTGGAAGTACGCGAAAAATTAGAGAACGGCGAATTGGACTTCGGAATAGTTTACTTGAAAGCGGGAGAATCCCTCGAAAATTCTTTGAACTTGCTGGAAGATGAGTTTTATTTGTGCCTGTCGCTCAACCATAAACTGATAACGGCTGAAAAAATTTCTTTTCAATCTCTGCGCGATGAAAAATTTATCTTGCAACCTGCAGGGACATTTCAAAACTTTGCAACAATACAACGTTCGGCAAGCGCAGGATTTTCGCCGGAAATTTTGTTAAGCACGTCGCAACTCAAAACGATTAAAGAATTGGTATCCAGCGGCGCGGCAGTGGCATTGTTACCGCGATTCGTCGTAACTCCTGACGCAAATTTTAAATCCCTGCCAATTAGCCCGCCAATAAAATTTACCCTCGCGTTGACTTGGAGCAAGTTTAAAGAATTGTCGCCGCTTTGTATGTGCTTTTTAAAATTCGTCGACAGACTTTTTCATAAAGAGGAGCTTGCAATTTCTCAAAAAAAATTTTAATATTAAGCAGGGGAGGTGTTTCAGAATTTGGACGAAAAATTTAGTGTTGCGATAAGTTACGGAGAAAATTTAGGTTACGTTGAATACGATGACGCGCAGAAAAAAATTATCGTCGTGCTTGGTGACGAGGAAGGCAAGCGGAAGGCGGAGGATTTTTTGACTAAGATTCACGAAATAAAAATTCCGCACGAAACGCTTTTAGATTTTACGTCGGAGCAAATTAATCCGCAGGCTGACGTTGAAAGTTTAAAAATTGCCTTGACGCGTCTTTGGGAAGCTACGGGCGTTCACGTTGACTGGAGCCGCCCTGTTGACTACGTTAAACTGCATCCGCATTATTAGGAGGGAAATTTTTTGGAAATCAAGAGCGAACGCGACGGCGATAAATTAACCGTAATGCTTAACGGCAGACTCGACGCGGTAACCGCCATAAAACTTGATTCATTTATGGCGAAGGAACTCAACGGCGTAAAAAATTTGACGATTGATTTAAAAAATCTTAGCTATATGGCGTCGGCGGGCTTACGCATTTTGTTAAAGACGCAAAAACGTATGAACAATCAAGGTTATATGATGGTAAAAAATATTCAGCGTGATGTGCGCACGGTTATGGATATGACGGGATTTTCTAATCTTTTGACATTGGAAGAAGAGGAACGTAAACCGTTTTCTGTATCGTTTTAGATGAGGAGGAATTTTTTTTGGACATTCGCGCATTGGATTTGGACGGGCGTTTTCTTCGCTCAAAAGTTCCAATTCCCTTCGTCGAGGATAATATTTACTTGCCCGCGAAAGTTTTGGTAGAGGGATACTTCCCCGCCGGTACGATTTTCAAATTTCAAGAGGCGGTTTGCAGTAAAAAAATTGACGTTTACAACGATCAAGTCAACGATTATTGCCATGCAATTTCTCTTCTTTACAGCAACAAATTTAACGGCGCAGATAAAGACGAAGACGAATATACCGTAATTTTTCACGTTGATTTAAGTTGTATGTTTTTATTACTTGACTTGCTTGACGAAAATGGAAACGTCGTGACTTTATAAAATTTTTTTGTATGACTGGCGAAAGGCTCTTCAAGGAGTCTTTTTTGTTGAAAATTTTGGGGTGATTGATATGGACAGAATGAGCGATCTTGAAAAGATTCTTTCTGCGGCACGTGACTTTGGAAAAAATTTGCAGGATGACATTGAAAAACTCCGCGCAGATAACGGAAAGCTTCAGGAAGAAAATAAAACTCTCCGTGCAGATAACGAAAATTTGAAAAAAGATAATGATAGCTTGCTTGACGAAATGGATACACTTGAAAATGTTGTCAAAGATTTGCGTTCCGCCAATGAAACTTTCGGCGTCAATTTGAATAAGCTTATGGGGCAACTCAATCAAGCGATTAATGACAGTCACGAAAAATTTATGTCGCAAATTAATACGCTTATGCGTGACGAGTTCCAAAAGTTTTTGTCCGAATATATGAGCAAGATTAAGGCTGACGCCGCTAATAAAAAAAATCAGCAACAGGGTAAAAAAAAAGCCGTTGATACAACAGAGACAACGGCATTAACTGAGTCGGAAATTTTTGTTCCCTCAAAAAATCCCGATAAATCCAAATCTAAAGAGGTATACGCCGATTTTTATGCAGAAGAAAATGTCGGCAAGTAAAAGGTGATTTAAGTGATTTTAACGAAAAAAAATTATAATCCTTGCGGCGAATTAACGGGCAGGGAACGTGAAATTTGCGATGCCGCGCTTGTGAGTTATGATGATTTACCTTTCGTTCAGGTTATGCGCAATGTTACGTTGGCGGAAATTTCTAATTTAGGGATTAAGGAACAGGGATTAGGGAATATCGATAAAATTATTGATTGGTCGTCGTATGGCTTAAATGAAATTGAAAGTCGCGCTTGTATCAATTTCAATTCGACGGAGTTTAACGGTATGTCGACGCTTGAAATTGGTCTGTTCAAATATTTTATCCACCTGCTTTTTGAGAATCGCTATAACATTTTTTATAATCGTCTTGTGCAATTCTGCGCGGATGAAAATATTTTTGCGGATGACAAATTGGAACATATTCTTGACCGCACCGCGCAGGAGGGCGATTATTTTACGTCGTTTATTGTCTTGAATGAAAATTTCCGTTATGCAATAGCTCATGGAGGAAATTAATTTGTCTGAAAAAATTATTCCCGACGCACAAGAATTTTTTGACGCTATTAGAAATGAACTTTCGTTAGACTTTACGAAACAACGCGCCGCAATGTTGAAAAGAATTTTAAGCACGCCGCCTGAAAGATTTCACGAAGTCCATTTGGAAGAATGGTACAATCAATTTTGGAAGTTGTCCGGCATTACCGCGCAGATTAATCGTCTTGCTGACGCGGAAGAAGATTTTTGCGCAAAACTTTTCGCAGAAGGTAAAACGGTTGATAACGTAAAGCGGCAATATTACGCGCTTGGTTTAATTCTTTTCGGCAAATTGGACGAGGCTAAAAATTTATCTGATATAAAACTTTGGTCAAAATATTTGCGTGAAAATTTTGCTACCTTTGAAAGTTGGCGGAAAATTATCACGGGCGGTCCTGATATTTCAGGACGAGCGAAAATATCACACGATAGGGCGATGAAAAAATTTCTTACGGAAAAATATTCTTACGTCATCGAACGCCATGCCAAAACCGTTATCAACAATAAAAATTGTCCGAAGGTTGCGCCGAAAGATTATCAGATTTTTTACGGCTGGTTGCAGGGCGAAGAAAATTTACCGTTACTTGCGCGATGTTGCTACAATAGCTTGAAAGAAAATGCGGGCGCGTATAAAATCACTTTCATTGATGAAAAAAATTATTCCGATTACGTAGAAATTCCGCAATATGTTTTTGAAAAATTTAAGGCAGGTAAAATGAAACCTGCGCATTTCACGGACGTTATCAGAATAAATCTTTTGGAACGTTACGGCGGCTTATGGCTTGACGCAACAATTTTGGTAACCGAGCCGCTTGAAAATTATAAAAAATTTTTGAAGTTGCCATTCTTTACGCAAAAATTTACGCACGAAAAAAGTAATGATAATCTTATTACTAAAAGATTTGGTGCTTATTCGTCATATGCGCGTTGGGGCGGCTTTATTCAAGGTTCATCGGTAATTCACAATCCGCTTTTCGCCTTTATGAAAGATTTTTACAACGAATATTGGCGCGACTTCGACGAAATTATTGATTACGTACTTATGGATTTTATGATTGACATTGCCTACGATAATATCCCTGCCGTCAAGCGTGAGATTGATGAAGTGCCGATTAATAACGAAAATGTTTGGACGCTTTCGCCGTATCTTAATACGCCTTACGCAGATTTTCAGTATGATAAACTTCTGCGCGGGAACTTTCTTAACAAAATGAGTTCACGTAAACAGCTTGACACTGAAACTGACGGCACGGTTTTACGCGAAATTCAAAAACGTTACGCGCCTGAAACTTTATAAAAATTTTTCTTAAACTGTTGCAAACTTTCAGAAAAAATTATAATATTGACGTAGAAAATTTTTGAGGAGTGATGAACAGTTAATCAAAATATATAAAAATGTAGACGAAGGTGTAAAATTGTGTGCAGCGTAATGCTGAAAGCTCATAAAATTTAAAAGCCAATGAGCCAGTTTGTGCTAACTTTAAAGCAGCCGGAATGACAGGAAAAGGGCCA
>JAFZIV010000057.1 GCA_017554235.1 Selenomonadaceae bacterium
ATAGGAATTGCCGTCACTTCCTGTAACTGCACGTGACAAAACGTGACGCAAAAAAGAAATGCGAAGAATATAAAAGTAATAAGAGGTTGGTATCTTAATGATTGTGTACGTTATAATGATAAAGTAGATTGGATAAGCGGTTTTACCAGGCGCAAGTTTATGTGAAAGATGTACAAGACGGATATATTAAGCCGACAGGAAAAAATTAACACAGATACCGCTTAGTAAATCAGAGTTAGTACGTCACAATAACAGTTGGCAGTATTGCTATAGACAGGACGGCATTCATCCTAACGCTTAGAGGCGTGGGAATTTTGACGCATTTAGGGTTAAAAAACATTTTAATTTGAAAATATAATAAAAATTGCTGCAAGCGCAAAATACGGACCATAGGCGAAATAACTTTTTCGCCCTTTTATTTTTGTCAAAATCATAATTCCCGCGCAGATTCCGCCAACGATACTTGCGATTAGCACGACATTCAAAAGATTTTCTGTACCGAGCCAAATTCCAAGTACAGCGACTAGTTTTATATCACCGCCACCAATTCCGCCGGTCAACATTACCATTAATAAAAAAATCCCGCCGCCGATTACCGCCGCAACAATTCTGTCGATAATTGGTAAATTTAAATGTATAGTAGCTACAACGCCGATTATTGCAAATGGTATCAGCATTTTGTCAAAGATAACGTATTGCTCAAAGTCCGTGAAAATTATCAGTGCCAAAAAGAAAATCTCCGTCGCCATATAAAAGTTTAACGGCGCGGGGGCTGTAAAAATTTTTATAAGGCATAATGTCAAAAATATAAATAAACATGGCTTGCGGAATTTTGAGCGGCTTGCAATTTCTTTAGGGAAACTTAACGGCGCGGACGGCATTGAGTACAAAAAATCTATCCAGCGTGATCCGATAGCCGTCAATGCGATAGCGATTAAAATACTTGAAATTATTTCTGTCAAAGTAAACTCCTCATAACCTTATCTACAAAAAAATTTAGCGGCTAGTGATTTTACCGACGCCTCGCCGTGAAAGCCCGTTAGCTATAGGAGATGAAATGGTGCAAAGCTGTACAACTTCATCAAATATGCGCGGCGGATACCCCCTGCTTTAGCTGTGGGATGCGAAGCGACCGAATAGGGAGCTTCAGCTAGCCGCGCCACTCCTCTCTGTTAAATAACTTTTTCTTTTTGTGATTAACTCCAATTTTTTGTAACTGATACCTGCTGATATGCTTGCTCTTCGTCCAAATATAAATCCTACCTCGCCTTTACATTTCACTTTATCGAAAAGCCTGTAGCCAAAAATTTCAAACGGCGATTGATTTCTTTTCCGAGTTCCACCTTTGTTAATCGTGAGCTTGTGTATCTGTCGATTGTGCTTACGTACCTGTTTCAAATACCAGAAATATTTAAGTCTTTCAGCGTGAACATTTCCTGCTATGCAGTATGCGTCAACGTAATGTTTCTTTGGCAATCCTAATCTTATCCGCGTGTTCTTCGTTATGTAGCCGAATTGACGGCGGGATAAATTTCTTTCAGTTTGTTAAAAAATGCCCGGCGCATTATCCTCATAAACGTTTCTGCCTTAAAACTTTGTCCGCGTTTTTGTTTCAGTTTGACTTTTCCTTCGTGATATTTTTTGTGGCACGTTTCGCAAAGTATGATTAAATTATTTGGAGCGTCTCCGCCTGTTTTTCGACTTTCCAAATGATGTACATTCAAAACATTTTGCTTACTTTTACCGTAACAATATTGGCATTCGTGATTATCTCTGAACAATACATATTCCCGCACATTCCAAAAATTTAATTGTTCGCCTTGCTGATATTCTTCTCCGTTGATTTTCGGATTCTTGATTTTCTGAATATCAAAGCTCGCTGTCTCAACTATGATTTTCGTGACCGGCAGAATCTTGCAAACATTGTCCACAACTTTTAAATGTGTGTTGATTCTATTTTGAATTGTGGGAGCAAGCTAACCTTTATATTTTGCCTTCACTCGATTTAAAAATCTTGGCTTACGATAACGAGTTTTGCGATTACGTCTTGCACTTCTCAATTCTCGACGTGTAGAAATTAATTCGGTGATGTCAGTGCGCAGTACAACTTCGGAGGCGTAGAGTTCTTTCTTTTTTGTAGACGCTGAAAGTCCAATGTGTTTTGCTCCCGCGTCTACTCCTAATGTTACTGATTGACGATAACCGCTTGCACCATACAGAAACTGAATAGTAAACGGCTCACGTCTGATAACTTTTGCTTGCACGCTTTTCAAAAGTCGTCTAGCTTTTTGCGGTTTGCACGGCATTAAAGATTTTACGTGCCTATTGATAACGTACACTAACATAAAGTGTACCTCCTCTCGGAGTTATAATCCTTCGCCAAAGTTATCCTGCGGTTTTGTATGCTTACAGCACCGTCCCTCTAGCTCAGGACTGTTTAACCGGTGCCCTTAGTGCTACAAGTTAGGATTAACGCTCGTAGGTAACTATACATTCGCAAGTAACGTAGTTTTTAGATAGTTAGTTGGGAGATCATTAGATCGTTAGTAAATTTTCTAGCTGATCCAACGATCTATGAACTATCAACTAAACTTAGGCTAGCCAATCAGGGCTTTTACAAGCCCCGCCTTTATGTGTGGGGTTATTGACTAAGTTTGGGAATTTTTGCCCGTAAAATGCAGGAACCGATAGAAATGATAATTCCTGCGGAGTAGATTTAGGAGAAATCCATTTGATAGCGGCGTTTGAAAGTGAAGGAAAAGCAGTAATAATAACGGGACGCTATCTTCGCTCAATAAAACAGTATCAGCTGAAAAAACTTGCAGAATTTGACCGTAAATTGTCGAAATGTAAAATAATTCCCGCCGCTATAAAAAATTGAGACGAGCAAAAAGAAGAATGTTGCAGAAAACCAATGCACAGATACAAGATTTAAATCACAAGATAACACGAGCATTTGTAAAATGGGTATTGGAAAATAAAATATCGAAAGTGTATGTTGGCAATCCGGAAGGAGTACAGCGTAAGAAAAAAGGTAAAAAAGTGAATCAAAAGCTGTCGCGTTGGAATTTCGGGGTACACTTAAAATATTTGGAATATAAGCTTGCGGAAGTAGGAATAAAATTGGAAAAAAACAACGAAGCCTACTCAACGCAAACGTGTCCGCAATATGGAAGGCGGCATAAATGTAGCGGTAGGAATAGAGATGTACACGGAGCGCGAAATATTTTAAGTTTGGGATTAAATCAAAGAATTTGCATAACGACAAAAATAAAAGAAACAAAGTATCTACGGACAGCGTAAGCCTGAAGTAGTAGTGCAGGCACGCGCCACGATTTTTATCGCGTTGCTGATTTTGTTAAATGTTAAGACAACAAGTGTTCGTAAAGACCTTGTGTTTAGTCTTTGACTACCTTGCTTACATTATTTAATAAAAAATCAGAAGCCCCCAAGTGTGAAGTGTCACCAGCCGCCCAAGCTCCAATCTTATTTATAAATTTTTTTAAATCGCAAACGAATCAACCAAAGATAAACCGAAATATACGATACAGCCCATCATGATTATGAAGGGCAGAAAAACTTTAATTGCGAACTTCATAATTTGACTTTCTACGCCGTGAATACCGACAGCCGCCACGCCAATAGCGATTGATTGCGGAGAAATAATTTTACCGACACACGCACCGGCCGCATTAGCCGCCGCCATCCACGCTTGCCCGACTTTACTTGCACCTATGACTGCCGCCGAATCTGCTTGTAAATTTCCAAAAAGTACGCCGCTCGTCGTAGCAGACCCTGTGATAAATGAACCTGCCGCACCAATAAGCGGAGAAATTGCGGGATAAAATGTTCCTGTTGCCTCAACCGTTGTAGTTGCCATTGTATTTATCATTCCGCTGTAGCCCATTATGCGTGCAGTGCCAATTATCGTTATCATCGTTATGAACGTCGGCACAAGCGTTTTAACTGTCCTGTTTAAGACGCTCAACATATCGCTGACAGTTGCGCCTTGTACAAATCCCGAAATTATCGCCGAAGTTAAAATTAATGTACCGGGTGTAACAATCCAAACGAAAGTATAAGGTCCTGCGCCTTCGCCTGTGTAAATAGGTATCGAAGTTTTAAATTGAATTAACAATTCATGAACGGGCGGAACAAGTTTTGAAGTTAATATTAAAAAGACAAAAATTAAAATAAATGGCAACCACGCTTTGATAGCTTTTGAAGTGCTTATTTCAGACTTTTCTTCCGGAACTTCAATTTCGTAATCCGGATTATGAACGGGGAACATTCTCGCGTAGACGACAATCAATCCCATTGAAAAAATTGCTCCCGCAACGCCTGAAAGTCCTGCTCCCATAAAATATCCCGCGATAAGTGCCGGTAATAAAAATCCCAAGCCTGCCACAAGACAAACTGGAATCATTCCGTTTAAAGCTTTTAAAGATTTTCCGAAAATCACGAGCATTAAAAACGGCATTATAATCATCATTAAAGCGAGTTGAATTGTAGTAAACGTAGCAATTTGTGAACCTTCAAAGTTCGTCAACTGGGCAAGTGTTGTAAGCGGCAATCCGATTGAACCGTAAGACGATTGAACTGCATTTGCCAAAAGACAAACTATAATAGCTGAAATTGGATTTATACCGATACTTGCCAACATGGACGCGCCTATTGCTACCGCCGTGCCGAAGCCTGACATACACTCCAAAAAGCCGCCGAAGCCCCACGCTATTAACAAAACTATTACACGTTGATCTGTGCTGACGGAATTTAACATTTCTTTGATTGTTTCAATTCCTTTGGTATATACCGACAAATTGTAAGTGAAAATCGCTGAAATGATAACCCAAATGATAGGCCACAGTGCCATTGTGCCGCCTTCCAACGCCGCCGTAATTGCGTTTTGATACGTCATATCGAAAACGTTTGACGCTACTATAAATGAAATTATAAGAGCTACCGCGCATGCCTGATACGCCGGCAATTTCAGGACAATCAGCGCGATTATCAACCAGATTATCGGTGCCAGTGCGGCAAAAAACATCATATCCACAAAACCCTCATCCTCTCCCTTAAAAATTTTTACATAAACCTTATAAACATTTTTTTATTTTCAAGATATTATTACGACAAGGACAACTATAAATTTTGTCTGCGATGTTTTGTCAAAAATTCCTAACGCATCTCTTAATATTTTATACTAAAATTTCAATTTTATTATAAGGCATTGTGTACAAAACTTCAACAAAAATTTATATTCGTAACTTTATGATTTTTTATTGGCTATAGACGTGTAATTCGGTATTTGGTATAATTTTTTAGCTAAACAGCGATAAAATTTTGAGGTGAAATCATGAAGTATGAAATTTTATATCCTGAAGCTTTTCCTGTCGTAAGATTTTATTTAAAACGCGGCGAAAAAATAAAAGCCGAATCGGACGCGATGATTGCAATGTCAGCAACGGTTGACGTTGACGGAAAATTGGAAGGCGGAATTTTAAGCGGACTTGCAAGAAAATTTTTTTCCGGCGAAAGTATGTTCTTTCAGGAATTATCAGCTAAGCGCGGCGACGGAGAAGTTTTGATTGGACATGCACAGCCCGGAGGAATTTTAGATTTGGAACTTGACGGAAGTTACGGCTTGACAGTTCAGAAAGACGGTTTTTTAGCGTCGACGGATGGAATTGAAGTCAATACGAAGATACAAAATTTGACACGCGGGCTTTTTAGCGGCGAAGGATTTTTTATTTTGAATATTCGTGGACGCGGTACGGTTTTCGTATCGAGCTATGGCGTGATTCATCCTATAAATCTTGAAGACGGCGAAGAGGTCATTATTGACAACGGTCATCTTGTCGCATGGCCTGATTATATGGATTACAAAATTGAAAAGGCGTCAAGCGGATTTATTTCAAGTATGACTTCGGGCGAAGGATTAGTTTGCAGATTTCGCGGACCCGGTACTGTGCTGATTCAGACGCGTAATCCCGGTTCTTTCAAAAATTGGTTGCTTTCAATGTTTCCGACGCTTGCCAAATAAATTCTTGCAAGTGACATTAACTTTGTGATAAAATACGCGGGCTATGAGAATTATCACGGGCAAAGTAAAAGGTTTAAAGTTAAAAGCTCCAAGTGGATTTTCAACGCGACCGACTTCAGATCGCGTGAAAGAATCTGTCTTTAATGTGCTAAACGGTATGATTGACTTTTCAGAAGTTGACGCGGTATTAGACGTTTTTGCAGGGACGGGTTCATTAGGACTCGAATCACTTTCACGCGGCGCAAAGTTGGCAACCTTCATAGATTTTGCAACGACAGAAATTATTTCTGAAAATACTCGTCGTGCCAAGTTTGAAAACTCTACAACAATTCTGCGCGGCGACTTCAATAAAATGTTGCGCAAAATCTCTCAACAACAAAAAACTTTTGATTTAATCTTCATAGATCCGCCGTATAAAAAAAATTTGGTTGAAGCTACTCTTGAACTTATTGACGAATTGAAACTTTTAAAAAATGACGGCTTGATAATCGTCGAACACGGCGCGGATGAAATTTTAGATATGAAAAGTTTTAATTCAATCAGGAAAATAAATTACGGGCGTACAACCGCCATTGAATTTTTAGTGGTGAAAAGTGATTAGAAAAGGAATTTGCACGGGAAGTTTTGATCCCGTAACTAACGGACACATAAATATTTTTGAGCGGGCAGCTAAGCTTGTCGACGAATTAACCGTTTGCGTTTTTGTCAATAAGCGAAAGACGTATTTGTTTGACGTGGAAGAAAGAGTTAAGCTTTTACAAAAAGCTACAGAACATATCCCAAATGTCAAGGTTGATTCTTTCGATGGGCTTGTAGCAGATTATGTAAAATTACACGACATAAATACGATTATTCGCGGCTTACGTTCGACGGCAGATTTTGAAACAGAATTTAATCAGGCTCAATTCACTAAGTATTTAACATCAGAAGTCGAAATTATTTTTTTGTTGACAGAAATAAAATTTTCGTTTATAAGTTCTTCGGGAGTTCGTGAACTTGCAAAATTTCACGGAGATATTAGCGGGCTAGTTCCCAAATGCGTGGAAGTTGCATTAAAGAAAAAAATCGAGGAATTGTAAACTAAAAGGAGTCGTTACTGAATTATGACTGTAAGCGATACGCTTGATAAAATCGAAGAGCTTGTTTTTAATGCGACACGTTTTCCGTTGACAGGTAGAGTTTTGATAGATGACGAAGCAATGATGAAGTTGATTACAGAGCTTAAGCAGGATTTTCCGCAGGAACTTGAACGCGCTGAAAAAATTCTTCATGATCGTGACGAACTTATAAAATCTGCACAAGATCAAGCAGATAAAATTATTAAAGACGCTAAACTTGAAGCGGAACGCTTGACGGATGAAAACGATGTCGTTGTTAGGGCGCGTGAAAAATCCCGCATGGTAATCGCGCAGGCTCAACAACAGGAGAGTGAGATTTTAGAGCGTACACGTCAGCAGGCAAGGCAGTTACAGGAACAGGCGGACAGATACGCCAATCAAGTTTTCGATCAGCTTATTGCTCACGTCGACAATACTTTTCAAGGTGTTCAGTCGGCGGAGGCAGGGCTTGAACAGGCGCGACAGGTTTTACGTCAAGCTAAGTTGATGATGAATAAGCAGTCAGCTCAAAATTCTTATAACGCGCAACAAAATGCTTACGGCAATTCAAATCAGTATCTTCAAACGCAACAAAATCAGTATCATCAGCAAAATTCGTATGACGGACAAAATTACAACGCCCAACAAAATCCATACGGCGGACAAAATTACAATCCAACTTCCAATAATCAGCCGCCTTACGATCCAAATTCTTATTAAACTTTATGGAAAAAATTTTTAAGTGCGAGAAATTTATAATAAAAATTTTTGGTAAGTGTTTAAAAGAAGTTTCTGACACTTGCCATTTTTTATTGCTCAAAACCGTTTCATTGAACTTGACATAAAAATTTCTTTTCTGTACAATCAAAAAAATTTTTTAGTCTCATGGAGGTGTGACAGTCGTGTTAAAAAATTTTATCGGCTTATTTATGGCGGCGAGTCTTATTTTGTCGTCAGTCGTGTTGAGTGGTTGCGGCGGTGATGAAAATAAATCCGACGAACAAAAACTTATCGGTAATAGACTTGTAATTTACACGTCGATGAAAGAATCTTTAATTGGCGGCATTATCGAAGGGTTCAAAAAGAAATATCCTGACATAGAAATTGATTATCAATCGGCGGGCGCAGGAAAAATTATGGCGAAGCTTGAAGCCGAAAAGCAAAGCGGTAATATAATGGCTGATATTATTTGGACGAGTGAAGTTCCTGACTTTTATCAAATGCGTGATGCAGGTATGCTTGAAAAATATCAGCCGACTGTGTTCAATGAAATTTTAAATCCCTTCGATGATTACGACGGTTCATTTACGGCGGCGCGTCTCGGTACTTTGGGTATTGTTATAAACATAAATAAAATTACCACGCCACCTACAAGTTGGGAAGAAATTGCGACGAATCCCGCTTACAAAGATTCTTTCGGCATTGCAGACCCTGCGCTTTCCGGCACGGCTTATATGAGTATTGCTTTACTTGAAAAACAATTCGGTTGGGATTATATTGAACGCTTGCACGATAACGGCGCGATTAAGAGCAAAGGTTCAGGGCGCGTTGTTGACGATACAGCTGACGGAACATTAAATGCTTGTCTCGGCGTCGATTACATAACTGCCAGCAAAATTGATAAGGGTGCACCGTTGAAAATGGTTTACCCGCCGGAAAATATTGTCGTGCCAAGTCCCATTGCGATTTTAAAAGACGCAGACCACATGGAGGCGGCAAAAAAATTTGTTGACTACGTTTTAAGTCAAGAGGCACAGCAGAAAGTTGCAAACGCGGGAACAGTTCCTGTTCGCACTGATGTAAAAATGCCTGAAAAATATAATTTGCCGACTCCTGAACAGGCTCTTCAAAATGGAATTAAAATTAACTACACGGAAATTTTGCCGCATAAAGAAGATACTATAAATAAGTTTTCAAATCTGTTTAAATAGTTAAGTGAATAGTTAAAAATACTCTTCACTATTCACTAAGGTAAAAAATGTCAGCAACCTCACGCATAAAAGCGGGGGCTTGTGTGAAATTTAGAACAAGCTCTTACTGACTAGCCTTAGTCTTCACTGACTATGTTACTTGCGAAAATATAGGTACCGGCGGACGTTAATCCTAATCTGCCGCTCTACGGTTTATGGTTAAATAGTTCTAAGGGGTAGGAACAGTGCTGTAAGCATACAAAACCGCAGGATAACTTTGGCGAAGGATTATTACGCTAGCGGGCGGCGGCTTTATCAGCATTTATGCCCGCTCGCCTTCGGGCGAAATTTAATTCAAAGGAGGGAAGCGCGTTTCCTCCCCACAGCTAAAAGGGGGTATCCACCGCGCATATGTGTGATGAGAATAATTTTTTCAGGCGGCGGCACGGGCGGACACATTTACCCCGCACTGACTTTGATTGATACGATTAAAAATAAATTACCCGATACAGAATTTTTATACGTCGGTACTGAAAAAGGTTTAGAATCTGACATTGTACCGAAGGCAGGAATAAATTTTTCTGCCATGAAACTTGAAGGCGGACTTGAACGCCATTTTACGTTGGAAAATTTTAAACGAGCGGCTGACGCAATCTTAAGCATTCGCCGCGCAGGTAAAATTATCAAAGAATTTAAGCCTGACGTAGTTGTAGGTACGGGCGGCTATGTTTGCGGACCGATTCTACTTGCCGCAAGTCTGAAAAAAATTCCTACGCTGATTCAAGAGCAAAATGCCGTTGCGGGTATTACGAATAAAATTTTGTCGAAGTTTGTTACAAAAATTGCAGTAGGTTCAACTTTGGCTTTAAAGAATTTTCCAGCCGCTAAAACAATTTATACTGGCAATCCTATTCGTACAAAAGTTTTGACGGCTAAACGTGAAGACGGTTTACGAGAATTTAATTTCACGGCGGACAAGTCTGTTGTTTTAATTTCCGGTGGCAGTCGCGGCGCAAGAAGTATTAACAATGCAATGGTTGAAGTTTTAAAGCGGGCTAAAGATTTTGACGCGCAATTTCTTCACGTGACGGGCAAAGGCGAATACGAATCAGTTACGGAAAATTTGGGCGACGATTTACCGCCTAATGTCAGAGTTGTACCTTATCTTTACAATATGCCGCAAGCTATGGCGATGGCAGATTTAGCGATATTCCGTGCAGGTGCAACGGGCTTGGCAGAATTAACTGCGCGGGGAGTGCCTTCAATCTTAATTCCTTATCCATACGCGGCGGAAAATCATCAAGAGTTTAACGCAATGGAACTTGTTAAAGTTGGCGCGGCGCGAATGATTTTGAACAAAGACTTAAACGCAGAAATTTTATCCGCACAGATTGATGAGCTTTTAAAAAATCCTGACGAGTTACAAAAAATGTCTGCCGCAAGTTTATCAATCGGCAGACCGCAAGCCGCTGATGAAATAGCTGATTTAATTCTCGACTTGAAAAATTAGGTTTGTAGATTTTAAATCTACTTTTTTAAAAATTTATGGTATAATTCATTTCAAATTTTTTTGAGGTGAATTATTTTTTATGAAGTTGCAGACAGTAGAATATTATTTCCGCGAAGTCGTAATTTCAATGGTAAGAAATCGTTGGATGAGTTTTGCTTCAATCGGCACGGTTGCGGTATCGCTTTTTATATTGGGAGTATTTTTAATTTTGGTAATGAATATGACGAAGATGGCGTCCGCGCTTGAAAGTCAAGTGCAAATTTCCGCATATCTCAATGATGACATTTCCAAAGAGGAACGCAACGATATTGAACGTATGACAAAAGCTTTAAGTGCTGTGTCGAAAGTTGAATATATACCAAAAGAATCAGCACTGAAAATTTTGCGTGAAAGACTCGGCGATAATCAAAAAATCTTGGACGCGCTCGGCGACTCAAACCCTTTACCAAATGCATTTTTAGTTACGGTAAATTCTGCGGACGCGGTAAAATCAACGGCAGATGCGATAGCTGATTTATACGGCGTCGAAGAAGTTAAATACGGGCAGGACGTAGCGTCAAATATTTTCAACTTAACGCACTTGATAAGGCTTTTCGGCTTAATACTCACAATAATTTTGGCGGGCGCAACAATTTTCATCATCGCCAACACAATCAGATTAACGGTCTTTGCGCGGCGAAAAGAAATTGCCATAATGAAATACGTCGGCGCAACAGATTGGTTTATCAGAATACCTTTCATACTTGAAGGAATAGGACTCGGCATAATCGGCGGCACGTTAAGCGCATTTGCCTTGCGGAGTTTTTACGCGGCAATGGAAACTAAAATTTATTCGACGCTGGCATTTTTCCCAATGGTTGAGCAATATCCTTTTATGAACTACGTAACAGTTTCGCTGATATTGGCGGGAATTTTTGTAGGGATTTTGGGCAGTACTATTTCACTTAAAAAATTTTTGCAAGTCTAGAAAGTTGGTAAAGTTATGAAAAAAATTTTACATTTAGTCTTTGCGATAATTTTATTGATGAATACCGTAGTTTTCGCGGACGAAATTCAAGATTTAGAAAATAAAAAATCAGAATATGAAGCGGCGGCAGAGGAAGCTCGATTGGTCGTCGACGCCATTCAAGCCAAAATAGATTCTGTGTCAGAAATAAAACGCGCCCTTGACGAGAAAGCAGATATAGCCATTGCCGATTACGAATACAAGAAAGCAAATCTCGAATCGACTATTCAACGCATTGCGGAGAATGAAAAAAAGTTGATTGCGACTGAAACTGAATATACCACAAAACACAGCAGACTTGAAAAGCGTGTTCGTGACATTTACATTAACGGGCAAATTTCCTATATTGATGTAATTTTCGGCGCAAAAGATTTTGGAGATTTTTTGACGCGAATGGATTTACTTAAGCGCGTTATGATTCAGGATTCGGAACTTGTCAATAAAGTTTTGGAATCGCGCAACGAAATTAAAGATATTGGGCGGCAACTTGAACAGGATAAAGCGCGGCAGGCTGAACAAACTTTGATTGCTGAAGAGGCTAAGGACGTGAAACTGCGTAAAGTCGCCGAACAACAGGCTTTGATTGATATGATGGAAAATGACAAGGATGTTTATAACCGGCAGTACGATGAAATGATAGCGGCATCGAATCACATAACACAGTTGATTCAAGACAAAAAACATCAAGCTGAAGTTGAGGCTTTAAAACGTCAACAAGAGGAGGAACGCCGAAGACAAGAAGCTGAACGTCGTCAACAGGAAGCGGCGGCACGTCAAGCTATACAACAAAGTCGGCGTGAAACTCCGCCTATAGGTTCTTATGAAAGTTCAGACAACGGAAATTATCAAGCTTATGTTCCCGCGTCAAATTCCGGCGCAATGATATGGCCACTTACAGGTGAAGTAACTTCTGAATTTGGTTGGCGGACACATCCGATTTTTGGCGGACAAAGATTTCATAGCGGCGTTGACATTGGCGGAGATTACGGTATGCCTATTCACGCGGCGAAAATGGGCGTTGTATCTCATGCTGGTTGGATTGACGGCTACGGAAACACGGTTATGATTGAACACGGCGGCGGGATTGTCACGCTTTACGGTCACAACGAAAGCCTTGCCGTGAGTGTTGGGCAGGTTGTCAATCAAGGCGACGTTATAGCTTATTGCGGCTCGACTGGAAATTCAACAGGTCCTCATTGTCATTTTGAAGTACGTTTGAACGGTGAGCCCGTTAGCCCATTCGATTATCTTCAGTAGTTTTTAGAAAAAATTTTAAAAGCAGGTGAGTTTTATGAAAAAAATTTCCATACTCGGTTCAACGGGTTCAATCGGCACACAAGCACTTGACGTTGTGCGTAATTTGCCGAATGAATTTAAAATTTGCGTATTGGCGGCAAATTCCAACGTCGAATTATTTTCCGCGCAGGTTGAAGAATTTCAGCCGGAATTGGCGGTGCTTGCTGACGAAGACGCTTATAAAAAACTTAAAGCCGAAAAAAATTTCCCAAATACTAAAATTGCCGGAGGTCGTCAAGCATTTATCGACGCGGCGGCTTATGGCGATTCAGAAATTGTTTTAACTTCGATGAGTGGCTTTGCGGGACTTGAACCTACGATTAATGCGATTGGTAAAGGAAAAAATATTGCACTTGCCAATAAGGAAACTCTTGTAGCGGCGGGCGAGCTTGTCATTAATTTGGCGAAAGATTTTAACGTTAAGATTTTGCCGGTTGACAGTGAACACGGCGCAATTTTTCAATGTCTTCATGGAGAAAATCCTAATGACGTTGAAAAAATTTTGTTGACTGCATCGGGCGGACCATTTCGCGGAAAAAATTTTGATGAACTTCAAAACGTAACTGTCGACGAAGTTTTAGCGCACCCGACTTGGAATATGGGACAAAAAATTACCGTAGATTCTGCGTCGCTCGTCAACAAAGGGCTTGAAGTCATTGAGGCGCATTGGCTTTACGGCGTCGACTACGATAAAATTCAAGTTGTTGTCCATCCGCAAAGTATTATTCATTCTATGATAGAATTTCGCGACGGCTCGATTATCGCGCAACTTGCCGAACCTGATATGCGTCTGCCTATTCAATATGCGTTGACTTATCCGCGCAGGTTACCTTCGCCCATAAATCATTTAAACTTTTGGCAGATGAAGAATTTAACTTTTGAAGAGCCGGACTTAAAAACTTTTCGCGGTCTGAAACTTGCATACGACGCGGGAAAAATCGGCGGAACAATGCCTTGTATTTTCAATGCCGCTAATGAAGTTGCGGTAAATGCGTTTCTGCGTGGACAGATAAAATTTTCGCAGATTTATGACGTGATAGAAAATGCGATGGAAAGTCACGCCGTCTTACAGAATCTTTCATTGGGACTTTTGACGACAGAAGATTTTGCGGTTAGAGTTATGTCCGAAAAATTTATCGATAGACTTTAACATTGCATTGAAAAATTGATTTTATTAACGGCAGGGTGTAAAATATTTCAAAAAAATTTGGAGGAAAATTGATGAACGATAAAAAAACTTTTTATATTACGACGCCGATTTATTATCCCAGCGCAAAACTTCATATTGGACACGCATATTGCACGACGATTGCCGATGCGATTGCGCGATTTAAAAGGCTTGCAGGTTACGAAGTTTTTTTCTTGACTGGTTCAGACGAACACGGGCAGAAAATTCAACGGACTGCAGAAGATCAAGGTTTAACGCCGCTTGAATATGTTGACAAAATTGTTGCGACTTTTAAGGAACTTTGGAAACGTCTTGAAATTTCCAACGATGATTTTATAAGGACGAGTGAACCGCGTCATCATGACGTTGTGCAGGAAATTTTCCGCCGTATTCGTGACAAGGGCGACATTTACAAGGGCGAATACACGGGGCTTTATTGTACGCCTTGTGAATCATATTGGACGGAATTACAACTTGATGAAAATGGTTGCTGTCCCGATTGTCATCGCCCTGTTGAAAAAGTTTCGGAGGAAGCATATTTTTTCAAAATGTCGAAGTATGCGGACGCCGTTTTAAAATACATTGAAGACAATCCCGATTTTCTTGAGCCGAAGTCACGCCGCAATGAAATGATTAACTTCATTAAGCGCGGACTTGAAGACCTTTGCATTTCGCGGACTTCGTTTGATTGGGGCATCCCCGTTCCAGATGATGAAAAGCATGTCATTTACGTTTGGTTTGACGCGCTGACAAATTATTTAACGCCGATTGGATTTTTGGACGACGAAGAAAAATTTAAAAAGTTTTGGCCCGCAGATTTACATTTAGTCGGCAAAGAAATTGTGCGTTTCCACACAATTATTTGGGGCTGTATCCTCATGGCATTGGGAATCGAACTTCCGAAAAAAGTTTACGGGCATGGCTGGCTGATAATCGACGGCGGTAAAATGTCTAAGTCGAAAGGCAACGTTGTAGATCCAATGTTGCTGATTGATGAATTTGGCGCGGACGCTATCAGATATTTTCTTCTGCGCGAAATTACTTTAGGGCAGGACGGCAATTTCAATTACGACGCGCTTGTAACACGTTTCAACGCAGATTTAGCCAATGACTTGGGTAATTTATTACACCGTACACTGAATATGATTGGGAAGTTTCAAGGCGGTATTCTGCGCGAATCAAAAGACTTGACGGCACTTGATGAAAGTTTACGGATTGAAGCGTTTGATACGGCGAAAAATTATCGTCAACTTATGGAGGACATGCAAATTTCTGACGCGGTTAAAATTGTGTGGAAATTTATCAGTCGCTCGAATAAATACATTGATGAGACGATGCCTTGGAAGTTGGCGAAAGACCCCGCGCAGGCACAAAATCTTTCTAATGTGCTTTACAATCTCGCCGAATCGCTTAGGATTATCAGCATTTTAATTTCGCCGTTTATGCCGCAAACTGCGCGGAAAATTTATCAGCAGTTGAACATTGCAACGCCGTTTGAAAAAGTTCAACTTGAAGACGCAGAATTTTTCGGCAAGCTTGAAGTTAATCACGTTGTCGGCAAGCCTGAACAACTTTTCCCGCGCATTGATGTAAAATAGTGGGCGAAGTTTTAGGGCTTTACGCAAAATCGCTTGACGAATATAAAGCCGGAAATTTTGAATTGGCACTGAAAATTATCGCACAGATAAAAATTTTAGTGCCGAACTGGGCTAAGGCGACGTTACTTGAAAGTTATATTTACAGTAAGCAGTATAAATTTTTCAGTGAACTTGACGCCTTGAAAAAATGTTTATCGCAATGTACAGATGATGTTTCATTACGGGCAGAAGCGATTAGTCGGCTGGCGGGTGTTTATCGTGTTATCGGCGATACTCAATCTGCTGTGAAAAATTTTCTGCAGTCTGCTGAACTTGAAAATAATCCTACAAAAAAGCGTATTGAAATTTCAAACGCAATTTTTTCCGCCAATGACAGTGAAAAAATTACCACGCAGAATTTTCAAAAACTCTACGCCGAATACCAAAAAACTTTCAGTTACGTTAAGCCTTTCGACAAAAAATTTTATCATCATGAAAAAATACGCGTCGGGTATCTGTCTTCAAATTTTTGTATGCACCCCGTAGCAAATTTTATTTGGGCTTTGATAAATCTTCGTGATAAAAAAAATTTTGAGATATACTGTTATTCCAATACGAAAAATTTTGACACGATAACCGCGCAGATTAAAAATTCGGTTGATTTTTGGCGTGACATTACAGACGTTGACGACGCGACGGCGGCAAAAATTATTCGTGATGATGAAATTGATATTCTTATTGAACTTGGCGGACACACTGAAAATAATCGTTTGCCTGTTATGGCGTATCGTCCCGCGAGCGTTCAAATTTCCGGCATTGGCTACATGAACAGCACGGGAACAAATTTTGTTGACTATTTTTTAACGGATAAATTTTGTTACGTAGATACTGCGTGGAAGAATTTTTTTACAGAAAAGCCGTTAATACTTCCGCGCAGTCATTTCTGTTATACGCCGTTGAGAAATTTTCCTGTGATCGGCGACGCACCTTGCATTACTAAAGGCTACGTGACTTTCGGCTGTTTTAATAATTTTAGCAAAATTACGCTGCAAATTTTTGAAGCATGGAGAAAAATTCTTCAACAAGTAAATAACAGTCGATTGATTTTAAAGCACAAAATTTTTAACGACGCAGATGGGCGCGAGACAGTTACAAATTTTCTGGAATATTTAGGCTTTGATATATGGCGAGTGGAACTGCGCGGCTTTACGGCGAATTATCTTGAAGAATATCGCGACATTGATATTGCGCTTGATACTTTTCCTTACGTCGGCGGTACGACGACTTGTGAAGCTTTGTATATGGGCGTGCCTGTCATTTCTCTTTACGGTGATCGACACGGTACGCGTTTTGGCTACAGCATTTTAAATAACGTAGGAATTGGCGAATTAGCAGTTGAAAATGTTGACGAATATGTTGACCGCGCAGTAAAATTGGCGGGAGATTTTGAAACTTTGTCATTGCTCCATAAAAATTTACGCCGTATGATGAAAAATTCGCCGTTAATGAATGCCGTCGGATATGTTCGTAACATTGAAGAAAAATTTTTTGAAGTTTTGAAGGAGGACTTTTGATGAGAGTACTTTTAGTGACGCTTAGCGATATACTACCTTTTGCATTGACGCAGGTATTAAATTCGGAATTGGAATATTGTGCGATTGTGGTTGACGAGCCGGACATTTCTAAAAAAATGTTAGAAAATTACCCTTCGCTTCGTAATACAATTTTTCCTTTTTACGAGCTTAAAGAGTGCATTACGAACAATTACTACGATTTAGCGATTTGGATTTTTGGTGGTATAGGCGATGATTGGACAATTTTTACAGATGAATTTAAAAGGTGTAATCTGCCTAAAAATAAATTCCTTAGCTTTGTTAATTTAAATTCGCCGTTTAATTTTCAAGTAGAGTACGCTTTAAGGTATTATAAAAATAATTGCACAGAATTTAATATGTTTGCAACTGGAATAAGTTATACAGAACTCGGATTAGTGCCAGAAATATTTTTACCTAAGCATAAATTATTTAATTTTGCGCGTGCCAGCCAAGATTTATACTACGATTACCAAGTTGCTAAATTTGTTCTCGAAGTATGCGGGGGGGGGTATATTAAATATGCGCTAATAGGTTTAGCTCCTTACAGTTTCAACTTTGATTTAACAAAATCTTTTGAATTAAATTTTCAGCTTCTTCAATTTTTTGTTGCATATGATGATATTCATAATCTCTGGATGCCTAAAGAGACCTATCGCAAACTTTTCAACGAAAATTACTTGAACTTTCGGTTACCTCTCGGCAATACCAAAATAAGTAGCGTTTCGGAATTGAGTCTAAATAAACCTGTACGCTACATGAGCTATAGGGAACGTATCAAATCACGCCAATTGATAGATGGTTGGAAAAATAAAGATTTTCCTGAAACTAAGAAAGAAAATGTGCAAATTCTTGACGACTATTTAACGTTATGTGAAAAAAATAATGTTCGCCCGATTATGTTTATTCCTCCATTCACAGAAGGCTACAAAAAATATTTTAGCAAACAAAAATTAGAGGAATTTTATTATTTAATTCATGAAGCTCAGAAGAAACATTCGTTTGCATTATTTTTTGATGGCTGGAAATTGCAGGGATTTTCAGATGAACATTTTCACGATGCGGCACACCTTAACATACAGGGTGCGGCAAAATTCAGCGCGATACTTAACAACGCTATTGAAAGTTTAGAGAAAGGATGATTTAATTTATGAGAATACTTTTAGTAATTTTAAGTGACAGTTTGCATTTTGTGTTGACGAAGGTTTTAAATCCCGATAATGAATATTCTGCTATCGTGGTGGACGAGCCGGAACTTGCGAAAAAAAAATTTAGATGATTTCCCGCAACTTCGTGAAAAGATTCATCCTTTTTACGAATTGAAAGAGTGCGTCCAAAATAATAATTATGATTTTGTTTTGCTTATGGCATCACATCCTAATGTGGGAACTGCCCTTATCGACCAAATTAGGTAATACGGCGGCACACTTAAGCAATTTATAAATGCTCATATGTCATATTCGAACTGGCAAAAATTTTTTTGGATGGAAAGAAATTTGCGCTATTACAAAGAACACGCGACGGAATTTGAAATGATTGCTACAGGCGGTTGTTACGGTGCTATGGGACTTGACACTACAAAATTTCGGTATAAACTTTTTAATATCTCAAGAAACAATCAAGATTTTTATTACAAATATAAAGTCGCAAAATTTATATTCAAGCAAAATGAAAATGGCAGACATCTCAAGTATGCGCTGACAGAAATTTCTCCGTTCATTTTCCATTTCGATTTATCAAAAACTACTATTGTAAACTCCATACTTGAATATTTGATAACTTTTGATGATATACATAATTTCTGGTTGCCGATTGAGGAATATAGAAAATTATTTCGCGAAGAGTTTTTAAATACGCGGCTTCCACTTGAAAATATTGATTTAAACAATCTTTTTTATCAAAAAGCTGATTATCCAAAATGTATGGATCTCAATTCGCGAATTAACGCAAGAAAAAGAATTGACATATTGACGAAAAATAAAAGTTATCCTGAAACCGTAAAAGAAAACGTGAAAATTTTTGACGATTATTTGACGTTGTGCGAAGAAAATAATGTGCGCTCGATTATTTTTCACCCGCCTTTACATGAAGCTTTCATGCGCTACTTCAACAGAGAAGCATTGAACGAATTCTATACATTGCTTGGCGAGGTGCTGAAAAAACATCCGTCAGCTGTATTTTTCGACGGCTGGAAGTTGAAGGGTTTGTCTTCCGACGAATATTATTCAGATGTAGACCATATGAATATAAATTATGCGGCGAAATTCAGCACGATTTTAAATGATTTTATTGAGAATTTGGAGAAAGGTTGATTAATTTATGAGAGTACTTTTGGTAACACTTAGCGATATACTACCTTTTGCTTTGACACAGGTTTTAAATCCCGAATTGGAATATTGCGCGATTGTTGTAGATGAGCCGGACATTACTAAAAAAATTTTGGAAAACTATCCGCCGCTTCGTGATAAAATTTTTTCTTTCTACGAGCTGAAAGAGTGCGTTGAAAATTTTTATTACGATATTTTACTTTGTATTTCTGACAATAGAATAGTGTGGAAAATGTGTGACTATCTAAAAAAATACCAAGTAACGTCAGAAAAATTTTTCCATGTATATTTATCAAATGATAAAGATAATCTTTTCTTAATGGAAAGGTCTTTACATTATTACAAAGAACACGCGACGGAATTTGAAATTTTTGCAACAGGAATTAGTAATATCTGCGTAGCTTTGGACGCCACTAAATTCAAAAAGAAAATATTCAATTTTGGTCGCGACAGTCAAGATTTATACTACGATTACCAAATTGCTAAATTTATCTTCAATGAATGCGAAAACATCCGAATTAAGTATGCATTAATAGGTTTAATGCCATACTCCTTTCATTATGACGAATCTAAAGCTTACACATACCGACATAGAATTTTTCAATATCTCATAGCATTTAATGATTTACATAATTTTACGATTCCTGCATCAGAATGTCGCAAAATGTTTCGAGAAAAATTTTTAAATTCGCGATTGTCATTAAACTCCTTTGATTTAAACAATATATTTTTGGCAAAAAATAAACTGCAGATAATGACAGCTCAAGAAAGGCTAAGAGCTAGAGATATCATTGACAGATGGAACGGAAGAAATTACCCGGTAACGCGAAAAGAAAATCTGAAAATTTTAGACGATTATTTAAATTTGTGTAAAAGCAATAAAGTTCGTGCTGTAATGTTTCTTCCGCCACTCTCTAAAGGATATATGAAATATCTTAATCGCGAGATAGTCGATGAATTTCATTATTTGATTCGTGAGACGCGAAAAAAATATCCCGATATAGTTTTCTTCGATGGATGGAAATTAAATGGATTTTTGGACGAAGATTTTTGCGATGTTAGTCACTTAAATTTGAAAGGTGCGGCAAAATTCAGCGCAATACTTAATAATGTAATTGAGAATTTGGAGAAAGGATGAGTTAATGACTTTAATCGATACGCATTGCCATTTGAATGACGAAAAATTTTTTGATGACTTAGATGAAGTTGTAAGCCGCGCAAAAAATGTCGGCGTCACACAGATTATAAACTTTGGCGACACTCTTGAAAATTCCGCGCAGGTTGTAAAGCTTGCCGAAAAATTTTCCAATATGTTTGCAGGCGTCGGTATTCACCCTGAAGAAATTTCAAACTTTGATGAAAATAATTCCGTCGAAAAAATTGTCGAACTTGCCAAAAATAAAAAAGTTGTGGCTATTGGTGAAATTGGTCTTGACTATTACTGGGAAAAAGATTCTGCAGTAAGACTGGCGCAACAAAAAACTTTTATTCAGCAGTTGGACATTGCACGACAATTAAACTTACCCGTCTGTATTCATGAACGCGATGCACATGGTGACGCATTGAAAATTTTGCAGTGTGAAGCTAAGGGACTGCGCGGCGTTTTACATTGTTTTTCAGGCAGTCTTGAAATGGCGCGGGAAGTTTGGAAATTGGGCTGGCTTATAGGCATTGACGGACCTATAACTTTTAAAAATTCCGCTAAACTTCCTGAAATTGTCAAATCTGCTCCGCGTGAAATGATTTTACTTGAAACGGACGCGCCATATTTAGCACCAATGCCGAATCGCGGTAAACGTAACGAGCCGAGTTATCTTTTGGACATTGCAAAAAAAGTTGCGGAACTGCGCGGCGAAACTTTAGAAGAAGTTGCCGCTTATACAACTGATAACGCGAAACGGCTTTATCAATTAGATTAAAAATTTTTTTTGACAATTCATACACAAATCATAAAAATGTGTTATAATAAATTTAAAGTTTTTAAAAATTTTATTAAAAGTTAGGAAGTGTTTGTTTGGTGAGAGTTTTCCGAATGTTGACGATGTTATTGGTGGTAATGTTTGTAAGTTCAAGCGCATTGGCGGCAGAACTTAGGATTGGAGATGAAGGCGCAGAGGTAACAGAAATTCAAGGACAGCTTATAGAATTGGGCTACGACGTTTTAGCGGACGGATCATTCGGACCTGCAATGGCGGACGCGATAAAATCTTTCCAAGCATCACGCGGAATTAAGTCAAACGGGATTGTAGACCCTACGACTTATTCGGCACTGTTGGGACGCGATATGCCGGAGAATATCGGCGGTTCAAGCGTCATTGTAAACAGGATTCTTACAGGCGCAATGCAATATATGGGAGTTCCATATATTTTCGGCGGCACGACTCCTTACGGCTTTGATTGTTCCGGTTATGTCCAATACGTTTTCGCGCAGGCAGGGATTTCAATTCCGCGCACGGCTGATGTCCAATTTGAGGTTGGTACTCCTGTATCGTCTGCAGAACTTGTTCCCGGCGACTTGGTCTTCTTTGAAACTTACACTTATGGCGCATCGCACGTCGGAATTTATGTTGGGAATGGAGATTTTATTCACGCAAGTTCAAACGGCGGAGTAAAAATTTCTTCTCTCGGCAGTTCCTACTACAGCAGTCACTATATAGGTTCACGCAGAATCGTATAGTAAAAAAAAATCTGCAAAAAAATAAAGCCGACCTTTACGGGTTGGCTTTTCGTTTTTTATGGGCGTTGATGCTCATTCCAATTTTTCATCCACTCTTCCATATTTCGACGTACCTTGCTCCATAAAATTTCAGGATCATTGTATACCGCCTTGCAGTAGCTGATACACTTTCCGCCAATTAATTTTCCTACGACTTCGCTCAACGTACTGATTGCCATACGTACGACAACAATTATAATTATAGAAATTTTGAATCCCAACACGGTTATGGCAATGCCACCGAAAAGTGGTAACAAGAAAACCATTGTAAGTTTTATCGCGATGAAAGAAAATATTACGCCGATTGTACCCTTGCCTATGCGTAAAAAAAGTTGCGCGTGTTTCCTACAAAAAGTACAGATTTCACGGAAGGCTTTTTGCGGGTGACGAATCATCAGCCATAAAAATTTCCCCGTCCTCTGCGCGTAGTACTGTAGAAATTCGCCCAGTTTTTGTAGCAATTTATTAATGTCCGTCGGAATACTCGTAACAGTTGCCATAACTGCTTGAAAGCTAAATTCCGTGACAGCTCCGCGCAGTGATCCGAGTGCGTTTCCTAAAAAGGCAGGAGCTTTACCGACTGCGCCGGTTACTGAATCCGGCAATGGTAAAGCGGGGATGAATGCCGCGATAACGTAAAGCGTGATTGCTAATATGCGACCGATAATCATCGCTATAAAAAATTTTATGACAGCTTTAGGATTGCGTCTGAAGGCTTGCGGGAAACGTCTAATTCTTTTAGGAAGTTTGTTAATAAGCGTGATGAAAAGTTTATCACCGGCACTTGGAAATTTTTCTATGCCAACATCGGGAGGAAATTCCATTTTGAGTTTATTTTCTTCTTCTAATTTATGCGAAAGATGAATCATTTTTTGGAATGCGTTGGATATAGCCGTTTCGCCCGCCTTTTCCAATCTGTCACGTTCGGCATCAAAAGAGCGAGTCTGTTGCATCATTGCCGCGAATTGTTGCGCTATAGCCTTTTGTTTTTCGTCGCCATCAACTTTTTTTGTCGTGTCCATTATCTGCATTAAACGGTTAGCCATTTGACGCTGATGGTTATCATTATCGCCCGCCTTCGTCGCGTGAATCATACGTTGAAAATTTTTTGAAAGCTTATCATTCTCCTCACTCATTTTTATCACCACCGAATTAGCTTTTGCTAAGTTTACGGTAGAAATTTTGAACTGTCAATCAGCCGCAAAAATTTTTCTTGACATAAAAAGTTTTAACGTTTATAATGCGCAATGTCGAAAGACAAAGGTACTTAAGCCTTAATTGGTTAGAGTACTTCGGTTAGTGACCCAACACTTTTTGTGTGAACTTGTAAGAGTTCTTGCTGACTAGCCTAAGTCTTTACTGACTACGTTACTTGCGAAAATATAGGTACCGGCGGACGTAAATCCTAATCTGCCGCTCTACGGCTTGTGGTTAAAAGTTCTGATGGGTAGGAACGGTGTTGCAAGCAAATAAAACCGCAGGATAACATTGGCGAAGGATTTTTACCCTAGCGGGTGGGGATCTGCTTTATGTTAGCAGATATTTAAGCCCGCTCGTCTTAGGACGATATAAAATAATATGGGATTATAGATCAGTTGGTTAGATCGTTTCGTTGACATCGAAAAGGGCACAAGTTCGAGTCTTGTTAATCCCATTATTTTAATTTTCGGCTCATTTAGCGCAGTTGGTAGCGCATCTCCGTCACATGGAGGGGGTCGGGGGTTCGAATCCCTCAATGAGCACATTTAATTTTCTAAGTAAAATATATAAACGTCGTCGCAATGGCGGCGATTTTTTATTAACAGAGGAGAAAAATTTTATGGTAATTGATATTCATACGCACATTTTCCCTGACAAAATAGCGGAGTCAACTCTTGATAAACTGCGCGGGAAAAGTCACAGTAAAACTTTTACGGACGGAACTTTGTATGGGCTTATGGCGTCGATGAAAAAATTTGGCGTCGACGTTTCAGTAATTTTGCCGGTTGCCACCAAGCCTGAACAGGTTATAAAAATTAATGATCGTGCCACGCAGATTAACGAAAATTTTTCAGAAGTTGGGATAATTTCTTTCGCGAGCATTCACCCTGACTTTGAAGGTTATGCCGTTGAACTTAGCCGATTGAAAAATTTGGGATTCAAAGGTATTAAAGTTCATCCTGTCTATCAAGGAACGGACATTGACGATAAAAATTTTCTGCGTATATTTTATCGCGCCGCAGAACTTGACTTAATTGTTTTGACGCACGCGGGTCTTGATATTGGTTATCCGGGCGTTGTGCGTTGTACTCCTAAAATGTCTCGTCATGTCGTCGAGGAAGTTGGCGATTTCAAATTTATTTTGGCTCATATGGGCGGCTGGAAAAGTTGGGACGAAGTTTTAAACGAACTTGCCGATACAAATATTTTTATGGACACTTCCTTTTCAACGGGAAAAATTCCTGCGCTTGACGACGGATATTATAACGCGAACGAATTAAATTTATTGGACGCGGAAAATTTTATGAAATTGTACAAAACTTTTGGCGCAGATAAAATACTTTTCGGAACGGACAGCCCTTGGATGTCGCCTAATATGCCAATGGATTTTATTAAATCTTTGCCAATCAGTGAAGATGATAAAAATAAAATTTTGGGCAGAAATGCGGAGGAACTTTTAACTTTATAAACTCAATTATTCATTTTGATTAAACGTCCCGCAGTAAGAAGGTACAAATATTTTTCAGAAATCTTAATCGACGTAAGATTTTCAATCGCCTGAACGTACAAACGAATTTGCTCCTTGTATTCGTGCTGAAAATATTCGTCGTCATTATTTCTATCGGTCTTGTAGTCAAGCAAAACCCATTCGCCCGTTGCAGAATCTTTGAAAAGCAAGTCGATAATTCCCTGCACGAAAATTTTTTCACCAGCCGCATTACGGAAATTTTCTCCGGCGTTAATCGTTCCAGCGTCAATCTTTTGACTAAAGGGCAATTCGCGGTAAATTTCTTTAGCACTGACAACGCGCCGTCCCAAATCGCTTGCAAAAAATTCTACAATGTTTCCGACGCGCCGCTTAACTGCAATGCCTTGATCTTCTGTCAAAATCTGCGCGGAAATCATTTCTTCAATCTGAGCGGAAATATTTTTAGCGTCAAGTGTACCGCTTAAATTTAAATGTTGTATAACGCTGTGCATAAGCGTTCCGTATTCTGCGCCGGAAATGTCAGCCTTCTGCATAAAATTCGGTCGACGATAAAGTTTAGTCTTATCAAATTTTTTCTTAGAAATTTCCGTAAGCCGCGCAGGTTCTTCTTCAGCCTCGATAATGCGGCGTTTAACTTCAGTCACGGAAAGTTTTGCGGGAATTTTAGCCAGCGGCGACTCTTCAGCAACTTCAGGAGGCGACGCAATTTTTTTGTCTTCAACCTTTAATTCTGCGTCGCCAAGTTTAATTTTAGACTTCTTGATAATCTGCAACGGCGCAACCTTTTCAATATCATTGCGAATCATCAACAACCAATCAATAGGACGTTTAACACCTTGCAACGCAGCAGTAGAAATTTCATTGAGATTTTTTTCAAGGGCATTAGAATTTTTAATCGTACCTGTAAGAAATAATTTTTCCCGCGCCCTCGTGCAGGCAACGTACAAAATCCTAAGTTCCTCCGCTAAAGTTTCAGCCTTAATTTTCATACCAATGACTTTTCGAGCGAAGGTAGAAACGCGCGTTAAACCGTAAGGCGAAGATTGAGTATCATAAATGCCGACTCCCAAATTTCTGTGCGTAATAACAGTGACGTTTAAATCTTGCAGATTAAAACTTTTGCCAAGTTGTGCCACGAAGACGACGGGAAATTCCAAGCCCTTACTTTTATGAACAGTCATAACGCGGACAACATTTTCATTTTCTCCCAAAGTTCGAGCGGCGGCAAGATCATTTTCAAGTTCACGAATCTTTTTGATAAACTGAATAAATCTTGACAGTCCGCGAAATGCAGTTGATTCAAATTCGGCGGCGCGGTCAATCAGCATACGTAAATTTGCCTGCGCAACCCGTCCGTCAATCTTCGTGCCAAAATAATCATAATAGCCTGTTTCACGATAAATTTTACTTAAAAGTTCAGGAACTCCAATTTGTCGCGCCATAACTCGCCAATTATTTATTCTGTCCAAAAAATTTTTACAACGTGCAGAAAGTTCATCATCAGCGGAAAAATTTTTAATCAGCGTGTATAAGTCAGCTTTCTTGTCGCTAAGTCGAAGCGTCGCTAAATCTTCTTCACTGAAACCGCCAATCGGACTAAGCATAACGGACGCAAGCGGAATATCCTGCCGCGAATTGTCAAGCACACTCAAAAGACTAATCGTCGTCAAAATTTCAGGAGCTTTAAAATAACCGCCATTGTCAGCCGCGTAAGCAGGAATATTATTTTTCTGCAACACGTCAACAATTTTAGTTGCCCGTCCGTCAACCGCACGCATTAAAATCACAATGTCCTTATAAGTAATTTCGCGATAGGCTTTAATGTCAGTGTCCCAAATTTTTTTCTCCGCTTTAATCATCGCGTTAATTTTGTTGGCAATAATTTGAATTTCCAAGCCGAGTTCGTCAAGCTCCTCCGCGTCAGGAAAAATTTCCGGCGGCGTATCATCTTCATCAGAATCTTTGTGATTTTCATATTCAAGATTGACGATACAAAATTCTGCGCGTTCATCAAAAATATTTTCGGCGACAGGATAATCCGCGCCAAAATTTAATTCGGCGTCTTCGTTATAATCAATTTCCATAGCGTCCTTAGTCATTAAGCGGCGGAAAATTGCGTTGACGGTATCGACAACTTGAAGGCGTGAACGAAAATTTGTTGAAAGGTCTATGCGTTTACTATCAGAAGTTTTAGGATAATTATCATACTTCTGCATAAAAATTTCAGGGTCAGCATTGCGGAAACGGTAAATTGACTGCTTAACGTCACCGACTGCGAAAAAATTTTTACTGCGAACAATCTTGCTGATAATTTCTTCCTGCACTCCGTTGGTATCTTGATATTCGTCGACCATAATTACTTGAAATTTTCTGCGGTAATTGTCGGCAGTCGCTCTATCAGTGTTTAAAATTTTTAAAGCGAGGTGTTCCATATCATTGAAATCAATAATACCGCGTTCACGTTTAGCGGCAGTAAAGGCGTGTTCAAAGTCAATCGTAATTTTGGCAAGTTGACGCACTGACGCCGCCAAATTTTTTATCTGCGTCAAAATTTCATCGCGGTTCATATAAACCAATTCGCGCAGGTTAGTGACATTTTCCTTGTACTTGTCACGAGTAACTTTTAAATCGCCTTTAAGCGTCAATAAATCGTCGGGCAACTTTCTAACCGCAGGATAGCTTATAAACTCAATCGCCGTTGAAAAAGTTTCGCAAAGTTTATCCCAAACATTTTCAATTCCGCGCAGGTTATCAAGCGTTTTATAATCGCTGTTGAAAACGTTAATAATTTTATCCCAATTCTTTTTATATGTGTCTAAATCTTTCGGCTTGGCGTTGGGAGCGTGAACAGTCTGCGCGGCAGAAATATTTTTGGCGTGACTGCAATTTTTCAGCGCGTCTTCGATAATAAATTTGGCGCGTTCCAATGCAAAATTTATCAGGAAGTCAAACCAATTCTGCCCGTCGTCAAGCGTGGCGGTCGCAGGATTTTCATAAAAGCTTACGATAGAATTAAGCCACTCTTCAGGGTAAGGGCGGCTTTGCGAAAAATTGTAAAGGTCGAAAATAATTTTGTGCAGGTTAGAATCACCGTAAACAGTTCCGTCAAAGTTATCGGCGAATCTTGCAAAATCGGCGTCTTCAGAATATTTTTCCTCAAAAAGTTTTTCGATGACTTCCTGCTTTAAAATATTAAGTTCCTGTTCATTAGCTTCACGGAATTTTGGATCAAAATCAATTTTTGAAAAATTTCTGCGCAGTACTGAAAGGCAAAAGGCATGAAAAGTCATAATCGACGCGCCGCTTAGCAAAATTGATTGACGTTCAAGGCGTAAAAGTTTATCTGAATCTGCTTCGACGGACATACGCTCAAAAATTTTTTTATGGATACGGGAACGCATTTCTTGCGCGGCGGCATTTGTAAAAGTTACGACAAGCATTTTGTCCACGTCTAAGTTATCGTCAAGAATCATTTGGATAATACGTTCGACGAGGACAGCGGTCTTGCCTGAACCTGCTGCTGCCGCTACAAGCAAATTTTTGTTACGAATATTGATAGCGGCTTGTTGCTGATTTGTCCACTGCATAAAAATTCCTCCGAAAATTTTTGTATCTATTATAGCAGATTGAATTAATTTTGGGCAAAAAAAATTGCGGCATATTACCGCAAAGTAAAAGTCAAATTTTAAGAAAGGATTTGATGCCTCAGCGCGGAATCGAACCACGGACACGGGGATTTTCAGTCCCCTGCTCTACCAACTGAGCTACCGTGGCTAAAAAAAATAGCGACCCGGATCGGACTTGAACCGACGATCTCCGCCGTGACAGGGCGGCATTCTAACCAACTAAACTACCGGGCCTTTTGATGACGCCAGCGGGACTCGAACCCGCGAACCCGCCGTGAAAGGGCGGTGTCTTAACCGCTTGACGATGGCGCCTTAGTGATCCGCCCGGAACTCGAATCCGGGACACCCTGATTAAAAGTCAGGTGCTCTACCTACTGAGCTAGCGAATCGTTTTTCAATGAATCAACGGGGCATAATATATCACACCTTTTTTAGTTTGGCAAGCCCCTTTTAAAAATTTTTTTTATCAGCTTTGCGGCTGAATCGTTCCGCTTTGATAAGCCAATAAAAGCTTGTGCAAACCAATAATCTCGTCGCGGATGCCTTGCCCGTGATCTGTATCGCCAACCGTCATGTGACACGACAAAATTTCAACCGTCTCCGCTGTCGACTCAATGTCTTTGTTCTCGGCGAGCGCAGTTTTAACATCCGCAATTTTTTGATGACGCAAAAGCCTAAAGCCCCGTGAATTGGAAATAAGCGTATAACCCGATATGCCCGTTTTCTCATGGTAAGGCGTGCTGAATCCGCCGTCGATAATTACCGCCTTGCCGCCCGCCTTTATCGGACTCTCGCCCTTGCGAACCCGAACAGGTACATGCCCGTTGATTATGTGCCCGCTCTTCGTGTCCAAACCAAATTCATTTAAAATCGCGTCGCAAATTCGTTCATCATCAATCAAATTATAGTACGGGTCGCTCGGTTCCTTCCAAATTTCCTTATCATCAATAAATGCTCGCTCAAATGTCCGAAATTCTCTGCCCGCTATCGGCGATAACAGCCCGCACCATAAAAAATACATAAAATCTAAGTCGCTTTGCTGCCTTTCGTAGTAAGCGCGACGCGCTCGCCTGTCTGCATAGTCAAAATAACCTTTGCCACTGTAAATCTCGCCCTCAAAAGAAATTTTCTTAAACAATCCGTCCTCCTCAAGCGGCAGCGCGGCATGAAATAATAAATTCCCATTGTGACAGGCATATACTCCACCCTTTTTATAAAGAAAATCCACGTGTCGTTGAAGATTTGCACTCGATATAAAATTTTCTCTCAAGCCCAATATAATTTCTCGTTCATCAGCCGTCAACTCATAAATATCATCAGAATTTTTATCCAACGTCGGGAAATTCATCGTGTTGAGCTTGTAAATCTGCCCGCTTATATTAATCGTGCCCTCTTCAAAGTTAATCTTGTCAAGCAAAAGCCTACTTCCCATTTTAAAATCGGGATTGCGCCGAATCATCTGCCCTTCAAGCTTAAACATCATCATTAAACACGCTAACTCGGCGGCGCGAAGAGGATTTTCATTCGGATAGAGATTTGACGCAAAAATTGTCAGCGGACGCAAGCTTATTCCGTAGCCGCGCTCCAAAACATCGGTATTATTGTAGTGTAAAGAATTTTTTACGACCGCAGCTATGCAAACTTCACTGCCAAGAGCCGCTCCCATCCAAACTACGTCGTGATTGCCCCATTGTATGTCCACTTCCGCAGGATAATTCATCAAAAGATTTAAAATCGCGTCCGGACGGTCTCCTCTGTCGAAAAAGTCCCCGACTAAATGCAATCGGTGTATCGCCAGCCGCTTTATCAGTATCGTGAACGCATATATAAAATCCTCGCTGCTATTTATCTCTACTATCGAATTTAAAAGCTTTTCATAGTAAATTTTCTGCGCCTCGTCGTCTTCAGGGTGCGTATTCAGTAATTCCAATATCACCGTCTCATAACTGCTCGGAATAAGCTCGCGCATTTTGAACGACGGATATTTGAAACTCATAAACTTCGCCAACTTTACCAAACGCGCCAAATTTTTCCTGTACCATGTGGGCTTATCGCGTTTTTGAAACTTAATCTGCGCGATCTTCTCTTTAGGATAGTAAATCAGCGTGCAGAACTCCGCTATTTCCTCTTCGCCCAGCAAGTCCCCAAAAATATAATCGACCTTTTCCCTTATCACGCCCGAACAGTTATTGATTATGTGCAAGAATAAATCGTATTCGCCATGCAAGTCGCTCATGAAATGTTCCGTACCTTTAGGCAATGACAGCCGCGATTGCAGATAAATCAGTTTTTCGTAAATGGATTCCTTCGTCGGATATTTTTCAGAGAGTATTCTCATCAAACTCGCCGCAAAATCGTAGTCTTTCTCCATAAACACAGCCCCCTTTGAATTTTCCGATATTATATCATTTCCTTTGACATAGTAAAATTTTTTTGCTAAAGTTTGTAACGAAATTCGTTTGGCGACGTATAAGCTACAGAAAGAAATAATCCGCAAGGGATAAGCTGAATTGACAGCACAGCCGAATAAAACTTCTATCTAAACAAAGGAGACGAATAAAAATGGCAACACGCGATGAAAATCTCAAGAAAATCAACACCGAACTCGAAATCATGAGTGACGAGGAACTTGACCAAGTCGCTGGCGGAACAGCTAGTCAAATGGCAGATGACAGCCAGTTTTTGAACGAATTAACCGGTAAGCAAGATCGTTACGGCTCTTTTAGATGCTGGTTCGAGGGCGTTAGAATTGGTAAAGAACTCACTAAAGCATGGGCTGAAGTTGGTGTAACCTATGTTTATAGTCAGAATTGGAACGATTGCAAATATAGAATCGACGGTCGTGATGTTTCTCAACAAGAGGCTCGCAATCATGCAATGAGAGTCACCGGACACCATATGGACAAGTGGTCGTAATTAAAAATTCGATTAGCTAAAAACGCGGCGACGGTCAAAATCAGTAAATCAAGTTTGAATCGAAAATAAATCCGCTATGACGGACAAATAATCGTCAGAATCCGTTATAGCGGATTTTTGTTACTTTTTTACCCGCTCAAAACCCTAATTCTTAACAAACCGCGCCATGACGCCATTTATAAACTTTTCAACGTCCACTATAGCGGATTTTGTTTTTGAGCCTTTCAAACGACCTTTTTTACTGCTATAATCATCAAAATTACTCTCGGAGGTGTTCTAAAGTGGTTTTCGACGATAATCGCACCTTGCGAACTATCAATGACGCTCCCAACTCCCATGTCATCAAAATTTTCTTCTATCTTGCCTTCCACCAGCCCAACGAAGGCATTCACGGCTTTCGAGTCAGTAAAAAACAGCTCCAATTCGATTTGAAGCTCGGTCGCACCGTTTTTTTCGACGCTCTCCATTGGCTCAAGGATAATATCGTCATTCATGAGTTTAAACTCGCTGAAGACTCAGATTTCATGGTCAATCCATATATCGTAATGAATAACGGCGACCGCGACGCTCGCATTGCAGAATGGAACCGCCGTTGCAAGCTCGAAAGCGATAAAATACGTAAAAGTCGCGAACGTAAACGCCTTAAACAAAATAATCAGCAGTAAATACTATCGGCGAGTGATTTATATTGAAAAAAGCCCTTCGGCGCACTGTCGTAGGGTTTTAATTTGACTGCAGAAAATTTTTTTGCTAAAGTGTGTAACGAACTTGGATTTTCAACGTATAAGCTACAGAAATCGAAAGGAGAATGATAATATGGCAGATAAAGACAAATACGCGGACGAAATGCTCACTGATGATGAACTTGAAAAGGTAGCGGGCGGAACTTACTATGAATGTACAGATGATATGGATTTTCTTAGGAAATGTGGAGTTGAAGTTGGGAATCCGGATAAGTATGATTCATTTCAAATTGAAAGCACAGTTGCAGATGCTTGGGCGAAGGTTGGTATAATTTGTTACCCTGAATCTTATGCTGATAATCATAGCAACGTATATAAGAATTCTTATTCACTTAATGGCAAGGAAATTTCCCGCGAAGAAGCGCATAAATATGCTTTAAAAGTCACCGGTCATTAATTAAAGAATAAAAAAAAGCCCTTCGGCTCGTGTCGGAGGGTTTTTTCGTTTAATACTCACCAATTCTTAGATGAATTCCAAAATGACGGACTCATAAGCGCAAGCACGGTAAAAATTTCAAGACGGCTTAAGAACATGAAACCGCAAGCGCAAAATTTACTAAAACTGGGCAACAGGGAATAAGTACTTGTCGCGCCCTCGATACCAAAGCCGGGTCCGACGCTCGCCATTGTCGAAACGCTTACGCTGATTGCGTTTACAAAGTCTATACCGTCAAACATCATCACCGCCGCAAATAAAACATCAAGCACGACGACCGCAAAGAAAAATTTCGCCGCGCCATAAACTATATCATCGTCAATCGGTCGTCCGCTCAAAGTAACTTTACTGATTAAGTTTGGGTGAAGTTTTTGCCGAACGATAAGCCCGATAAATTTAAACAGTAAAATTATCCGTGCAACCTTCAAGCCGCCCGCCGTCGAACCGGCGCAACCGCCCAAAAACATAGTCATCATCAGAAAAGCTTTGCTTAACGGCGGATAAGTATCGAAATCGTGCGCTACAAAGCCCGTCGTCGAACTCAAGCTTGCCACGTGAAATACCGACGCCCGAATCGCCGTTTCAACGACCAATTTCATTTCCAAAATCAAATCGACTGCAACAACGACTGCCGCGATAAAAATTATTGTCAAATACGTTCGGAACTCGGTATTTTTCCAAATAACGCCCGCGCCCTTGCGAAAAGCGATAACATACATAGCAAAACTGCCGCTTGACACGACCATAAAAAACGCCATGCAATATTCAAGGTAGATATTTCCGTATTCGCTGACAGTGCCGTTATAAATGCCGAATCCGCCCGTCGCAATCGTCGTCATAGCGTGATTAATCGCCGCGAACGGACTCAGCCCGCATAAAAAATAACTCGCCGCACATATAACCGTTAATGACACGTAGATTGTAAAGAGAGCTTTGGCATTATCGCGAATTCTGGGCATTTGTCTGTCCTTAGTCGGTCCGGTCGTCTCTGCTTTTAGAATAAACATGGCTCCGCGTCCGAATTGTGACATTAACGCCATAAATATTACCACGATTCCCAAGCCGCCGAACCAATTCGACAGACTTCGCCAAAGTAAAATACTGCGCGGCAAAATTTCCACGTCGTCAATAACCGTCGCGCCCGTCCCCGAAAAGCCCGAAAATGATTCCGTAAAGCTGTCGAGAAAATTTAAATAACCGCCAGCGAAATACGGCACGAGTCCCAAAATTGAAATCAATAACCAGCCTAAGCCCGTTATGGCAATGCCTTCGCGTATGCTGACGTTATCTTTCTCTTTTAAGCCTCCGAATCGCTCAAGCTCAAAAGTCGCCGCCAAGCATAAAAAAATCGACAGCAAAAAAGCCGCCGCTCCGTCAAATTCCTCTGCCGTTGCCGCCAAAATAAACGGCGGTATCATCGCCGCGCCGCAAAACAATGTTAAATAGCCGAGCAAGCCCGCTACTATTCGTCGATTCATTTTATTTCTTTCCTTTTGCCCGATTACATGCCTTGCATAACATTTGACAATTTTCCAAAACAGTTTTGCCGCCCAAGCTCCAAGCCTTAATGTGGTCGGCATCCATTTCTTTAAACTCAAATTCCTTGCCGCACTTCGCGCATTTGTGATTCTGTCGCTCGTAAGTCGCTCGCTTCATCTTAGGCGAAAATTTCCGAATGCTCAAATGCTTTTCGTTGCCGTCCAATAAGTATTCGTACACGCCCGAATTTTTCGTAACGTCATCATCAATCATTAACTCGACAATTCTTTTCTCCAAATCGTCCGCGTCCAAAAATTTCTTGCCGTGCTTGTTATAAAAAATGCCCCACGCCAAACCCCGCATTTCCTTTCGATAAATCGGGAACGTCGCCTTTACCCATGCAAATACATTTTGAAAATAAATCCACAGCTCATTACAATGCGTATCGTGTTGATGACGCGCCATATATTCTTCTATCGAAATACCTTCGCGGTCGGCTATCCACTTCAAAGCCGTCTCCAAATAATCCTGTCGAATCGCCGAGCCTTTTAAATATTTATCGTAATTTTTTTGTGCCGCGCAGTCCTTTTTGCTGAAAAATTTCTTCGCCGCAGTCAGCCAAGCTCCGGTATAAACTATGTTGCGATTTTCCTGCGCCGTCAATTCCACGCCCGCAATATTCACTATCTCAAACCAGTCAAGCTTTTCGCGGTCGGTGCCTTCGCGACAAATATATACCATCAATTTATAATCAAGGATAAGATTTTTTTCTTCCGACAAAAGATTTTTGAAGTAGCGGCTCTTGCCGACTGCGAAATCACCGTTGATATATTGGCAAATGCTGAGAGTGCGCTGTTGCCCGTCCAAAAGTTCATAAGTCCCGTCGCCGCTCTCAACCCAATACATTACGTTCAGCGGAAAATTTTTTTGAATGCTCTCAATAACTGCGCGGCGTTGCTCCTTCTTATAGACAAACTCGCGCTGATAAGGCGGTCGAATGTTTAATTTGCCGCCGTAGCCGAAACAACCTTCCTCCGAATTATCAACATAACCTGCCACAACTTCGCGGACAGGTATTTCATGCAGTTCAATTTTCATCGTGCCAATTTTCATTGCTCATTCCTCCGCCGCAAGTATTTCCTCCAACTGCGCTTTCAATTCGGGAATGCTCTGCTTTAAAGTTTTCCATGCTTGCTCAAAATCCACTTTTTCGTATTCATGAACATAAACGTTGCGAAGACCTTTTATCTCGTGCCAAATAATTTCGGAATGTTCCGCTTTGAACTCGTTCGTAAGACGCTTAGTCAGCTCGCCAATTTGCAATACGCACATATCGCAGGAATATCGACAATTTATATCCGAAACATACGAATCAAAAGAATTGCCGAATCTGTTCAGCGTAAATTCTATGTCATTGCAATAACCGATTATCTTCTGAATTATAATTTGATCAACATCATGCCGTCTCTTCATAAAGCAACACCTCATCCTGTTTGATTTCCTCAAGAAATTTTTTGTCTCTGATTCTTTCACTTACGGCATCGATATGGCATTTGAATTCGTCTTCCAAATCATAAATAAAATCGATATAGTCGAAAGTGGTTCGGATTTTGCCGTTACCTGAGTCGTAAAGAAAATCCAAGTCACTTTGAGCGTCAGCCTCGCCGCGTGCATAACTCCCGAACAGCGACAATCTTTTTACGCCGTATTTTTTCGCTATCGGTATCGCTTTTGCCTTTATTTCTTCCAGCGTGTAAACTTTATTGCCTTTTTCTTCGCGAAGAATTTTCTTCACCGAGTCCAATATCTTTTCAAGCGATTTTTCCGTCGCATTGTCCAATAAATCGATTATATCTGCTCGCGTGCTCATCTTTCCATCCTCCGTCGAATCAGAATTCTTGGATAGGTATTTTTAAGCGTGTCATTAATTTTCAAAACCGGTCCGGCATTTAAATCGCTGTAGTTCGGAGAATCATTAGCTGTATAAACTTTTGTTTTTAATGAAGGGTCGCCCGCGCCTCGTTTTGCTATGCCGATAATTTCAAACTGCGCGGGATTGTACTTGTCGAGAAAAGTAATCGGGACGCCCATAACTCCGTAATAATCTTCGGGGATTTCGGCGGTCTTTGAAACTTCGATTGCGTCATAGTTATCATAGCGCGGATTTTTTTCCGGTGAATATTTTTCATAGAGCGGAATATCCCAGTATCTTTTCGGCGTCTCAATGTTGGTGTACCAAAGGCATTGATTGGTTGCGACAATTCGGTTGCCTTCCTTGTCAACTCGTGCCTCCGTTCCGTAAAGTTCATAATCATCGGGAACCGTAAAGCCCGAAATGGCTCGACCCATGCCATAACCCAGCCAAATTTTATTGTCTTTAATCAGCGGGAAAATCTCTTTGTAAGTGATTGAATTTATGTTGCCGATGATGAGGAATTTTTTATCGAAGTCGATTAGTAGCTTAACAAATTCCCTAAACACGCTGAACGGAGGGTTAGTTACCACAACATCTGCCTCTTTTAAAAGTTCGATACACTCTTCGGAGCGGAAATCGCCCGCGCAATATTTTTCGTCGCCCGTCAGTTGTTGCGGCTTATAAATTCCCTGCGCCAATGCAAATTCCACATCGTCCCAATCTTCCGCGCCGTCGCCGTTGAAATCTCCGAATTTATCTATC
>JAFZIV010000058.1 GCA_017554235.1 Selenomonadaceae bacterium
AACAGATCCTTCATAATCTCTTTGATTATAAAGTTGTAAACCTTCATCAACTTTTTGCTCTGCAAGTTCAGAATTACTCGCGGCATAAACTTTCGACGTAAAATTAATATTTTCATCAAAATTTACATTCGACAAATTAAAAATCGACATCGCCGCCATTACAACTAAAAATTTTTTCCCAAGCATTTTTTTACCTCCAATAAAATTTTTATTTAATTTTCGCCGATAAGATTAATTTTCCTGCAAAAAAAAATCCTAACGTCGTAACGAAGGGATTTTTATTTTTATAATTTTATATGTTGTATTATTTTCACATAAAAAAAATTTATAAAAAATCTCTCATACTCATGGAGAGAAAAATATGAGAAATTAAACGAAATAAATTATATATATATATATATATCTTGTCAATAAAAAAATCTCCGATGAATCGGAGCGAAAAAAATTTTTTTAGCTGGCAACATTCAAATTTTTATTGCTAAGTCTTGCACGTTTTTTAGCTATAGCTTTTTGAAACCATTCATGAGTAATTTTCGGAATATCGCTGTAATCTATATCTTCGTCAGACATTTTTTCAAGTTCAGCAAGACATTCCAAATCTTTTTCAGTTAATGGCGGAATATTTTTAATAGAATTGTTCATAATAATCCTCCTGTTCTTTCTTATTAGCAAGTCGCGCTGAAATTATTCTAATATTTTCACTACGTTCTGTGTAAATTACAACTAAAACTTTTCCTACTTTGCCAATAATTTTATTTCTATCTTCAAAATCGCTATGAATTTCATCATAGTCATCAATATTATTTTCGTCAAGAAAAACACGCACAGCAGTTTCAAAATAAACTTTATGCTTTTTCCAATTTATTTTTGCTTTTTCAGAATCCCAAACAAATTTTAAATCTCCAAGCTCAAAATTTATATCCATTTAATCACCTAGAAATTATTTCGACTTACAAAATAATTTTCCTGCAAAAAAAATCTCCGACGAATCGGAGCGAAAAATTTTTTACTGCAAAAAAAATCCCAACAACCTATCATCAAAAGGATTTTTTTGATAAAAAATATAAAAAATTATTATCTTGCGTTATATCCGCCGTCAATACTTAAAATTGTTCCTGTAATAAAATTATTTTCTTCTGACGCAAGGAAATAAATTCCATTAGCTATATCTTCAACTTTTCCGAGTCTGTTCATCGGATGAATTTTTTCAATTCCTGAAACATCATAAGTTCCTGCGTCAATGGCATTTTGAAGAATATCAGTTTTTATTGCTCCGGGCGCGACTGCATTTATTCTTATTCCACTCTGCGCATAATCAATCGCTGCTCCTTTAGTCAAACCTACTACAGCGTGTTTTGACGCACAATATTGCGCAGTTGCATATAAGCCGTTAAGTCCTGCGATTGACGCTAAATTTACAATCGAGCCGCCATTTGTTTTGAGCATTTCTTTTATCGCATATTTCATTCCGTAATAAACGCCCATTACATTTGTATCAAGCATTTTTTTCAAATCGTCGGATTCTGTTTCAGCCAAAATTGCATTTCCCAATGAAATTCCTGAATTATTTACCATAACGTCCAATTTGCCATATTTTTCGACAGTTTCTTTTATTACAGACTTAACTTGTTCTTCGTTTGTAACGTCAAGAACTTTAAAATCAACTTCCAAGCCTTTAGATTTAAATTCATTTTTTAAAGCCGTTTCTTTTTTTGAATCGCGACTGGTAACAACGACATTATAATTATTTTCAGCAAATTTTATCGCCGTTGCTTTACCAATTCCTGTTGTTCCGCCTGTTATGATTACAGTTTTAGATTTCATTTTTTTTCCTCCAAAAAATTTTTTTTATTCGTCCTCGACGACTTCAGAAGTAATTTTTTCAACCATAGTATCAAAATTATCATCAGTGCCGCTAAACAGCCACATCAAACCAGCCACGCCGTTATGAAGTGCAGAAGAATTTTCGGTGTTAATCAATTCATCGGCAGTAATTGAGCTGTCGAAGCCGCCAAAAGTAAAAGTTTTTTGACCTACAGGAGTATCACCTTCGCAACAAATATTTCCGTCGCGATTTGTAAAAACATTTACTTTGACTTTACAAGTCGGATTTTTAATTAATTCAGCCATAAAATCTCCTCCAAAATTTTTTTATTTAATTCAACGCGAAAAAATAAATTCCTGCAAAAAAAATCACCACGCTTGAACGTAGCGAAAAAATAATTTTTTTAAAAATTTTTAATCGTCATCGTCATCGAAATGAATGCCGCGTTTTTTTAAAAGTTCTTTAACGTTAGCAATACGTTGAGGTTTATTTTTTTCGAGCAAGTCAATGCCTTGAAGAATTGCGTCAGTTTTAGTGAGATTTTTTTGTTTAGCGACGCGAGAGATTTTTTGAAACTCAAAATTAGTAAGCCGAATAGTAATAGCTTTATCACGAGGAATTTGAGCCTTAGGACGACCAACTTTCAAGTATACCGCCACCTTTTTAAATTTTTTTTAACTTTTTCAATTATAATTTTTGTATTGATTAAATTCAAGAAAAAAATTTTTGTATTGATTAAATTATTTTGAGCGAAAAAAAAATAGCCCGAAGGCTAAAAAAATTTTTTATAATAATTTTTTAATCAATGACGGTATCGAGAGCAATTTTAATCATATCGTTAAAATCTTTTTCGCGTTCTTCGGCGGGAGATTCTTCACCGCGTACGATGTGATTGCTTACAGTAAAAATTGCGAGAGCTTGAACCTGCGCGGCGTTGGCAAGAAGATAAAGCGCGGCAGATTCCATTTCAACGGCTAAAATTCCGTGCTGAATCATTTTTTTATCAAGAGTAAGACCGTTTGAAGAAAAAGTGCCGTTGACTGCGCTGTAATCGTTGTAATAAGTGTCAGTGCAAAAAACATTTCCGACTTTGACAGGAATATTTAAATTTTTTGCATTTATAACGGCTTTGCTAAGTAAATCAAAATCAGCCAGCAAAGAAAAATTTATCGCGCCGCCGAAAGTTTGATGAATTATCGAAGAATCAGTAGACGAACCTTGAGCTATCAAAACGTCGCGCAGATTTAAACTTTCATGCATACCTCCGCAAGTTCCGGTACGAATTAATTTTTTTGCGCCGTAAACGTGAATTAATTCATGAACATAAACGCTAAACGACGGAATACCAATTCCAGTTGATTGAATCGAAACAGGGACGCCTTTATATTTTCCCGTAAAACCAAAAATATTTCTGATTGAATTATATTGTTTAACGTCAGTCAAAAAATTTTCTGCAATAAATTTTGCGCGGAGAGGATCGCCCGGCAACAAAACTCTTTCGGCAATTTCACCGACTTCCGCTGAATTATGTGGTGTTGACATTAAATTTCCTCCTTCAGACTTTTGCGGTAACAATGTTCCGAAAGCTAAAACTCCGGCGGCTAATTTTATGAATTTTCGCCTTGAAAATTTTGCGTGGAGTGAATCGCCGACTTCTTCTGAATTATGTGGTGTTGACATAAAAAATTTTCCTTTCAAAAATTTAGCGGCAATACAAAACCGTTTCGCAATTGGACGGTACAAAATAATCCAGTCCGAAAATTTTAAGAATCTCACGTTGCGTATCGTCAAACATATAATCTGTAGCGTCAATTTTGTAGTGTCTGAATTTAAATTCGTAGTCCGAGCGCAAAGATTTTATGTAGTTGGCAAGCGTCCATAAATCTTCAGGTCTATGATAAGCCGAAATTGCCATTTTGGGTTTCCAACGTGAAATAGTTTTAGCCGCGCCGTGTAACATATCAAGTTCCGCGCCCTCAATGTCAAGTTTAATGTAGTCGACACGAGGTAAGTTTTTTCTCAAAACATACGTGTCAAGGTCAATGAAATTCCCCGTTTCGGTACCACTCCCCTTGCGAGCTCCGGTACCGCCGCCGCTATAATTTTCTAAGCCTTCATGATTGCTTAAACCGATATTCTCAATTACGAAATTATATTTTTCTGCACGGGCAAGACAGTTTTTATAATTTTGCGCACTCATCTCAAAGGCATAAACTTTTGCGCCTTGCATAGCAAAATCTCTTGAAGTTGCTCCGTCGTAAGCTCCGCCATCAATCGCTATGTCACCTTTGACCGGCAAAAATCCTTCCAAAAAATATTGAGACTCTGGTGCAAATTTATAATCGCTGATACGCCCCGTCAAATTGCCAGTAAGATACGCACGGTAGACCGCTTTGGATTCCCCGTCAGGAAACATTTCGTAAACTGAATAAAGTTCAGGTAAATGTTGCATGTAAAAATTAAATAAATTTTCTTTGCCGCCGAGATTAGCTATCGGGAGAGCTACGATGCCGTATCTACCAAAAAAATTCGAGAAGGCATCATTAAGGAAACCTTCTTCGTAAAAAATATTATTGATATTTACAGAACCTTTTGCGACATCATCAAGGGTATAAACCGGCGCGACAATTTTTTCAAGCGTTGATTTGGAATTGTTATCTGCAACAACAGTACAAGTCAAATTTATCCCTAAGTTTCTGATTTGTTGCGCTAAATTCACGAAGTTTTCGGATATTGTAATCCCGCCGAAAATTCCACAGGGAACTTTCGCCCAAACTAAATTTTGAATCTGTCTGAGATATCTGCGCGAATGAATGTCAGACACCATTTTCATAAAATTTAAGCTCATAAAAAGTTCCTCCTTAAATTAATAAAAAATCAATCTTTAATGCTAAGAAATTCTTCTAAAATTTTGCGCTTAGAAATTTTCCCTGTCGAAGTGCGCGGCAATTCCTTAACTTCATGAAACTCACGAGGAATTTTATAAAGTGCAAGATTTTTTTGCAGAAATTTTTTCAGCTCGCGAATATCCATAACTGCGCCGTCCTGCATTACGTAGAAACACGCGCCCGCCTGACCGCGCAGACTATCTTCGACGCCGACAACCGCAGCATCCTTAATTCCGTCGAATCGATAAATAATTTCTTCGACTTCACGCGGATAAATATTTTCGCCCATGCTGATAATCATATCTTTTACGCGATTGACAATGTAAACGTAGCCGTCCGCGTCAATTCGCACAATGTCGCCCGTATGAAGTCTGCCCTGCGCGTCAATCGTTTCAGCCGTCGCCGAAGGATTTTTCCAGTAGCCGACCATAACGTTATCGCCGCCAACTAAAAGTTCGCCGACTTCTCCTGCAGGTAAAATATTTCCATGCGCATCTACAACTTCTAAAACTTCATCGGGAATTGCCTTACCTATTGAACCTTCGCGCTCTTCGCCCGGTACAGTCAAAGTTACAATAGGTGACGCTTCTGATAAGCCGTAACCTTCGGAAAGTTTTATGCCAAATTTCGTCTCAAATTCTTTCGCAACTTTTAACGGCAAGGTCGTCCCGCTACACATTGCCAATCTGACTGTCTTTAAATCTTCAACGGTTCCAAGCGTCGTTATCAATCTGTAAATTGACGGCACGGCGTATAAATCGGTTATTCCTTCCTCACGAATCAAATCAACTGTTTCACGGTGTTTGAAAGCGCGTAAAACGTAAATTTCCGCGCCGCAGTAAAGCGTATAAAGTACGCAACAAGTCCATCCGAAACAGTGATACATCGGCAGGACACACAAAACTTTATTTTCGCGTTGACATTTCATAATATCAATTTGCTCAACGTTGCGGACAAGATTTTTATGCGAAAGTACCGCGCCTTTAGGATTGCCCGTCGTGCCGGACGTGTAAATTATCGCGCAAGGTGTATTATCGTCAAAATCTGCGGGAAGTTCGGGTGCGTCAATATCACTGTCAATATCAGCAAAAGTTTCAATATTGTATTGAGTTACATCAACTTCGTGTTCATCAAGTTCAAGCGGCGTGTAAGTCAAAATGTGTTTAATACCCGCGTCACGAAGAATGAAAGCCGTTTCGCGATGGCTTAACTGAAAATTTATCGGAACGCAAATTGCGCCGAGTGATGCCGCCGCCAAATATGTGTAAATAAATTCCGCGCTGTTACGTGAAAAAAGTGCGACTCTGTCACCTTGCCGTATTCCAAGCGCGTACATATGATTACGAAATTTTTTTATGGACTGTGCGGCTTCGGCATAAGTTATTCTGCGTCCGTTGTCGACGATTGCAATATCTTCTGCGCGTCCTCGCGTTATTAATTCGTGAACTAACAATTAAAAATTCTCCTTTAGTGAATAGTAGTTAGTGAATAGTGAATAGTGGTCATTTTTTACTATTAACTATTCACTATTAACTATTTACTAACTCTTAAAATTCTGCCGCTAATAAAATTTTTTCGCAAAGGTCAGGGAACTCAATCCCTGCCGCTCTTGCCGCATCAGGTACAAGCGAAGTTTCCGTCATGCCCGGCACTGAATTAATTTCTATGACGTAGGGAACATTGTCCTTAGATAAAATTACATCGACGCGCCCGACTCCCGCGCATTTGCAAACTTTAAACGCCTTAACTGCCACAGCTTGAATTTTTTTCGTAAGTTCTTCGCTCAATTCTGCGGGACAAATATGTTTAGACGCGCCCTTTGTGTACTTCGTGTCGTAGTCATAGCGTCCCGTTACAGTTGTAATCTCAATAATTGGCAGAGCTTGTATCTCATTACCGTTTTGCAAAATTGATACCGTCAACTCGCGCCCGTCAATAAATTCTTCAACTAAAATTTCATTGCCAAATTTAAAAGCATTTTCGACAGCTTGCGGAATATCTTCAGCACGCTCAACAATGTAAACGCCTATACTTGAACCTTGCGAAGGAGCTTTAATCACAACGGGAAGACTAAAATTTTTCTTAATCTGCGCGGAAATTTCTTGAAGCTTGAAAATTGAAGCGTGCAAGGTATGTTTTTCGTAGACTTCAAATTTTGGCGTAGTGACACCTTCAGAAATTAATACACGCTTAGTCGCAACTTTATCCATAGTCAACGCGGCGGCTAAAACATTTGAACCGGTGTAGGGAATGTTCAGCATATCCAATGTACCTTGAATCATACCGTCTTCTCCGCAAAGCCCATGCACCGCGTTAAAAACTATTGAACAATTTTTTTTCTGAATGTCATCAGCAAAAGTTTTCGGGTTGAGTTCCATTGTCTCGACGTTATAATTTTTCGTCTTAAGAGCATCCGCAATGGCTTTACCTGTCCTGCGCGAAACTTCCGCCTCCGTTGAAGGTCCGCCCATTACTACGACAATATGACTTTTAAACCGCCGATTCAAAGTTACTATCATATCTTCCGCAGTTTTATAAATATCGCCCGCGCCCATTGTAATTATCAAATCGCCGGGACGTACAAGCTCAATCAAATATTCGGATATCTTTTCACGCTCGGGGACGTACAAAACTTGCTGATTAGTTTTTTCTATAACCGCGTTGACAATCGATTCGCCGCTAATTCCCTCAATAGGCTTTTCGCCCGCAGAATAAATATCCGTCAAAATCAAAAAATCTGCGTCGACAAATGCGCTGCCAAATTCATTCAGCAAAAGTTTTGTCCGCGTGTATCTGTGCGGCTGAAAAATGCAAATAATTCTGTCCGGCTTAGCCTCATGCGCGGCTTTAAGCGTCGCGGCAATTTCCGTAGGGTGGTGTCCGTAATCGTCGACAATCCAAATATCTTTAATTCTTGCCTTCGTCTCAAAACGCCGTTTAGCTCCATGAAATTTTCTTAAGCCGTCAACAATTTTTTCAAAAGTCACGCCGATTTTCATTGCAACCGCAATAGTTGCCAACGCATTTAAAACATTGTGCCGCCCATGAATTGCAAGTTGAACTTTTCCTAAAAATTTCTTGCCAATCTCACCGCCAACGTTAATGCGTCTAATCACGTCAAAATTAACGCCGTTGACATCTGCGCGAATATTTGTAGCAGAAAATTCTGCAGGATAATCAATAGCGTAGGAAATAACTTCCTTGTCAAGTTCCGCGCCAATTCCGCGTACAACTTCATTGTCATAACACAAAACTGCCGTACCATTCGGCTTGATATTTGAAAGAAAAGTTTTAAACGCCTCACGAATTTTTTCAACCGTGCCGTAATGGTCAAGGTGATCGTCCTCAATGTTCGTGACAACTGCTATTGACGGCTTAAGCGTGACAAATGAACCGTCGCTTTCATCAGCTTCAGATACAAGATAATCTCCTTTGCCCAAAATTGCGCCCGTGTCCAAGTCAACCGATTCGCCGCCGATAATTATCGTTGGGTCAATTCCTGCGTTGTACAATATAAAGCCAATCATTGAAGTTGTAGTAGTTTTTCCATGCGCACCGGCAACAGCAATTCCGTTTTTCACGTTAAGGAGCATTGCATTAATATCAGAGCGATGAAGTTTAGGAATATTAAGTTCAGCTGCGCGGACGACTTCGGGATTATCTGCGGGAATTGCCGATGAACAAACTATAGCGTCAATATCACTTGAAATATTTTCCGCACTGTGTCCAACAAAAACTTTCGCGCCGAGATTCTTCAACATCTGCAAAGTCGAAGAGTCCGCGCGATCCGAACCGCTAATTGTATAACCTGATTCAATTAAAATTTTGGCAAGCACACTCATACCTGCGCCGCCAATTCCTACAAAATGAAAGTTTTTTCTATCCATTAATAATTCTCCAATTCTAGTTAATAGTTAATAGTCAATAGTCAATAGTAAGTGGTAGTAATTTTCACTATTAACTATTCACTATTAACTATTTACTATTTACTATCTTAATTTATCTGCGCGGCATTGTCAACGTTAGCTTTAATCTTCAAGCATAAATGACTTTCAACAGTATTGATGATCGCAATGAATGACTGCGCGAAAAGTCGGATAAATCAACATTAATTTTCGTTGAAATTTTCGTCTAATCTCTCTGTCACTCATATAAAAATTTTCAGGAACTGTCACATCAAATATAAATTTTTTCCCTGCCTTATATGGCACAAAACGAAAATCATGCAGTGATAAATTTTCATCAATCTCAAATAAAATTTCCTTCGACTGCTTCAAATAATTATTATATTCTTCGTCATTCGTAACAGTCGGGTCTATATGAATTGTGGCAAAAATATCAAATTTAGATTGTAAGCGTCGCTCCAACTTGTCTACAATTTCATGAGCGTCTAAAAGTTTTAAATCGCAAGGCATTTCAACGTGCATTGAAAGAAAAAATTTTTTTGGTCCGTAGCTGTGAATTATAATATCATGGAATCCTAAAATTTGCGGAGTATCTGAAACAGTTTTTTTTATGTCCTCAATAAATTCAGGCGTAGGTTTTTCACCTAAAAGCGGCGTGAAAACATTTTTAAAAGTCTCCCAACCTCCAATTAAAATTAAGATTGAAACAAATGCTCCCGCAATTCCGTCAATGTTCAGAGAAAAATTTTGATAAGCAATTACTGAAACAATTACTGCGCCGGTCGCTATGCAATCGGTAAAACTATCAACCGCCGCCGTTTTAATCGCGGTAGAATTTATTTTTCTTCCCGCGTACCTGTAAAATAATGCCAGAAATATTTTTGCGGCAACAGTTAAAGTTAAAATCCCTATAGTGAAATTATCTACCGTTAAAGTTTCAGGCTCAATAATTTTTTTTACCGAACTTGAAAAGAGTTCCAAGCCGAAAAAAATCATCGTAACGGAAATAAAAAAGCCTGCAAGATATTCTGCGCGTCCATGTCCGAAAGGGTGTTCTTCGTCGGCAGGTATCGCAACCATTTTGAACCCAATTAACATAACAATGGAAGTACCGGCGTCCGAAAAATTATTCAGCGCATCTGCCGTGATTGAAATTGCTCCTGTCGAAAAACCGACTATCAATTTTACGGCGGACAAAATTAAGTTTGTAATTATGCCGACAAGTCCGACAAACATTCCGTAATTTTCACGGGAGTTAAAATTTTTTATTTTCATAAGTAAAAACTTCTTTTCAAAAATTTGGCAGGAAAAAGTTTTTCCTACTCGAAAGTTTTATCAAGAAAATTGGAAGGATGGTTGAATTTGGATAAAGATGATTATATAGACAAACTGATTGAAGAAGAAAAAAAACTTTTGCGGGAAAATGAGTTAATCGAACCGCGCATGATGTTTAAAATTCTTCAGCATGAAGGCGAAGTTGAATTAAATCGTTCATTTCGTGCTTTGGCATTTTCGGCATTAGCGGCAGGAATTTGTGTATCATTTTCATTTTTCTTCCGCGCAGTTTTTCATTTTCATATGGGCGACTCGCAATTTGAACCGCTGATTTCAAGTTTAGGTTACACGGTAGGATTTTTAATAGTAATACTTGGAAGAATGCAACTTTTTACGGAAAATCCTATAACAACAATGGTTCCTTTATTAAATGATTTTTCATTGAAAAAATTTTTAAAAGTACTTCGACTTTGGAGCATAGTATTTTTTTTCAATATTGTTGGCACAGCGACTGCGGCAATATTTTTTTCGTTACATAAAGCGGTTTCGCCTGAAATTGCAAATGCTTTACACGAAGTGGCAATGAATGTAATGAGTTTGCATGCCGGCGATAATATTATTCGCGGTATTCCGGCAGGAATAATAATTGCCGCGCTTGTTTGGGTTGCTCCGCAGACAAAAAATTTTAGATTTATAACGATTATGTTTTTTATTTATTTCATTGCACTTGGAGATTTTGCGCATGTCGTAGTTGGTTCTTGCGAAATGGCTTACGAAATTATTGTTGGTGACGCAAATTTTTTTGAATATTTTTTTAGATTTTTGATTCCTACAGGAATTGGAAATGTAATTGGCGGCACGGCGATATTTACAATTTTAATTTATAATCAAGTCAGGACGGAATTAAATTCACATTCCTAAAATTTTTTAATGCGTAAAAAGTGCGCGAATTGCATTTAGAACGGCAAGAATCATTACGCCAACGTCAGCAAAAATTGCAAACCACATATTGGCAAGCCCGACCGCGCCTAGTATCATACACAAAATTTTTATGCCAATCGCCAAATAAATATTTTGCTTGACGATACGTAAACATTTACGAGAAATTTTAACTGCGCGGGAAATTTTCAGCGGGTCATCGTCCATTAATATAACGTCCGCCGCCTCAATCGCCGCATCAGCTCCCATTGCGCCCATTGCAATTCCGACATCTGCGCGACTTAAAACAGGTGCGTCGTTAATCCCGTCACCAACGAAGGCAACTTTGGAATTTTTTTCAACAGCAAGAATTTTTTCAAGTTCTGTAACTTTATCGGCGGGTAAAAGTTCACTGCGATAATTTTTTATGCCAAGTTCAGCGGCAACCTGCGCGGCAACTTTTTCACTGTCGCCAGTCAACATAAAAATATTTTCAATTCCTGCCGCAAACATTTCTTCAACAGATTTTTTTGCAGTAGGTTTTACTACGTCCGAAATGACAACATGTCCAATATATTTTTCGGCAATCGCCACGTGAATAATCGTTCCCGCTTTATCGCAAGCCTTCCACTTTGCGCCGACTGCGTCCATAAGTTTTTCGTTACCAACGCTGATAATTTCGCCGTTAATTTTTGCGCGAATACCTTGTCCCGCAATTTCTTCCAAAATTTCAACGTCGCAGTTATCATTTTCATTCGGATAAAAATTTTTAATAGAAATTCCAATCGGATGCGTTGAATATCTTTCGGCGTGTGCGGCAAGATGAATCAGTTGATTAGCATCAAAATCTTTCGCGTGAATGTCTGATACGTCAAAAACTCCCTGCGTCAATGTTCCAGTCTTGTCCATTACGACAGTCTTAACTTTCGACAGCGTTTCCAAAAAATTTGAACCTTTAATCAAAATCCCTTCACGACTTGCGCCGCCTATTCCTGCAAAAAATGTCAACGGAATACTTATAACCAATGCGCAGGGACAACTTATTACAAGAAAAATTAATGCGCGATAAATCCACGTCGCAAAATCGCCCGTAACAATCGAAGGAATTATCGCTAAGGCAACCGCGCAGGCTACAACAATCGGCGTATAGACGCGGGCAAATTTCGTGATAAATTCTTCTGACTTCGACTTACGCGAACTTGCATTTTCTACTAGATCTAGAATTTTTGACGCGGTAGACTCTCCGAAAAGTTTTGTAGTACGAATTTTTAAGACGCCGTTAATATTTACGCAACCGCTCACTACTTCCGCACCAATATCAACGTCACGCGGTAAACTTTCGCCTGTCAATGCAACCGTGTCAATCGTCGACTTTCCGGAAATTATTACGCCGTCAATCGGAATTTTTTCGCCGGGCTTAACAATAATTTCCGTGCCAATTTCAACTTCATCAGGGTCAACCTGTTCAATTCCGTTCTCTGTTTCTATGTTGGCAAAGTCAGGACGAATATCCATAAGTTCGGAAATATTTTTACGGCTTTTACCGACGGCGTAACTTTCAAAAAGTTCACCGATTTGATAGAATAGCATAACCGCAACTGCTTCCGTATAATCGCCGTTATCGTAGACGGCAAGACTAATTGCGCCGAGTGTCGCAACTGCCATTAAAAAATTTTCGTCGAGTGCACGAAGATTTTTAATGCCGCGTGTTGCCTTAATCAGTAAGTCATAGCCGACGATTAAATAGGGAATCATATACAAAAAAAATCGCGCCGCGCCCGTCGAAGGTACAAATTCCAATGCTATCATTAGCATGGCGGCAACGATAATTCGGATTAAATTTTTCTTTTGTTTAGGTGTCAAGGCAATTCCTCATAAAAAAATTTCGCATTCATCATCAATTTTTCTGCAACGTTCGCGAACATTTTTCATCACAGCTTTAAAATCTGCGCCGTCCTCAAATTCTACAGTCATCTTTAACGTCATAAAATTTACTACGGCATTTTTAACGCCCTCCGTATCATTTGCGACGGATTCCATTTCATTTGCACAATTAGCGCAGTCTGCGTTGATTTTAAAAATTTTTTTCATCGTAGATCTCCTTTTTAAAAATCTTTATTAATTATAGCATTTTCGACGTAATTGTACAAATTTTTTTAAGACAACTGAAAAACGGAGCTACCTCACAAGATAACTCCGTTTCAGAAAGGTTGATGGAGACGAAGGGGATTGAACCCTCGACCCCCAGATTGCGAACCTGATGCTCTCCCAGCTGAGCTACGTCCCCAACAGTGCTTAGTAATATACCACGTCATTGTTTAAAAGTCAAGAAAAATTTTGGGAGCAGGTTAAAAGTATTGGTTGTAAAGTCAAATGAGCCACTTGGAAAAATTTTTTGATTAAATAAGTTCCTTTTCAATAAGCTTAATCTTATCCCACTTGTCACGAGTTCTTTCAATCGCGTATGCTGTCTTTAAACCGTCAGGTTTATTGTCATTGACAAGGATGCGTTCACCGACAGGCGCATCAAAAATTATTTGGTCGTATCGAATATTATTTTCAACCAAAAATTTTTCAGTGACTGTGCGATATTCATAAGGTCTTGCCGTAATAATAATTATCATATCTTTTTCGGGAATGCTTGCAAGAAATTCTTTCACGCCGTCAAGTAAAGTGTCTCCTTCGGACGTTCTGTAACCGTTATGTTTTACAAGCGTGCCGTCTAAATCGAAAATCCATGTATGCGGCAAAGTCGACAATACAATTTTTTCTTCCAATCAATTCACCTCAACTTAAAAATTCAAACTGCGTCCAATCGCGCCGCCGGGATGATTCGGTTTAAAATCTTTTTCCAAATCAACTTGCATTCGCCGCGCAACTTCAATCGCTACCGTTTGCAGAACAATCAAATTTAACGTCGTCGAATTATTCGGCAGGACATTCCACAAATCACCCTCGTTATCAAGATGAATCACAAGTTTTTTCGGAATCATATCTGCAAGGGTGCTGTGGTCTTTGAAAGTCAGTAATCGTAAATGTACGCCATTACGCCGTTGCAACAATCGTGTCAAGTAAATTGATTCTTCCGTTTCGCCGCTTTTAGTCAAAATTATTACTAAATCACATGCGCGGATTATTCCCATATCGCCGTGTACCGCTGAATTTGTATGCATAAAGCTTGCGTCAAGTCCCATTGAAATCATCGTGCCGACAAATTTTTCACATATAGGAACATTTTTTCCAAGTCCCGAAACAATAATTCTATGTCCGCCGCGCAGAGTTTTTTCACAATCTGAAATCAGCGCGTCCATTTGAGTGCCGGAAATTGACTTCAACGCATTTTCAATCCACGACATATTCTGCGCAAAATATCCGTAGGCACTTTCCATTTGCAACGCTTCTTCAAGATAGTAAAGCCCGTTGTAAAATGCGCCACAAATTGAATCATAATCTTCCCACGTATAAGTTGTCAACGAAAGCCACGTTATTGCCAACAGCAATTTCATCTGCCGCTTAGTAACTTCCCCGTCAAGAAGTTCAAAAAAATATTCTTCAAGATTTTCCCAGTCGTTACTTTCAATTTTCAACGAAACATCTTTGTCGCCAATCTCAAGCGAAAATCTTTTCAAATTAAATCTGTCGTAATTGCTTAACAGTGAATAATAAAGTTTTACCCAATCGTAGGCAACGTCGCCGTAAAATTGAATATGTCCGAAATATCCGCGCGGGTCAATCAAAACCGGCTCGGTATCGTGACGCAACATCATATTGCTGAAAGTACAATCGCCGTGAATCAATTTAAATTCTTCCGGCAAATATTGCATAACTAATCTTTCGCACTCGTCTTTGTGATAAAAAATATTTCGGCAGACGCGCCCATTAATCGTAATTGTTTCGTCATTGGCGAAGGGGACAAGGTTACGAACTTTTTCAAGCCGCTTGTAAGTCTTGCCAATATAAGCGTCGAAGTAACTTTCTTTATCTGCCTTAACGCTGCCCAATTTGTGAACTTCCTGCAAACACGCGATAATTTTTTTGAGGAGATAACGTTTCTGTGTGTCGGGAATGAAATTATATTCGTAAATATTTTGACCGTCGATAAATTCCATTGTCAACGGTTCATATTCGTAAATCGTCGGGATGTTGGAAAAATTTTCTCCCTGAATTTTTTTATACCACGCAATTTCTTTTTTGGCAAGCTCGCGTCCCTGCTCGTCAATGCCCTGCTTAATAATTTTATCGCCGTCAACTGTTATCTGATTGAACGGACGGCAACGCATACGCGGCAATTTACTCCATTCGCTGTAAAGCCCGTATTCTTTCGTATTTTTAAGCGGCTGTTCCTCAAATGTAAAATTTTTCGACTGCAACCAACGTACAAATTCCCCACTTGCTGGAACGTCCGCCAAAAAATTTTTATTTTGAAAAACAAAGTAACCTGCAACACCGTATTTATCGCTTGGTTCTTCAAAAAATTTTCCGTCGCGATAAGACCAACGGCAGGAAAAATCTTGCGATATACCGATAACATTTTTATCTGTGTCCAAAAGTTTATGTTCATCTGAAAGGATTAAGTCACACCAAATTAACAGAAACGGTACGTCATTAGGCACTTTAGCTAATGAATCAGAAATTCCCGCGCAGGTTCCTACGTTGCCTGTTCCACGAACTAATTCATAATCGACGGTAGCAAATTCACGCAGATATTTTTCAAGCACGTCAAATTTGTAATCGCCGATAATGATAAATTTTTTGTCGGGAAATTTTTTGAACAGATGAAAAATCATCGGCAAGTTATTCACGGGAACAAGTGCCTTAGGTTTATTGCGCGTCAATCTCTCCATGCGCGAACCTTTACCGCCCGCCTGAACGATTATGTGACTTAAATTCATTTTGTTCACGCCCTAAATTTTTACAAACTTTAACATTTCATCGAAGGCGGCAATAATTTCTTCAGGCGTAATTTGAGCGATACAATGAGATTTACCTGCCCAACATGTTGCTTGAAGGTTTTGGGCACAATCACCAAGTGAATGCTCAGGCATCAGAACAATAGACTCTGTATGGTACGGTGCAAATCTTATATGTTCACAATAATATTGCATTGTGCGTTCGTGATCCTTAGAATCTCGACTTAAAACTATAACCGGTTTTTTCAATGTAGCACTAACATGTTGAGTTCCTGTATCATTGCCTAAGTACATATCAGTTTGGGAAATAATTGCAGAATCTATACGCCAGCCCAGATTAAGCTTTACGACGTTTAGCACAAATTTTTTCGGCAAATTATCTTCAAGAAATTTTGCGTCATCCATTTCGGAAGGACCGCCTAAAATTACAATTGCCGCTCCTTTATTGATAATTTTCTTCAAAGCAACAAGATATTTTTTAACTGGATACCTTCTTTCAATATGATTGGCTCCAAGACCAAAAGCAATTTTTAAACGATTAGGTGCGAAATCTCCCAAAATATTTTTGGCAATGCGTATATCTTCACTGTCATACCATAACTCTAATTCATCTGAATTAATCTTCAATCCACAAGCATGCACTATAAATAAGTTTTTTTCACACCACTGAATAACTTTAGTATAGTCAACGGCAATTGGATTATTTAAAAAAATGTTTGACATTCCTCCGCCTAACCCCACGCGAGTTTTTGCACCACTTATATACGACATCAGAGCGTGTGTCATATCGTTAAGGAAAGCAAAGTTCAAGTCAAAATGTTTCTCCTAAAGATATTGTGCCGCAAATTGTTCGACAGTCATCAAAATTTGAAGAATATCTTTATTATCTACAGAGGATTTATAAGGCGTCTCAAAGGCGATAACTTCATTAACATATGGACAGAGTTCAGCCATAGGATAAACTGCCTTCGTTACAACCAACGTAATATAAGCGCGAGGGAAATTTTCACGAATAGCGCGAATTGACGGCGTCAAAAGAATAAAGTCTCCTACCGCATCAAGACGCAGGATTAAAATTTTCTGTACCCCCCCCTTGTCGTAGGTTCACGAAAACCCAGCTGTTTGACATACTCCCCACGCCTAAAGGCGGGGGATTCTGCTATCTTCAACCAATGCCTCAAAAGCGAGGTCTTACAAGGTCTACTGCATGGGTCGATGCCCCAACCCATATTTTAATATGTTTATCGCGGCGTTTCTATCTC
>JAFZIV010000059.1 GCA_017554235.1 Selenomonadaceae bacterium
TAATATCCTTTCGGTAGATTGATTAGATTGAAATGGAATGTCAAAGATGGAACGCCGTGTGCGGTGAAAGTCGCAAGCACGGTGTGGAGTGGGGGAAAACTTGGCGATTACTTCAAAGAGTTACCTATCACTATAAGGACAGTTACTTGTCGATGAAGTTTTAGATTTTATCGGCAACAAAAAGCCTGTCAAAAGAATTTTGCTTAACGCCCTCGATAGAGCCAGCATTGTTTACGCCAATGAACATCTTGACGACAACGCAAATTTTTTCAATCTTAAACAGTCCGCGCTTGCTCGTTCCCGCGCAGATTGGCTTATAGGTATGAATCTTTCTCGCGCTTATACTTTAGCCGCTCAACGTTCAGGTTATCAAAAATTGGTGTTGCCGATTGGCAGAGTTAAAACGCCGACGCTTGCGCTTGTAGTACGTCGTGAACGCGAAATTCAAAACTTCAAGCCTAAAGATTTTTATAAAATTTATGCGCAATTTCAACACGCCAATGGAATTTTTACGGCTATTTGGAAACCGAACGAAGATTTTATTAAATCTATAAATCCTACGGCGATTGATTCGGAAGGGCGATTGGTTAATAAAAAAGCTGTCCAATATTTTTTGAAAAAGTTTTCTGCAGAGCCGCACGATGCAATAATTTCTGATTTAGTGTCAGCTAAGCGCAAAGAGTCACCGCCGTTGCCTTTTTCACTGTCAAGCTTACAAATTGCCGCCGGTAAAAAATTTGGTTACACTCCTCAACAGGTACTTGAAGCCGCGCAGAGTTTGTACGAAAAAAAATTCACAACTTATCCGCGCTCCGATTGTCAGTATTTACCGCTCAATCAATTTTCCAACGCGCCTAAAATTCTTGCACACCTGACTAACACTAACGACGAAATTTTAAAAAAGCTTGTCGATAATGCAGACGCGCAGATTAAAAGCCGTGCTTGGAATAATTCTAAAATTTCCGCTCATCATGCAATTATTCCGACGGTTAAACCTTTAGGCAATGTTACGCAAATTGAATTGAATGTCTACAATCTCATTGCGAAAAATTATGCCGTCCAATTTCATCAACTGCACCTTTACGACGAATGCACCGTCACTGTTGATTATAAAGATGAAATTTTTTCTGCGCGGTCTAAAATGATTACGCAAAACGGTTGGCGGGATTTTTACGTAATGCCGAAAACGGTCAGCGACGATGAAGTTGAGAATTTGCCGAAAATGTCGAAAGGCGATAAAGTTACTTACAAAAACGCGGAAGTCAAAATTTTTACGACTCAAAAGCCTGCGCGGTTCACGGCGTCAACTTTGGTGCAAGGTATGAAGGAAATTCATAAGTTTGTAAAAAATCCCGAACTGCGCGCAAAATTGAAAGACGTTTACGGAATTGGGACGGAGGCAACCCGCGCCGCAATTATCGATGATTTAATTACGCGGAAATTTTTAATTCTGTCGCGCGATAAGAAAAAATCTCTCCAGCCGACTGAAAAAGCTTTTTTGTTGATTGACGCATTGCCCGACGCTTTGACTTATCCCGATGAAACGGCGATTTGGGAAGATAAACTTTATTTGATGTCCGACGGTCAAGGGACTCTTGAAGATTTTTTGAGTGGTCAAGCAAAATTTACTGAAGAACTCTGCGCGGACGCCGTCAACGCAAAATTTAAAGTACCTGAAGATTCTTTTCAATGCCCGCGTTGCAAATTAGGCGTAATGGTTAAGCGGAATGGTAAAAACGGAATTTTTTGGGGCTGTAGTAAATATCCTGCTTGCACGATGACTTTTAACGATAAAAACGGTAAACCTGACTTTGACGGCAAAAAAATTTAGTGTAAAATATTCTTCGATGAATTTTTATCGGAGATTTTTTTTGGAAAAAATTTGATATAATAACTGAAGAATAAATCATTAAGGAGATTTTTTAATGTCAAGACTTTTTGGAACTGACGGCGTTCGTGGCGAAGCTAATACCGAATTGACGCCCGAATTGGCTTACAGGCTCGGTCGCGCCGCCGCTTTGTATTTTGGTAAACGTTACGAAGATAAACCTAAAATTTTAATCGGACGCGATACGCGAATTTCCGGCGAAATGTTAGAATCTGCGTTGATTACGGGGATTTGTTCCGCCGGTGGTCACGCAATTTCGGTCGGAATTATTCCCACGCCCGGCGTTGCCTATCTTGTTAGACAAATTCACGCAGTTGCCGGAATTGTTATCAGCGCGTCTCATAATCCTTTTTATGATAACGGCATTAAATTTTTCGGCAGAACGGGTTATAAACTTCCTGACGCCGTTGAAGATGAAATTTCTGAAATTGTTTCACAACTTTCTTCCGATGATAATTTTTATCGTCCGACAGGTGCAAAAATCGGTGAAGTTGAATATCGCCGCGATTTAGTCGTTGATTATTTAGATTTTGTTGTAAGTACAACGAGTGAGCGTTTTGACGGTATGAAAGTTGTTTTGGATTGTGCTAACGGCGCGGCTTATGATATTATGCCGATTATTTTAAACAGACTTGGCGTAAATTTAATTTTAATGGGTGATAATCCTAACGGAATTAATATCAATGAAAATTGCGGCTCTACTCACATTGAAAATTTGCGGCTTGAAGTTTTGAGAAATCGCGCTGATATTGGAATTGCTCATGACGGCGACGCAGATAGATGCCTTTGTATCGACGAAAAAGGAAATTTGATTGACGGAGATCATATTTTGATTATGTGCGCAAAATTGATGATGGACATCGGCGCACTTGTAAAAAATACTGTTGTTACGACGGTTATGGCAAATATCGGTTTTCGTCAAGCGATAGAAAATTTAAACGGAAGATATGAAGTTACTGCGGTCGGCGACAGATATGTTTTAGAAAATATGTTAAATAACGGTTATAATCTCGGCGGCGAACAATCTGGACACATAATTTTTACAGATTATTCGACGACCGGCGACGGTTTAATTACCGCTTTGCAAGTTTTAACTGCTATTAAGAAATTTAAAAAATCTGCGTCCGAACTTAACGAAATGATGACGACTTATCCGCAAGTTTTGATAAATGTTCGCGTTAAAGATAAAAAAATTTCACAAGAGGCTGAAGACGTTAAACGCGCAATTTTTGAAGGGCGCGAAGAATTAGGCGACACGGGCAGAATTTTAGTTCGCGCATCAGGAACTGAACCTTTAATTCGCGTTATGGCTGAAGGTCCTAATAAAGCGCAACTCGACAGAATTTGTAACAAAATCGCCGCTGAAATTGAAAAAGTCAACGCTTAAAAAATTGTTACGAGGATGGCGAAAAAATGTTTAGGGAAATGCGCCGAATTAAATGCAAGTTAAGCGATGAGACAGCGGAAAAAATTTTGCTTGAAGGGTTTTACGGAATTTTGGCGTTGTCCGGTGAAAATAATTATCCCTATGCCGTGCCGATAAATTATGCTTATGCGGACGGAAAAATTTATTTTCACAGCGCGACGACTGGACATAAAATCGACGCGATAAAAAATAATCCTAAGGCGTCATTTTGCGTTGTCGATAAGCATGAAGTTGTAGCGGAAGAATTTACAAGCTACTATTCTAGCGTAATTGCTTTTGGGAAAATGCGAATTGCCGACAATGACGAAGAAAAAATTTTGGGCTTAAAGTTGTTGGCGGAAAAATATTCTCCCAATGAAAGTTACGAACATCGTGACAAAGAAATTTACGGCAAATTAAATGCGCTTGTCGTTCCCGTTTTGGAGATTGAACATTTGACGGGAAAGGCGGCGCGTGAATTGATACGGCGCGGCGATATTAAATAAATTTTTTTGCAAACTAAAAGAGCCGTTACCCAAGATTGAGTAACGACTCTCTTTTTATCGAACAAATAATTTTTGGTTAATCGCTAAAAATTATTTAATGCCTGCGCCGTCGAGTGCACTGCGTACAGATTGAGCCGCCTTGTGCATCTTTTCAAGTTCTTCATCATTGAGATGAACTTCAAACACGCGCATAATACCATCCGCGCAAAGCATACGAGGCATTGACAGAGCAACGTCAGTGATTCCGTATTCGCCGTTCATGACAGCCGAGCAAGGCAGAATGGTGTGTTCATCGTAAAGAATGGATTTTACGAAACGAACAGCTGCCATAGCAATACCAGTGTTGGTGTAACCCTTCTTGTTGATAACGTCATAAGCAACGTTGATGAGTTCCTGCTCAACAGCTTGTTTGTTAAGCGGTTCAGCATGGTGGAAGTATTCATCGAGTTTTTCAAGCGGGAAACCTGCGCAGCCGCAAGTTGACCAAGCTACGAAAGCCGCGTTGCCGTGTTCGCCGAGAACATAGCCGTTGATGTTTTTGGGATCGACTTCGTATTTGTTAGCGAGGACGCGACGGAAACGATAAGTCTCAAGCATTGTGCCGGTGCCGAGAATCTTTTCACGCGGATAATCAAATTGCGTGCTGACAACGTAAGTTGCAACGTCAAGCGGATTGGTAATAAGAATTATGATAGCGTCTTTGGTGTATTTGGAAATGTTGCCGAAAACGGAGTTCATAATTTTTGCGTTAGTGCCGGCAAGTTTAAGTCTGTCGGGAGTTTCGCCGGGACGAATTGACGGACCCGCGCAGATGATAACGATGTTAGCGTCTTTACAAACGCTGTAGTCGTCAGTTGCACGGAATTTAATATTGGTGCTGTAAACGCAAGCGGTTGCGTGGCTGGAGTCTGTTGCTTCACCCCAAGCCTTGTCCTGATTGAGGTCAATCAAAATAATTTCAGATGCAAGTTGAAAATCAGCAAGTTTGTTGACGACTGCCGAGCCGACGTTGGAAGTGCCGACGACGACGATTTTTCTGCGATTACCCATTAAAAAATCCTCCCTACTGTAACTAAAAAAATTTTCGAGGAGTTCACACTCCATTTTCGTAAAGTTTACAATTTTTATTCCGTTACGTCAAGCTATTTTTCTGAAAATTTTTAAAGACAATATTGCGGCAAACTTTTCTGCTTTACCAGTCCTAATTCTAATTGCCTTTACGATATTTCTTGTGTTATAATTAACTGAAATTTTTATGACAATATTTTAGAAGGAGCGATAAGGAATGGCAGAAATAAGTTTGGAAGATTTGATGGCGCAAAAGGCGGCGTCATCTTCAAATACTGATACGGCAGTTGCAAATGTCGAACCCGCCGTTGAAATTGAAAAAGTTACGCGGCAAGTCGAAATGTTGACGCCGGAAGAAAAATCTAAAGTTAAATCTATTAAAGACGGTATAAATTTAATGGATTCCAGCACGCCGTTAAGTTTTGGCGCACCCGCACAGAAGGAAATTGCGCAGTTTTCTGACAGCATTTTGTCGAAAGTTCGTACAAAAGATTCGGGCGAAGTCGGACAACTTTTAGGTGATCTCGTCTCGAAGGTTAAAGGCTTTGATCCTGAAGAGAAAAAAAGTTTCGTCAGCAAAATTCCGTTTTTCGGTGCGCTCGTCGACAAGGCGGAAGACATTAAAAGCAGTTACGATAAACTTTCCACGCAGGTTGAAAAAATTCAGTCTAGCCTTGAAAAATCTAAAATCAAACTTATGGAAGATGTCGTAATGTTTGACACGCTTTACGAAAAAAATTTGAAGTATTTCAAGGACTTGCAACTGTATATTATCGCGGGCGAAGAAAAACTTGATGAAATGCGTACAAGCACTTTACCGAAGTTGAAAGCTCAAGCTACCGCGACAAATGATCCTATGGCAGTGCAAGTCGTCAACGATTTTGAACAGAGCGTAGACAGGTTTGAAAAGAAAATCCACGACCTTAAACTTAGTAAAACTTTGGCGATTCAAACTGCGCCGCAAATTCGTCTGATTCAGAACAACGACCGCGTTTTAATCGACCGCGTACAATCTGCGATTTACCATACAATTCCGCTTTGGAAAAATCAAATGGTTATTGCACTTGGGCTTACTCATCAGCGTGACGTTATTGAAATGCAGCGTGCCGTAACCGATGCGACAAATGATTTACTGCGTCGCAATGCCGAAATGCTTAAACAAAATTCCATTGAAACGGCAAAGGCAAATGAACGCGGCATTGTTGACATTGAAACGGTTAAGAAGGTCAACGAAGATTTAATTTCCACTATTGAAGAAACTATGCGCATTCAGCAAGAAGGGCGGCAACGTCGCGCATCAGCCGAAAAAGAACTTGTCGCTATTGAAGATCGTCTGCGTAATGTGCTTTTGCAAAATGCTACGCGCAAGCCCAATGCGCAATAGCAATTTAAAATTTTACTTCGGAGGTGATTTTGGTGGACTACGAAGTTAAAACAAATTTGGATTATGACGCAGGATTTTCTACGCAAGATTATTTATCAACTGATATTGTGCTTGCAGGAGAAAATTATTTAGCGACTTCTGCGGACGTTGGAAGTAATTACGCGCAGGAAATTTTAGATTTGGTCAATACCGAACGCGCCAATGTCGGTTTATCTGCATTGTCATTGTCAAACACTTTGAATTACTGCGCGGCAATTCGTGCAGATGAACTTACAACTTATTATTCGCACACCCGCCCTGACGGCACGTCTTGTTTCACGGTTTTTGACGATCTTGGTTACTCCTACTTAACAGCGGCTGAAAATATTGCCGCCGGACAAACTTCAACCGAAGAGGTTATGAATGCGTGGATGAATTCAACAGGACACCGCGCAAATATTTTGAATAGCAAAGTTACTGAATTAGGTATCGGTTTTGCTTACGATTCAGATTCGGATTATAAGTATTACTGGACTCAACTTTTTGCAAAACCTTACAATGAAAATTCAAACAGTGAATCAAACGATAATAATTTGCTCTACATTGTCGGTAATAATGTTTTAAGCGTTGGAAGTGCTTTCAATGGCGAAATTTGGCTTGACACTATTACAGCTTATTACATAACCGATATTGATGCTCGCGAAAATCCTAATGATTTAATTCTTGCCGGTGATACGAAAAATAATATAATTTATGACGGTTCGGGCAATTCCAGCTTATGGGGCGGCGCGGGAAGTATTGATGATACTTTAGTTGGTGGTTCAGGCGCGGAAATGTTTTGGTACGGCAAGTACGACGGCAACGATGTTATAACCAACGCTGGTTTTTCGGACATTGTAAACTTGTATGACATAAGCCTTAGCGACATTATTACGGCAGAAGTTTCAACAGATCACGTGACAGCTCGATTTAGCACTGGAACTACGCTCATAATCAATGATGATGATAGAGTTACGCCGACTTTCCAACTTGGCGACGGTGGGCGGTACAATTACAATCGCGATACCGGTCAATGGCAAAACGTTTAAAAAATTTTAAGTTTAAAAAATGTAATGGAGAATAACAGAAAAAAAGTTCAGCGGCGAATAATTGTACTCGTCGTTGTATTGTTAATAGGAATTTTAGTTGTAACTTTTCGCTACGGTTGGTTGCAACTTGTGCAGGGAAGTGAACTTGCCGAAAGGATGCGTTATCAAGTCGGGCAAGATTATCTTGTACAATCTCCGCGCGGTGCGATAATCGACAGGAACGGGCGTGAATTGGCAGTCAGCACAATGACTAAATCACTTTTCGTCGATCCGAATCACGTGGAAAATCCTCAACAACTTGCTGAAGATTTAGCACCGCTTGTAGATAAAACCGTTGAGGACATTTTAACAGATATAAATATTGGCGGCGGCTTTGTTTGGATAAAGCGGCGTATGGAGCAAGCCGAATATGAAGCGATTCGTAAAATGATTCGAGAAAAAGGTTATGCTACTTGTTTAGGCTTTCGTGACGAGGCTAAACGTTATTATCCCAACGATGTACTTGCGGCAAATGTTTTAGGATTCGTCGGCACTGATGACAAAGGGCTTGACGGTATCGAACAGGCTTTTGACAAATACATTAAAGGCGAAGTTACCGAATCATTTTTGTACACGGACGGGCGCGACAATCCTATTTTGGAGTCGATATTTGCGCGGCACGGCTATCAAGGCGACAGGTGCAAGACTATTCAGTTGACGATTGACAGCGCGATACAATTTATTGTCGAGCAGGAACTTGATAGGGCTATGGCGGAAAATACTCCACTTGCCATAACCTGCATTGCAATGGATCCCAAGACGGGCGAGATTTTAGCAATGGCTAATCGTCCTTCGTATAATCCTAATCGTTTTTGGGATTATGAAGGAGTGTGGAAAAATCTTGCAGTTTCGTCGATTTACGAGCCCGGTTCAACGTTTAAAGTTATCACGGCTGGTGCGGCATTGCAGGAAGGAATTGTTTCACCGAATCAAACTTTCATTGATCCCGGTTACGTAATGGTTTCAGGTAAGCGTATTCAGAACTGGAACGGTTCCAGTTTTGGTACGGTAACTTTTGCTGATGTCGTCAAGCAGTCATTGAACACAGGATTTGCACTGTTGGGTTTAGATTTGGGCGCGGAAAAGTTAAATTATTACGCAAGACTTTTCGGCTTTGGAGAACCTACGGGGATTGAATTGCCTGGCGAAGAGGCGGGAATTTTATATGATCCTGCTGAAATGGTTGATTCAGATATTGCGACAATGGCGATTGGACAGAGTATAGCTGTTACGCCATTGCAGCTTATTACGGCGATTAGCGCGGTTGCCAATGACGGAATACTTTTAAAGCCGCATGTCGTCAAAACGATTAAAAATGCTAACGGCTCGACTTATTCTGAAACGCGCGTTGAGGAAGTCAGAAAGACGATTGACGCGGCGACAGATAAAACTTTAGTAGGACTTTTGGAACAAGTTGTAGCAACGGGCGGCGGACGTAAAGCGGCTGTTCGCGGTTACAGAATTGCGGGAAAAACGGGTACCGCGCAGAAGATTAATGAATACGGTACAGGTTATACTGACGGACTTTATATTGCGTCTTTCTGCGGATTCGGACCTGTTGAAAATCCACGCTTAACTTTGCTTGTGGTAATTGATGAGCCGTCGGGAACTTTTTACGGCGGACAAATTGCCGCACCTGTTGCCAGCAGAATTTTTTCACAAGTTTTTAGGTATATGAGAATTGAGCCGAGCGGTGCAATTTTTGATGACGAGGAACTTGCGGACGACGTTGGCGAAGGTGATTCTTCCGGCAAACCGAATGTTACAAAGCCGCCTGAAAAAGTTGAACCTAAAGCCGAAGAAGTTAAGGAAGTTGAAGTTCCGCAAGGTAGCGCGGTTGTTCCGGACTTTAGCTCTAAAAGCATTCGTGAGGCGTCGCGGCTTGCTAATGAAGCGGGGCTTAAGATTGACGCGCAAGGTTCAGGTTTTGCCGTCGGACAATCCATTGAGGCGGGAGTTATCGTCGATAAGGGCACAACGATTAAAATTATGTTCAGCCCATAAAAAATTTTAATGAATCTTTTCTGAAATATTAAAATCAGATTAAAATTGCACGATACAAGATTAATTGAGTAATAACTCTGCGATAAAATTTTTTTTAGTTTCTTACCCGCGGGGTAAGTACTTTTTAAAATCTTTATAATATAATTGCAAAAATTGATAAGTACAATGTTTTTCAGAAAGGATTGATTTTTATGGCAAGTTACAATGTAATTGATCCTTCACGTAAGGATAATGACCTTGTCGTAGGGACTGACAACGGAGATAGTATTTACTCCGGTGGAGACAATTCGACAATAAATGCTCTCGACGGCGACGATATTGTTTATGTTTACGGTAATCACTCTACGGTAAACGCTGGTGACGGCGACGATGTTATTTCGCTTTACGGCGGCTCTCATAACGGCGGGATTTGGCTTGAAGGCGAAGAAAGTAACGGCGTTTTGGGCGGCGCGGGTAATGATTCCATTTTAGTTAAATCGCGCGGCGCAAGTATTTACGGCGAGACGGGCAACGATACCATTAACATTCAAAGCAGTTATACCTATGCAGACGGCGGCGAAGGCAACGATGTTTTTTCTTTTACCCACACTAATAAGGTCGATAATGTTACAATTACGGGCGGCGCAGGTAATGACAAAATTGTAATAAACGGCAAATGGGGACCTACCATTAAAGCCGTCATTACGGATTTTTCCAACGACGATGTTTTTAGCTTTGAGAATACCTATTATACTAATGCGGCTGCTTACTACAGCGGTACCACCTCTAACGGCAGAACTTTAACTCAACACGTCGAGAACGGCAACGTTGTAATCAGCGATAATTTCTCTATCAGAGGCAGTAGCAGAGATAAGCTTACCAAAAATGTTGAACCGAATATTTCAATAACTCTTCAAGGTGTTAGCGACATCAGTCAAGTTTCTAATGCCAAATATTATATTTATGGAGGTGCTACGCCTCTAAAATATTCTACGTTGGGTGAACTTTTCGATTATGATACGTCCGTAGTTAGCCAACCTGTTGATACGAAAAATGATGATGATGAAACCTCTGAAACAGGCGGCGGTTCAACTACAACCACGACGACGGAAGAAATTACCACGCCAAGCACGCCTTCAACGAGCGGTAATAGCGGTGGCAATACGGTTATCAATAATTATTACGGCGATTATTACGATATGTCCGGCAATAACGGCACCATTGTAAATCAAAGTAGCGTAACAGGTGCCGTTACTAACAATACCAACATTGATAATTCTACGACGATTACTAAGGAAGGCAACACTTACACTTATAACGGTGGCGATAAAGTTATCGACAATTATCAGCAGGATGAAATTGTAGAACTTGCCAGCGATTATGCGGGCATTGACTTAAACGGAAATTCTTTCTTCGTCAAGTCAAGTAGCGGGCAACTGGAAATCCAAAATTCTCGCGATAAATTTATAGGCTATAGCATGCACAGTGAAAGGGTAGCGTATTCTTACTGGGCAGGTAGCGAAGGCATCGTTGACGGCAGAAATTATTCTCAAGCCGAAATTATGATTGGCGCGGACAATGCCGACAATCAAATTTACGCAGGAGATTCAGGCGCAAGTCTCTGGGGCGGCATAGGCGGTAATGATATTTTAACCGGCGGTAGTGGTTATAATGAATTTTTCTATATGGTTGGCGGCGGCAATGACGTTGTGCAAAGTTCCAATTCTGATGACTTAGTAAATCTCGCCGGCGTAAGCCTTAGCCAAATCAGCGGCGTTGAAGTTAATATTGGTCAGGTAAATATTAATTTTATAGACGGCGGCAATTTGAAAGTTAATGGCAACAGCGGCGTCCGATACCAAATTATGGAGGGGACTTTCTCCGTTAATCAATATACCAAGCAATGGTCTAACAGGTAATCATAAAATTTTTTAAGACTTCGACTCTACGGATTTTTTTCGTAGAGTTTTTTTGTGTAAAATTTTTTCTAGGCAAAATTTTTATCCAAAAACTTAAGAATAGACTTGCAGAAAGTTTAAAATGAATTTATAATGAAAAGAAAAATTTGGGAAGTGATTCCGATGAGCGATGTAAGGGAAAGATTAAAGTCTGCGCGGCGAATCGTGGTAAAAGTCGGTACAAGTACTTTAACGTATGGGGAACACGGAAATTCTAAATTAAATCTGTATCGAATTGAACATTTAGTGCGCGAATTGTCAGACTTGCACAATGCCGGAAGAGAAATAATTTTGGTAACGTCGGGAGCAATAGCGGCAGGTATCGGAAAATTAGGATTGAGCGAAAAGCCAAAAACAATTCCTGAAAATCAAGCGTTGGCGGCAATAGGTCAAGGTGTTTTAATGCACATTTACGAAAAATTTTTTGCTGAATACGGTCAAACTATGGCGCAACTTCTTTTGACGAAAGATACAGCCGCCGATGAACACGCTCGCGAAAATTCCCGTAACTCTTTGAAGACGCTTTTAAAAATGGGTGTTATCCCAGTCATCAATGAAAATGACGCCGTATCTACGGACGAAATCAGAATTGGCGATAACGATAACCTTTCCGCGATGGTTGCTGAAATGATTAACGCGGAAGTTTTAATAATTTTATCGGACATTGACGGGCTTTATGACGGCAATCCGAAAGTTGACGCCAACGCTAAACTTATTCACGAAGTCGCCGAAATTACGCCGGAAATCGAAAGTATGGCGGGCGGCGCAGGTACAAAACTTGGTATAGGCGGTATGTTTACGAAAATTCAAGCCGCGAAAATTGCCGCCAAAAATGGGATTATTATGTTGATTGTAAACGGGCAGGAAGTAGGAAATTTACGCCGCGCCCTTAATGGTGAAGAAATTGGAACGATTTTTTATAATGCGTAATTAAAAATTTTTCGTTGTAAAATATTTTGAACGAGGTGGAAAGAAATGTTGATGAAAGAATTTTTAGCTAATCAAGCACGGGACGCAAAGGCGGCGGCAAGGATATTGGCGGGCGTCTCTACCGAAATGAAAAACTCCGCGTTGTTGGCAATGGCAGACGCAATTTTGGCGCGTCAAGATGAAATTATCGCAATCAACGCGGAAGACGTAAAGGCTGCATTGGAAAAGGGTACGCGCAAAAATATGATTGACCGCTTGACTTTAAATCCTGCACGTATTGAGGCAATGGCAGAGGGGCTTCGTCAAACTGCGGCTTTACCCGATCCCATTGGGCAAGAAGATTTTCATGTAACGCGCCCCAACGGTTTAAAAATTCGTCGGGTGCGTGTACCTTTCGGCGTCATAGGAATTATTTATGAAGCGCGTCCCAATGTCACGGTTGACGCGGCGGCACTTTGTCTTAAGTCGGGTAATGCTTGTATTCTGCGCGGCGGTTCAGAGGCTATTCGTACAAATAAAAAGTTGACGGATATTTTGATTGAGGCGGCAACGTCTAAGGGCTTACCTGAACATTCGATTGAATTTGTTGCAATAACGGATCGCGACGCGGTTGTAGCTATGTGTCGTCTGCGCAAATTGATTGACGTGATAATACCTCGTGGCGGTGCAGGATTAATTACGCGCGTTGTCGAGCATTCAACCGTACCTGTCATTGAAACCGGCACTGGTGTTTGTCACATTTACGTTGACAAGGCGGCGAATTTTGAAATTGCATTGCCCGTTGTATTGACGGCTAAAATTTCGCGTCCTTCCGTCTGCAACGCTATGGAAACTCTTTTGGTTCACAAGGATATTGCGGAAGAATTCTTGCCGAAAATTTCTAAGCTGATGACTGAAAACAATGTTGAACTGCGTGGCGATGAACTTAGCAGAAAAATTTGTCCCGATATGAAAGTTGCCACTGAAGAGGATTGGGCGGCGGAGTACAGTGATTTAATTTTGGCTGTTAAGGTTGTCAACGACATTGATGAAGCCATTGCGCACATTAACAAATACAATACCGAACATTCCGAAGCAATTATTACAGACGATAAAGATGCCGCTAAAAAATTTCAGACACTTGTTGACGCGGCGGCAGTTTATGTCAACACTTCGACGCGGTTCACTGACGGCTTTGAATTTGGTTTCGGCGCGGAAATTGGTATCAGTACGCAAAAACTTCATGCACGCGGACCTATGGGGCTTGAGGCTCTTACCACGATGAAATATTTGATTGATGGCAACGGGCAGACTAGATGATTCTCAATGAAAATTTGGAAGGCAGTCAGAAGTTGGGATTATGCGAAAAAAATTTGGACATTGCTAAAGGTATTGGAATAGTGCTGGTAATTATTGGGCACTGTATACCTGATGCTTCGACACCTCAAGAAATATCTGAACCGCACTTCTCAATAATTTTCAACGTGATATATAGTTTTCATATGCCACTGTTTTTTTCATAAGTGGATTTCTTGCCAACCCCTTTAAAACTTCCGAAAAATTTTCGTTACTACAGAAAAAGGCTAAACGATTACTTGTACCATATTTTTTCGTTGGCTTATGTTACCTGCCATTTAAGTTATTGTTATCTTCATTTGCCAATAATTCCTATGACTTAGAAGATTTTTTTAAAATTTTCTTGGGAATCAATCCTGACGGTGAACTTTGGTTCCTGTACGCATTATTTTTTGCAATAGCAGTGTTGATAATTTTTGATAACAAAGTAAGTTTTTTGGGTTTAAGTTTGTCAGCAACGTTGGCAATTATTGACTTACATACACAAATATTTCCGCTTAAAATTTTTTGGTTTTTGTTTTTCTTTACGCTTGGGATTTTTGCGAGGAATAACTATAGAAATTTTGTTTTCAAGTTTTCGTTCTTATGGACAATAATATTTTTAATGTTATTCATAGTCGGAAATTATTTTCTTATACATTCAACTACAGCGGAGGTGAGAATTTTAACTTCAATATCCGGAATTTTGATAGTTTTACAAATCGCACAAAAAATGAGCGAAATGGATTTTGGATTAACGAAAATGTTTCAATTGTTTGGAATTTTTTCAATGGACTTGTACATACTGAGTGATATAATAAAAATTCCGTTTAGAATTTTGTTTTTGAATTACTTTCACTTGTATGTAACTACGTTTTTAATCTGTACATTTTTCAGTATCGTAGGCTCGCTTATGTTTAGCAAATGTATTATTCGCAAAAATAAATTTTTATCAAAAATGATTTTAGGACTTTGGTAAAAATTTTTTTAAACGTAATTAGGCATATTATGAAAGATAGGATTGAGGCTATTACGACAATGAAATATTTAATTGAAAGTAACGAATAGATGAGGTAAATTTTTATGGGCAATTTTAAATCTAATATACCTGAAGAAATTGATGTAGAATTTTTGAAAAATGCCGCTAGTGACGGAAATCTTGACGCGATAAAAAGCCTTGCCGCGATGTATTATTACGGTGAAGGCGTCGAGCAAAATTTTCTTAAAGCGTTTTATTGGTTAGAGAAAGCCACCAATTTTAATGACGCTGATTCAATGAAAATTATCGGCGATATGTATCACGAAGGCATGGGCATTGAACAAAATTTTGAAAAGTGCGCTGAATGGCTTCGGAAAGCTGCCAGTCATGGTAATGCAGAAGCTATGAATAATCTCGGCGTTATATACGAATACGGTCAAGGCGTTGAGAAAAATCACGAAAAAGCTATGAGGTGGCTTGAAAAAGCCGCCGATTCCGGTTACGTAATGGCAATGAAAGCTGTCGGCGGAATGTACTATTACGGAGCGGGCGAAACTCAAGATTTTTTGAAAGCCTTTACGTGGTTCAATAAAGCCGCGAATCTCAATGACGCAGAGGCAATGAAAATTGTCGGCGATATGTATCATGCAGGTATGGGTGTTCAGCAAAATTTTGATAAAGCCATTAAGTTTTACGAAAAAGCCGCTGAATTTGGCGACGCGGAATCAATGTACAATCTCGCCTTAATGTATGCCAGAGGTGACGGCGGCGAAGAAAATTCTGCTAAAACTCTTGAATGGCTTGAAAAATCTGCTGAATTGGGCAACGAAAATGCAATAAAAATGTTGCAGAAAATTAATCAAAATGATGAATGAAGAAGAACTTTTAGAGCAGATAGAAGATTTGCGCGATAAGGCGGACGACCTTGAATTTAAGGCGGACGAATTGAATTGGCAAGCTGATGAATTGCGTGACAAAGCTTTTGAACTTGAAGGCGACGATGATAATTTTCTTAAACTGCTTGATAAGGCTGATAAGCTTGAGGATAAAGCCGATAAACTTACGGAGCGGGCAGAAAATCTGCGCGATAAAGCCGATAAGCTTGAAGACCAACTGAACGATTTACGCTACAATGTTGAAGTCGATGATACACCGAAGGTTAAACCTGTAAATAGGCGCAAAATTAAAAATGAAGTTGAAGAGGAGAAATGGAATAATATTCCGCAACGGCTTAAAAAAGTTTTTGAAAATTATTTAGAAATGGCGCAACAGGGAAGTCTGCTTGCGATTTATGAAGTTGGAAATTGTTTTTATTACGGTGTCGGTGTCGAACAAAATATTGAAGAGTCTTTGAAGTGGTACAACTTGGCGGCTGAAGGCGGACACAGCGCGGCAATTAATCAGATTAATGAAATGTTTCTGCGCGGAGAATCGCCGGAAATGTTTTTCGCTAAACCTTTGCCGTTGAAAAAAACTTCGTCAACATTTTTCAAGCCTGATAAAAAATCTCAAGATAAGTCAGTTAAATCATCTTACAACGGAAATTTTAGTGAAGTTGATGCAGGGCTGTCCGATCTTTTCAACGATGAAAAATCAGGTTACGAAGAAAAAACTTTTACTTTCAAAAACAGTTACGACAAGAAAAAATATTCCGATACTTACGATAGCGACGAAGATAGTTACGATTACAATGACGACGAAGACTAAAAATTTTTTCGGCTACATACGCACGCTAAAAAATTATTGGCGCGATCCTAAAGGGCGGCATGATATTTTAGACTTCCTCCGCGCAGGTTTATTCATTGCAGCAGTAAGTCTGATTGTCGGATTAATAATTTCACGTTGAGAGGAAATAACAATGCAAACTCTAATCCCTAATCCCTCTTCCCTAATCCCTAAAATTGGAATAATGGGAGGCACTTTCGACCCGATACACTTAGGACATTTGGCAACGGCTGAATCAGTACGGGAAATTTTTCAACTCAACGAAATTTTATTTATCCCTGCCGCGCGTCCTCCGCATAAGGTTGAAAGATTTGTTACGCCTGAATTGCACCGCTTGATGATGACGTTTTTAGCTACGAAGTCAAATGAAAAATTTCGGGTATCGCCAATGGAAATTTTACGCGAAGGATTATCTTACACGCTGGAAACAGTCAATGAGTTGCATAAAAAATTTGGCGAGTCGACGGAATTATTTTTCATAATTGGCGCAGATTCGTTACGTGACTTGCCTACGTGGTATCAAGCTAAAGAACTGGTCCAACAATGTCACTTTATAGCTACGACGCGTCCAAATGTAAAAGTAGGTTTTTCGGAGTTAAGAAAATTTTTCGGTAAACTTTTTAAGGAAAAAATTCATACCGTCACGACGCCTGACATAGAAATTTCCTCAACTGAAATTAGGCGACGCGTTAAAGAGGGCTTGTCAATAAAATATCTCGTGCCTGAAGTCGTTGAAGAGTATATCAAGAAGGAGCGGCTTTATTTATGACTATTGATGAAATGCGCAGAGAGTTGCAAGGGCGGCTGAAAAAAAGTCGTTTTGCTCATTCAATCGGCGTGGCAAATACAGCCGTCAAGCTTGCCAAAAAATTTGGCGTAGACGAACAAAAAGCCTATATTGCAGGGTTGTTGCACGATTGCGCCCGCGAATTTGAAAACGAAGATTTACAGGCTGAAGCAATTAAACGCGGCATTATTATTGGAGAGGTTGAAATTTCCGCGCCGCTTTTACTTCACGCTTACATTGGCGCACAAATGGTTACGGAAATTTACGGCGTTGATGATAAGGAAATTATTCAAGCGATTTATCGTCATACCGTCGGCGCAAAAAATATGTCTGCGTTGGACAAAATTATTTATTTCGCTGATATGATTGAACCAAATCGAAATTATCCCGGCGTCGATAAACTGCGCGAACTTGCCGATAAGTCGAATAATCTTGACGAAATTATTTTAACGGCGTTGAGTGAATCAATAATTTTTGTCGTACAGAAAAATGCGCTCGTTCATCCTGCGACGATTGACGCAAGAAATTTTTTACTCTTGTCAAAGGAAAATCCTAAAATGATGTACCCTTTCTTAACGCTTAATGATGATACTGAAATTGTTCATTCAGAAATTTTGCCCGACAATTCAGTTAAAGTTTATGTTGAAACGCCGGATTCTAAAGACGGCTTTCATCATATGACGGTTTACCTCCCCGATTATCGTATTGAAGAAATTTACCGCTATACTCAACAGGAAGTAGAAAAATATTTGGAAATTATTCGTTCTACTGCGCACTTGATAATTAGGTTTGCTCGCGGAGGTGGCTTTGAAAATGCCCCAGATTTTTAAGGTCGGCAACTATACAATCTATTTTTGGTCAAATGAAAATAATCCTCTCGAACCGGTACACGTTCATATTTCGGAGGGACAGCCAACTTCAAATGCCACAAAAATTTGGATAACTTCTCGCGGCAAATGTGTAATGTGCCACAATAACTCAAATATTCCGAATCGAATTTTAAGAAACATTTCAGACATCATTGAGGCACGCTCGGAAGAAATTATAAGCACGTGGAAAAAATATTTTGGTGAAGTTAGATTCTACTGCTAAAATTAAAAGTGAGCAGGGCTTAAAATGACAAATAAAACTAACGCTAATCTTAAGCAACCACAAAGAAAAGTTCGTCGTAAACGTAAGTTGAAAGTTTTTCGCCTTATTTTTGCGCTTGTTATTCTTGCGCTTTTTATATCAGCAGTTTTATTTGTCGGCTTGGGAGTGTACAATACCGTCGGTAGCGTGTATAATGAATTGGTTTCTATCTATCAGGGCTACAATGACAGGAAAACGGCTATGACGGGACCGATTGATCCAAAGTTCGACGGATACACAAATATTTTAATTTTAGGCGTTGACAACGGTGAAGAAGGCGTTCAAAATGCGGATACGATTTTGGTATTAAGTTTTTCCAATGATACAGGCAAGTCACGACTGATTTCAATTCCGCGTGATACTTGGATAAATTCTGATTCGGCGGCGGGACGTATAGGAACTTTTTACGGTTGGGGCGGAGCAAGTTTAATGGTGCGTCACGTTTCCGCGCTACTTGGAATTTCCATTCATCAATATATAGTTGTGGATATGAATACTTTTGCCGAATTGATTGACGTGTTAGGCGGCGTTGACATTTACGTAGAAGAAAATATGGATTACGAAGACCCCGAATCAGGTTTGGAAATTCATTTAGGACAGGGCTATCAACATTTGGACGGTTACGAGGCGCAAAAATATTTGAGATTTCGCGGCGAAAGTTTAGGTGATGTCGGAAGGGTTCAGCGTCAACAAAAATTTATCAAGTCACTTTACGCAAAAGTTTTACAGCTTGAAACGATTCCTAAGTTGCCTGCCATTGCTGATATTTTTAGAAACAGAATGGAGACCAGCGCAGAAATTTTTGACTCGGCACACTTAGCTAACGTCTTGCGTAAAATGAGTAGCGACCTTCCCGCGACGATTATGTTGCCGGGCGCGGAAAATGAAGAAGGCGCGTTTATCCCCGACATTGAAGGTATTGACAAAATGATTAGTGAACTGTTTCCGATTCACGATATTGCTGATGATGAAAATAAAGGTTCGGCGGCAGAATGATTTATATTAAGGAGTGAAAAATTTTGGAAATTAACGAAGTTACGAAAAAAATTTGCAAGGCAGCAAGCAAGATTAAAGCTGAAAATATTGTTATAATGAATATGAAAGGTATAATGTTTTCGACGGACTATTTTATAATTTGCAACGCGGCGACGGCTACGCAAGTTCGCGCCATTGCTGATAATATCGAAGAGGAACTTTTGAAAGACGGCGTAAAGTTCAATCATCGTGAAGGTTATCACGAGGCGGAATGGATTTTGCTTGATTACGGCGACGTTGTAGCGCATATTTTTAAAACGGAGAGCCGCGATTACTACGCGTTGGAAAAACTTTGGGGAGATGCCGAGATTGAATCCTACAAAGAATAAAAAATCTAAGATTAAATCTAAACCGAAATTTAAGGATAAACCTAAAATTAAAGATACGTCGAAGGAAAACGGCAATGAAGTTAAATTTAAGCCGATGACTGTTGCGACGTTGAAAGTTGCTAGAGTAAGTGATTTTGGCGCGTTCCTCTGCGCGGAGACCGGCAACAATGATGATGATATTCTGCTGCATAAGACGCAACAGACGGCGGAAGTTAAAGTTGGCGATTCGGTAAATGTCTTTCTTTATCTTGATCCGAAAAAAAGATTAACGGCAAGTATGCGCGTTCCCAAAATGCGTGAAGGGCAAATCGCACGGTTAAAAGTTATCAATCAGTCGAAAGACGGAGTATTCCTTGACGTTGGAGCGGAGCGCGGAATTTTTATGCCTTTCGCTGAAATGGTCGGGCGTCCTCAAGTCGGTGACATTGTTTGGGCAAAACTTTATACCGATAAATCAGGACGTCTTGCAACGTCTATGAAAGTCGCTGATGAAATTCGACGGGCGTCAAAACCTGCGGAAAATATTCAACGCGGCGACAGAATTATAGGAGCGATTTATAATATTACGGATGCGGGCGCATTTGTTTTCAGTGAAGAAAGATACATAGTTTTTATCGCGCAGAAAGAAATTCCTCAACCGATTAAAGCCGGTGACGTTGTAGAAGCGCGGGTAACTTTTGTGCGTGAAGACGGTCGGCTTGATGCGTCGTTGCGTTTCGCTAAAGAAAATGCCCTTGATAATGACGCCGAAAAGATTTTGAACTTTATGCGCGAACACGGCGGGCAAATGCCTTTCAATGACAAGACTGCGCCGGAAAGAATTTTTTCCATTTTTCACATAAGTAAAGCCGCTTTTAAACGTGCTATAGGTCATCTTTTCAGTGAACGACGTATAGAAAAAGATTTAAGTGGTCAGTGGTCAGTGGTCAGTGATCAGTGATCAGTTTTTTATCATTAACTATTTACTATTAACTATTAACTATTCACTGATAAAAGTTACAGGCTAAATGGAGGAAAACTTTTGTACATAATCGGTTTGACAGGCGGAATAGCTTGCGGGAAATCTTCCGTCGCTGAAATTTTTAGAAGATTCGGCGCAAAAACTTTTGATGTTGACAGAGAGACCCATAAGCTTTTACAATGTGGCGGGCAACTTTATTCAGCGTATGTTCAACGTTTCGGAAATATTATTGTTGAAGAAGACGGGCAACTTAATAGAAAACTTGTCGCGGAGATTATTTTCAACAATGAAAGTGAACGCCTATGGATAAATTCCGTAGCTCATCCAATACTTTTAAACCGTACAAGAGATTTTCTTGTAGACTGCGCGGAAAATGGCGTCAAGCTTGTAGTTTTAGAAATTCCTTTGCTTTTCGAGGCGGGCTGGGAATTTTTGGTTGATGAAGTTTGGGCGGTTTATGTCAACATAAGCAAGCAAAGATGGCGTCTTATGCGTCGTGACGGTTTAAATTGGGAGCAAGCGTCAAACAAAATTAACGCGCAGATGTCCGCTAAAGAAATTGCTGACCGCGCAGATGTCGTCATTAACAATCACAGACCCGGTTCTCAAGTCCGTAAACAAGTTGTTCCGCTGATTCAAAAAATGTTGCAATCTTTATAGGGCAAATCCCTACGAGGAAGTGAAAAATTTTGTCTAAATTTAAATTAAAAATTATCATGGCAGTTACGGTTTTATTTGTAACAATCGGCGCAATCTCAAGGTTACCTGCCGCACAAAAAATTTTGTACCCTTTCCCATATCGTGATAAAGTAGAATCGCATGCGGCGCGATACAGCGTAGACAGATTTTTGGCAATTTCGGTTATGAAAGTCGAAAGTAATTTCGTTGAAGGTGCAACGTCGAAAAGCGGCGCGGTAGGATTAATGCAGATTATGCCTGATACGGCAAATTGGATAGCTACGCAACTTGATGAAAATCCTCCGTCGATAAACCAACTTCATAATTGCGACACAAATATTAAGTACGGAATCTGGTATTTGGCAGAGCTTGAGGACGAATTTTTTGGTAATGATGTTTTAGCGTTGGCGGCATATAATGCGGGTCGCGGAAATGTCCAGCATTGGATGGAAACTAAAGGCTGGCACAAAAATTTTTCTGACGTGGATGAAATTCCTTTTAACGAAACAAAAAATTATGTCAAAAAAGTTTTGGCTTGTCGTGAAAAATATTCCGAACTCTACGGCACAGAAAATTTTGCCGCTAATCCCTATATTTACGCGTTAAAGTAAATTTTTTTACCCTAAGACATTTAACCTCCGATGAATAGTCGGAGATTTTTTTTGCAGGGAAATTTATTTTCAAGCCGAATTATCATTTTTCATAAAATATTTTTTGGAGAAAAATTTATGTATGAAACCTTTTTAGAAAAGACTGTGCCTGAACGTCCAAAATATTTTTTGTTCACGTTTTTGGCGATCGTAGAAGTTTTGCTTGCCGCATCGTGGATAGCCTTCATTCAAACAGAATATATTTCTTTCACAACAATGCATATCCCGGTAATTTTAGCGGCATTATTTCTCGGCAGAAATTACGGCGGGCTAATGGGATTTTTTTTCGGGCTGATTAGTATTTTTCGCGCTTCAGCACTAAATTTTGAAAACGCCGATTCGCTTTTCGATCCGTTTTCAAGCGGAAATTTTTTCGGCAGTATAATGATCGGCTTAGTCTCTAGAGTTATTTTCGGTTATGTCAGCGGGATTTTATTTGATTTTATAAAAAATAAGGAAAATCCTCTGCCCAAAATTGTTTTAGTCACAATAATTTCTTGTTTCGTTCATGGCTTTTTAGTTTTAGGCTCAATGGTTATATTTTTTCCGGCAATCAGGGCAGTATTTTCTTATTTAATTGTAGTCGGTGCAGTTGTCGAAACTTTCTTCACAGTAATTTTTGTAGTTTTATTCGCAAAAAGTTTCTGGAGCCCCGATTGGATCGAATCTCTTGAAAAATATTTGGAGCATAACACAAAAATTTTTAAAGAACGTAAACGTATCATAAAATTTTTAATAATCTTAAGTGCTGTATTTTTATTTTTTGCGTCATTAGTTTTCGGTTTCGTTGACAATTTAGACAGGCTATCAAAAGTTTTTGAAATTACGACAACTAAGCCAATGCAGGACGCTGTTGTTGTTTGGAGTATTTTTTTCACGGTCGGCTTGATAACGGCAGGAATTTTATTCTTTATACTTTGTTTTTACTTTTACAGCATCGCGCAGGAAGTCAGCAAGGAAAATGAAAAAATTTCCGCAGAATTAAATGTTGCGGCACATATTCAACAAAGTATGTTGCCGAGTGATTTTGACTTCGGAAGAAAAGATTTTGAAATTTTTGCGACAATGAACGCGGCTAAAGAAATTGGCGGCGATTTTTACGATTTTTATTTGCTAGACGACAGACATTTAATTATAACAATCGCTGATGTTTCAGGAAAAGGAGTTCCCGCCGCGCTTTTTATGGTTACTTCCAAAACGATTTTGGAAAATTTTTCTGTTATGATGACGAATCCTGATGATTTTTCCTCTGTGATAAGTTGTGCGAATCAACAACTTTGTCAAAATAATGATGAAATGATGTTTGTAACCGTTTTTTTTGGAATGTTGGATTTAAAAACAGGTGAATTTTCTTACGTAAATGCCGGACACAATGCGCCTCTGATTTACAGAAAATCTGAAAAAAAATTTGAATACCTTGAAGTTGATAAAAGTTGTATGCTCGGCGTAAATGAATTTGCGCATTTTACACAACAACATTTGCACATTGAACCCGGCGATGAAATTTTTCTTTACACGGACGGAATAACCGAAGCGATGAACGAAAAAGGCGAAGAATTTTTAGAAGAAAATTTGAAGAGAGTTTTAAACGAAAACAGCGATGAGGAAAATTTGGAAAAATTACTTGAAAAAGTTCGTATGGAAGTTAAAAAACATTCCGGCAAGGCTGAACAGTCGGACGATATGACGATGATGGTTTTAAAATTTAACGGCAATCAGTAAATAATTTTTCAAGGAGGATTAAAATGGATTGGAAAGTTTTTCCTGCTAATAAAGAAAATTATTATTCAATGCTTGATTATGTCATAGAAATCGCGGAAAAAAATAATATTCCCGAAGAAAAATTGATGAGTTTGGAATTGGGATTTGAGGAAGCCGCGTCAAATGTAATAAATTATGCTTACGGTGATAAGAGCGGAAAAATTTTTATTCGTGCGTATTGCGAAGGAGAAAATTTTTTTATAGAATTAAAGGACAGCGGGAAAAAATTTAATCCTTTGGACGTTGATGTTAAAGATAAAAATTTTCCGAAGGACTTGGACGACGCTCAAATTGGCGGATTCGGAATTATGTTTATGCACCAAATTTTTGATGAGATAAATTATAATTATTGCAAAGAAGGCAAAATATTTTACAACTGGTTAAAGATGTGCATTAAAATTAATAAGGAGTGATTTAGTTGGAAAAAATGCTTAGTTTTGCCGAAAGTGAAAAAAATGGCTGGAAAATTTTGTCGGCTATCGGAAAAATTGATACCGTTACTGCGAGTGAAGCTGAAAAAATTTGTTTGGAAACTTTGAAAAAAAATAATAAGCTTGCGATTGATTTTTCCGAGTTGAATTATATTTCAAGTGCCGGCTTGAGGATTTTATTACTTTTGGCAAAGTCGGCGAAAAAAGAAAAAAAATCTTTTGCGATATTTGGAGCTGTCGGCAGAATCGCAAATGTTTTATCGGCGTCAGGAACTGATATGCTCATCACGATTTACAAAAGCAGTGACGAATTACCTTGATTCCAACGTAGAATAATTTTTCATTAAATATTTGTGTACACTTTATCGATTTTGATTTAAAATAGTGTACACGAATTTTTTTTGGCGGTGATAAGCTTGGAAGAAGATACAGATTTTATTCACAGCAAAATTTTGCATGAAATTTCAGATGGCGTGATTTATTTGCAAGAAGGAAAAATTTTGTATGTGAACTTGGCAACTCTTGAAATTCTCGATAAAAAAATGGAAGATTTAATCGGAAAGCCATTTGCCGGAGCTTTTTTGGAATATAGCGAAAATGACGATTTTAATCAAATGTTGCTCGACGTTGTTTACGACGATACGCAAGACCACGAAAAAATTGTTCAATATTTTACCGGCGAAAAAATGAAAACTTTGCACATAAAAACGTCCGCGATTCATTCCGAAAATTTTGGGATAGTAATTTTGATGGACGATTTAACGGAGTTAATGAAATTACGCGAAGTTGCTTTGGATTTTGAAAATATTAAGAAAATTAATGAGCAACTTAGTAAGGCGCGAGATTTCTACAAAAAAAATTCCGAGATTGATAAATTGACTGGCTTGTTAAATAAAATTGCGTTTGAGAAAATTTGTAAAAGAACTTTGAAAACGTTTTCTCAAGAGGATACGGCGGCATTTTTCGTTATAGATTTAGATTATTTCAAGGAGGCGAATGATACTTACGGACATCAATTTGGCGATGAGATTTTGAAAAAATTTTCTATGTCGCTTAAAAAACTTTTTGTGAGAGACAGTTTTATTGGAAGATTCGGCGGCGATGAATTTGTAATTTTGTTGGAAAAAGTTTCTGACGAAAATTTTGTAGTTGATAAGGCGAAAAAAATTTGTGAAATTGCCTCGACAATGATAATTGACGACCAAAAAGTAAGATTATCAGCGAGTATAGGAATTGTGATTTTTAGCGGTTCAGAAAAAGATTATGATAAAATTTTTGAAACGGCGGATAAATCAGTTTACATTGTGAAAAGTCACGGCAAAAATGGTTTCAGCATAAATTTATCTGATAAAAATCCATAAAATTTATAGAGGAGAGAAAAATTTTGGGAATTAAATTTAACAGCGCGGGAGAAAGTCACGGTAAACAATTAATTTGCATCGTTGAAGGTTTACCCGCAGGATTGAAAGTCAGCAGTGAATTTATCAACGCAGATTTAAAACGGCGTCAAAGTGGTTACGGGCGCGGCGACCGTATGAAAATTGAATCAGATAAAGTTATTTTTGCGTCGGGCATACGTTTTGGTGAAACGATTGGCAGTCCGATAACTTTGATTGTTGAAAATCGCGACTGGGAAAATTGGACGGATAAAATGAGTACGGAAGGTTTTCCCTACGGAGAAAAAGTTACCAATGCCAGACCCGGTCACGCAGATTTAACGGGAGTTTTAAAATATAACCGCGCAGATATTCGTGATATTTTAGAAAGATCAAGTGCTCGTGAAACTGCTATGCGTGTTGCGGCAGGTGCTTTATGCAAAATTTTTCTCAAAGAATGCGGCGTTGAAATTTCAAGCAAAGTTTTGGACGAAGAAAATATTAAACGCCGTATCGATGACGCTAAATCACGCGGAGATACAGTCGGCGGAATTTTTGAAGTTATGATAACCGGCGTGCCTTTAGGTCTTGGCAGTCATATTCAATGGGATAAAAAACTTGACGCGAAATTTGCGGCGGCGTTTATGTCAATTCAAGCGGTTAAAGGCGTTGAGATTGGTGACGGCTTTGATAACGCGAAAAAATTTGGAAGTGAAGTCCACGACGAAATTTTTGTCAACGCCGATAAAAAAATTTTCCGCAAGACTAATCGCGCAGGCGGCATTGAAGGCGGTATGAGTAATGGCGAACCAATTATTATTCGCGCTGCAATGAAACCGATTCCAACTTTGATGAAACCTTTGCAGACGATTGACATTGAAACAAAACTTCCCACCACTGCCAGCAAGGAACGTAGCGATACTTGCGCGATATGGGCGGCGGCCGTTGTCGGCGAAGCAATGGCGGCTATTGTGACTGCAGATGCGATTGTTGATAAATTTGGCGGCGACGCACTTTGTGATACTTTGCAAAGTTTGAAAAATTATCGTGAAAGAGTTGCTATTTAGCCAACGGAATACTAAGAGTAAAAGTTGTTCCTTCCCCCAAAGTGCTTACGATATTAATTTTTATGCTGTGGGCGTCGGCAATTTCTTTCGCGATAGAAAGCCCAATTCCGCTACCTTCCGCCTGCTTAACAAAATTATCTTCAATAAGGCGAACTCCGCGCTGAAAAATCTTATCAAAATTTTCTTTAGCAATTCCAATTCCGGTATCGATAATGCTCACCAAAATTTTGTCGTCTCTTATTACGGAATTTAACTGAACTTTTCCACCTTCAGGCGTGTATTTAATCGCGTTGTCAAGAAAAATTCTAATAAGTTGCAAAATTGCCGTCTTGTCTCCGTAAATCTGCGCGGAATCATTTTGAATTAAATGCATTTCGTGATTATGAAAAGTTGTATTTTCGCGTTGAAAGGCTGTTTCGACAACCTCCGACAATTCAAAAACTTTCTTGTGAAATTTTAATTCTTTTTTTAAATTAATCGGACTGGGACGCAAATTTTTCAGTAGAGTTTGTATATTCTGCGTCTCGTCACGAATCGCCTCAAGACTTTCATCACGCAGTTTTATATCAGTCTTACCAAATTTTTCTAAAACTTCGACGTAACCTTCAATAATCGTCAAAGGCTTACGAAGTTCGTGCGACGCGTCTGACACAAATTTTTTATGTTCGGAAATATCGCCCTGCATACGATCAAGCATTTCATTAAAAGTTTTGGCAAGTTCAGATATTTCATCATTTGCAGGCGGAACAGGTATTCTTTCTTTGACGCGTTCACTTTCATTTTCTGTAGAAATTTTCTCTGCAAGTCGTGTAATATTTTTTATCGGCAACAAAACTTTGTGACTTATAAAGCGACTTATCCTAATCGCGGCAACCACGCTCAATAAGTCAACGATAATCATAAAAATTCCTAAATCATCAAAAATATTTTTCTGTGAAGTAATTGTCCTGTAAAAATAAAAGATTAAATATTGTCCCGACTTATAAAAACTGATGTCTGCGCGGTAAATAATCGCGTTATTTATTTTCGCCATTTTTAAAGTCTCATCAGCTAAAATCGGCGGGTCTTGTATAATATTTTTTTCAAACATTTCATTGGTCGGATAATTTATTTCGTCTGTGTCAAAAAGCAAATTTCCTTTCTCGTCATAAACTCTAAGCACAACGCCTGACACAAGGATTTTATGTATAGAATGAAAAATTAAAGCGTCCGGATATTTGTCAGATTCCTCCAAAATTTTTCGTGCATTTTCGATACTGTGTTCAATGGTCGCTTCTGCAGGATGGTATAGAGCGTAAGAAATGCTAAGCCACATTACAAAATTTGTCATGGCAATCAAGGCGATAAAAAATACACTACAAATTAAAGTTATTTTTGTAGAAATACTTTTAATCCCGAACCAACTGCGAATTTCATTGAACATAAAATTTGTCCGTCCTTGTTCAAAATTTTTAAATCAATTATATCAAAAAATTTTTGCCGCGCAATAAAAAACGTAACCTATAAGATTATTTAAAAAATTGTTCTCAATGCTCAATTTGCGGGAAATTAGACTTTTTCAGAAATTGTGTTATAATTATCGTATAATTGGAGCTAATCCCTAAAAGCCTAGAGCTAAATAAATGAGGTGTATGTATTGAGTGAACTTTTTACGGGGAAAATTTTACCCGTCAACCTTGAACATGAAATGAAATTTTCTTACATAGATTATGCAATGTCCGTCATTGTATCGCGAGCAATTCCTGATGTGCGCGACGGCTTAAAGCCTGTTCACCGCAGAATTTTGTACGCGATGCAGGAAGCAGGCATGACGAGTACCAAGCCTTATAAAAAATCTGCGCGTATCGTCGGTGAAGTTTTAGGTAAATATCATCCGCACGGCGATACTTCCGTTTATGATGCGATTGTAAGAATGGCGCAAGATTTTTCAATGCGTTATACGCTTGCTGACGGACACGGTAACTTTGGATCTGTTGACGGAGACCCCGCCGCTGCCATGCGTTATACTGAAGTGCGTATGTCAAAAATTTCCGAATTGATGTTGCAGGACATTGACAAGGAAACTGTTGACTTTGTACCCAACTACGATGAATCTTTAAAAGAGCCGTCCGTTTTACCTTCAAAATTTCCACAGCTTTTAGTCAACGGAACTTCCGGCATTGCGGTTGGTATGGCAACAAATATTCCGCCGCATAATATGGGCGAAGTTATCGACGCAACTTTACTGTTGATTGACAATCCCGAAGCTGAACTCGGCGACTTAATGGAAAAAATTCAAGGTCCTGATTTCCCGACTGCCGCGCAGATTTTGGGCAACGAAGGAATTGTTGACGCTTATCGAACAGGACGCGGCTTGATTAAAATGCGTGCCAAAACTGAAATTGATACTCTGCCCAATGGTAAACCGCGAATTATTGTTACGGAACTTCCCTACCAAGTCAACAAGGCGCGTCTGATTGAAAAAATTGCTGACCTTGCTCGCGACAAAACTATCGAAGGCATTACAGATTTGCGCGACGAATCAGACCGCGAAGGTATGCGAATCGTTATGGAATTGCGCAAAGACATTAACCCGCAAATTATTTTGAATCAACTTTTCAAGCATACTCAAATGCAAGATTCTTTCGGCGTGATAATGTTGGCACTCGTCAACGGCAAGCCGGAAGTTTTGACGTTAAAGCAAGTTCTTCAACATTACATCAGACATCAAGAAGAAATTGTAACGCGCAGGACAAATTTTGAACTTGAAAAGGCGAAGGCTCGCGCCCACATTTTGGAAGGCTTGAATACGGCGATTGATAACCTTGACGCAGTTATTAAAATCGTTCGCGAAAGTGAAACCGTTGGCGAAGCTAAAAATCAGCTTACAGAAAAATTTGGACTTAGCGATATTCAAGCGCAGGCAATTCTTGATTTACGTCTGCAGAAATTGACGGGGCTTGAACGTGAAAAAATTGAAACTGAATTGAGATTCGTTAAAGCGGCTATTGAAAAGTTTAATGAAATTCTTGGCGACGAAAATAAAATTTTGGAGATTATTAAATCTGAACTGCTTGCCGTCAAAGAAAAATTTAACGATGAACGCAGAACTGAAATTATTCGTGAGGAAGTTCAACTTAAATTTGACGAAGAAGATTTAATTCACGACGATGACATTGTAGTTACGTTGACGCGCGGAGGTTACGTCAAGAGAATTGCGCTTTCAACTTACAAAAATCAAAAGCGCGGCGGTATCGGCGTAACCGGTATGAGTACTAAGGCGGAAGATATTGTCGAACATATTTTGATAACGACGAATCATCACACGATTTTATTTTTCACAAATCGCGGACGAGTTTTCCCACTCAAAGCCTATCAGATTGTCGAATCAAGCCGCGTTGCTAAAGGCGTTCATATCGGAAATTTAATTCCAGTTGAAGGTGACGAGTTAGTAACCGCGCTGATTAAAGTTAAAGACTTCGATCCGACACGTTATCTTTTTATGGCGACTAAGAAAGGTCTTGTCAAAAAAACTCAACTGTCAGAATTTAATGCGACGGCTAAACGCGGTGTAATTGCAATTAAATTACAAAAGGGCGATGAACTTATTGGCGTAAAGTTTACGGAGGGCGAACGCTATGTAATTCTCGGCACGGCAAAAGGTAAAGCGATTGTCTTTGCTGAAGAAGAAGTCCGCGCGTTAAGTCGAGCTACGCAAGGTGTACGCGGCATAAAGTTAAGCAAGGGCGATTACGTTGTAGGTATGGACAAACTTAGCGATGATGCGGAACTTTTGACGGTTAGCGCAGAAGGTTACGGCAAACGTACGCCGACTTCAGAATATCGCCCGCAAGCTCGCGGCGGCGTTGGTATTATCAATATGAAGGTTACGGAAAAAACCGGCGACGTTATCGGAATTAAAGTTGTTCGTCCCGACCGCGATTTACTTTTAATCACGACGGAAGGGCTTGTAATTCGCACAAATGTTTCCGACATTTCCGTTATCAGCCGCAACACGCAAGGCGTTATGTTGATGAAGACGAAACCTGATGATAAAGTTGCCGCGCTTGCTACGGTTGTATCAAAAACGGACGAAGGCTGATTTATTTTTTAACGCAAAAAAATTTTCCCCCAGCAAATTGTTGGGGGATTTTTTATTGTCGAAAAATATTTATCTTTTTAAAGCAGGGTCTGATACATTATTAGCGGCAAAGGCGGCGGCTCTATCTCGACAGGTCGCACACTTCCCGCAAGGAACTTCTCCACGCTCGTAACAGCTCCATGTCAATTCATACGGTGCATTAAGTTCAAGACCGGTTTTTACAACGTCCGCCTTTGTCATTCCGAGAAACGGCGCGACGATTTTTATTTTGCCGTAAGTTCCAATGTTGATAGCGTCATTCATAGAACGAATAAAATTTTCACTGCAATCAGCATAAGCGTTTACGGCACTGTCGTCTTGATGAACACCTATAAAAATTTCTGCGTCACTGCCGTTAAAAATTCCGTCTGTAAAACTTGCCGCCATTGACAGCATTAAACCGTTGCGAAAAGGTACGTAGGTATCGACACGAGGATTTTTTTTAACCTGTTCACCGTAAGTTGTCGGCTCAAGATTTTTCGTCGAAGTATTCATTAACGCCGAATCAGAATAGCGCATAACCTGCGCGGCATCAAATTCATAATGTTTCACGCCGTAATATGCGGCAATTTTTTTTGCGCAGGACAATTCTTTTTCGTGACGTTGACCGTAAAAAATCGAAACAGCTACAACATTTTCACGCCCAAATTTTTTTATCGCAATGGCAAGACAAGTCGTTGAATCAAGCCCGCCGCTTAAAAGTACTGTTGCTTTCATTCAAAATCGCCGCCCAAAAAATTTATTCTTAATTCGCGGAACAATTATCAAAACTATTATGCCGACAGCTAAAACTGCAAAGAAAAGCGGCAATGCTACGAAAAATACAAATGCCAACAATAAAAGAAAAATTACTCCGGCAATGATTCTGGAAAGAATATTTCCGCTGAAAATTCCGTTTATAAATTTAATTAAAAGATTGGAAAAAATATTTGTTCCGCCGAAATTTACGAAGGTACTTTGCCCGTAAGAATTATGCTCCGAATCTGAATGGCGGTCTTTATAATTTTTCCCGTCAGAATCAACGTCAATAGTCACGCCGCCATTATAAAAATTTTTTTCTGCTTTGCTCATCTCGCGGACAGTATCTTCCTCAATGTTATCAAATCCGCAAAAATTACAACGCGTAGAATTACCAAGCTCTTTGCCGCACCGTCGACATTTCATCACATATGCGCGGCGGATACCCCCTTTTAGCTGTGGGGAGGAAGCCGCGCTCCACCACCTTTAAAAATTTTTTCGCCTGAAGGCGAGCGGGCTTAATAGCTGCTAACATAAAGCAGCCCCCCGCCCGCTAGGGTAGTAATCCTTCGCCAATGTTATCCCACAGTTTTTGTCTACAGCACTGCCCTTACCCCTCAGGACTGTTTAACCATAAACCGCAGAGCGGCAGATTAGGATTAACGTCCGCCGGTGCCTATATATTTGCGGGTAACGTAGTTTAAAACTGAGGCTAGTCAATCAGGGCTGGAAAAGCCACCGCATTTATGCGTGGGGTTATTGACCGGAATACACCTCCAAATTTTTTTGGCAAGTTAATTTTATCATATAAATTTATTTGTCACAATCAAAATTTTTAAATAAATTCAAGGATATTCGCCGCGCAGTTTCTTGACAAACAAAACACTAATGCATAAAATTTCTTTACCACATCTAATTTGACTTAATGAAGAGAAATTTTTTTTTGTCAATAATCGAAAAGAAGGGAATTTATTATGAAGAATGAAGGAATTAGAAATTTAGCAATCATCGCGCACGTAGATCACGGCAAAACGTCTTTGGTTGACGTACTTTTGAAACAGGCGCGTGTTTTTCGTGAAAATGAACAAGTCGCCGAACGCGTTATGGATTCAAATGATTTGGAACGCGAACGCGGCATTACAATTCTTTCAAAGAATACCGCAATTTTTTATAACGGCGTCAAAATTAATATCATTGACACGCCCGGACATAGCGATTTTTCCGGCGAAGTCGAGCGCGTTTTAAATATGGCGGACGGCGTTTTACTTCTGGTTGACGCTTTTGAAGGCGTTATGTCACAAACTCGTTATGTCTTGCGTAAAGCTCTCGAACATAAATTAAAGCCCATTGTCGTAATAAATAAAATTGACCGTCCCGACGCGCGAATTGATGAAGTAAACGACGAAATTTTAGAATTGTTTATGGAACTCGGCGCAGATGATGAACAGCTTGACTTCCCCGTAATTTACACGTCCGCTAAACTCGGCATTGCTAAAAAATCTATCGATAACGATTCAAAAGATTTAAAGCCGTTGCTGGATACAATTTTATCTGAAATTCCCGCGCCTGAAGGCGAAGTTGACGCGCCTTTACAAATGGTTGTCACTACGCTTGAGGCTAACGACTACGTTGGAAAATTGGCTATCGGCAGGATTCATCGCGGAAAAATTAAATATGGTTCAACCGTCGCAATTATCAGCGAACACGAAACGAAAAAGGCTAAAGTCGGAAAAGTTTTTACTTATGACGGATTAAACCGCGTTGAAGTTGATGAAGCGTCGATGGGTGAAATTGTTGCATTGACAGGGCTTGGAGATATTTCAATCGGTGATACTATTGCTGACGCTGACAATCCTGAAGCGTTGCCTGCAATTCGCGTTGACGAGCCGACTTTAAGCGTAACTTTCGGCGTCAATACCAGTCCTTTTGCCGGTAAGGAAGGGCAATTCGTTACAAGCCGCCATATTCGCGACAGACTTTTTAAAGAGGCTCAAACTAATGTTGCGTTGCGCGTTGAGGAAACGGATTCTGCGGACGTGTTCAAAGTCAGCGGACGCGGTGAACTTCATCTTTCAATTTTGATTGAGACAATGCGCCGCGAAGGTTACGAAATGCAAATCGGCAAGCCTGAAGTTGTTTACAAAATTGTTGACGGTAAAAAACTTGAACCTATTGAAAATTTAACCGTCGAAGTCCCGCAAGAATTTATGGGAACTGTTATGGAACTTCTCGGCAGAAGAAAAGCTGAAATGAAAGATATGTCCGAAGTTGCGGGATATATGCGCATAAACTTTTTAATTCCTGCGCGTGGGCTGATTGGTTTTCGTTCGGAACTTTTGACCAGTACGAAGGGCAATGGAATTATGCACCATTTCTTTCACAGTTACGCGCCTTACAAGGGCGACATTACCGGCAGAAATCGCGGCAGTCTTGTAGCTTTTGAGGAAGGCACAACAACCGGCTACGGAATTTTTAATTTGCAGGATCGCGGCATAATGTTCATTGAGCCTAATCAAAAAGTTTATGAAGGTATGATTGTCGGCGAAAATTCTCGTGAAGTTGACATTGATATAAATCCCTGCAAACAAAAACACGTTACCAATATGCGTTCCTCCGCGTCCGATGAGGCAATTCGTCTTGTCCCGCCAAAAATTTTGAGCTTGGAGCAAGCCCTCGAATATATTAACGATGATGAACTTGTTGAAGTCACTCCGCAAAGTATTCGCTTAAGAAAAGCTGTCCTCGATCGTACAACTAGGGGACGCGCCGCTAAAAATGCAAGAAAATCCTAAAAATTTTTTTGGAAAGCTCTTGAAAAAGTTTAGATTTTAGGATATTTTTTCGATTAAATAATGTGGTTAAAAATTTCCTAATGTTTTTGATTTTTGTTTTTTAAGTGCAAAGATGTTTTTTGAGAAAGGGGAAATGTTTTATGGCGAATATAAATTCAACCATTAAAGATGGCAAGGTAGAAGGTACCGACAATGCCGATTATATTGTTGCAAAGCATCCGGGTAATACGGTTTACGCTTACAATGGAAATGATACTATAGATGTCACCTCGAGTAATAATAAAATTGCAGGTGGCTCAGGCAATGATTTTATAATGATTCAGAGTTGGGCAGAAAATAATAAATTGGATAACTCAGATTACTGGAGTAATACTGACAGCAGGCGGCACTACGGTTTAGATGGCAACGATACAATCATCAACGCAGGAAACAACAGCTATTTAGTTGATAGTGTTGGCAGTAATTATTTTGTGAGCGGCGGAACGGGCAACACGATACAAGGCAATGCTGACGGCGTTGATAATTTCTTCATTTACTCTTACGAAGATACTTCCAACATTACGATTAAAAGTAGTGCAAATACCGGAGATAATTTTACAATCGCCACTGGCTACACCGAAGTTGAAGCAGATGAATTTCTTGACGCAACTCGTAAATCTTCGACTAATGAAACAATCAATGTAACAATTACAGATTTTGATTCAATAGATGCCTTGACAGTTATAAACAGCGGAATGACTGCCCTCAATCACAGCATTAACTCCAATGGCACTTACCTTTACGATAACACGGGACA
>JAFZIV010000060.1 GCA_017554235.1 Selenomonadaceae bacterium
CCTTCGACGCCCGAGCCTGAACCTACGCCTTCAACGCCCGAATTTGAACCTACGCCGTCGACGCCTGAATCTGAACCTACACCGTCGACCCCTGAACCTACGCCTTCGACGCCCGATCCTGAACCTACGCCTTCAACGCCCGAATTTGAACCTACGCCTTCGACGCCCGAGCCTGAACCTACGCCTTCAATTCCCGGACCTGAACCTACACCTTCAATTCCAACTAAAAATATGGAAAAACTCGAATATGACCTCCGAAATTCTAATATTGCAGAATTTCCTGAAGAGAAGGGCGATTATATTGATCTGGATGCACAAGACCACCTTTTGATTGAAACGACAAACTCCAGCGAAACCATCAACGATATCAATAGTGTGCCTAAAGAATTTGAAGAAGCATCCACTCGAAATATTGTCAATGGTAATTTGGAATTAACTCCAATTGTAGAATCATCGCCAAATGAAGCGATCTCGACTGAAACGGACAGCGAGTCATCTTCCAATGAAACTTCAAATGAAACCACAGAAACCGATACAACAGAAATTAATTCTAAAAATAAGGAAGACGCAAATAAAGATTCAGAAAATCTGCAGAAATATATGGAAGGTTTTATGCAAAAGATTAATAATTTTCTCCAAAGTACTCTTCTTGAAAAAAGATCATAAAAAAAATAGCAGTTAATGGATGCTTAAAAAATTTTAACTTTGAACATTATTAGGACAATTTAGTAAACTAAAATTGAATCTTTAAAAAATTTTTTGAGAGATTATATAGCTAAAACAAATTTGCGTTTTAGAAGTTCAATCGCTCAAAGTTACTTCATAAAGTATTATGCGCCGTCTCAATGACGGTGCTAATATTTTTTTCCAAATTTATTTCTTCAAATTCGTGATTTTTACTCAAAAAAGTCAGATATTCAATATTTCCTTCTGGTCCTTTAATCGGCGAAAAATCTAACCCGCAAACTTTAAAATTTAAATTCTGCGCGAAACTTAAAATGTAATTAATAACTTCCACGTGAATTTTTTTATCTCTTACTACTCCTTTTTTACCGACTTTACTTCGACCGGCTTCAAATTGCGGTTTAATCAACGCTACAATTTCGCCAATTTCACTTAAAATTTCATACGCTACAGGCAAAACTTTATCCAAAGAAATAAACGCCACGTCGATTGACACGAAATCTAAAACGTCCGCAAAATCTGCGCGGGTGACATTGCGAATATTTGTTCGCTCCATATTTATAACGCGTTCATCATTTCGCAATTTCCATGCCAACTGCCCATATCCCACATCTATCGCGTAAATTTTTTTCGCGCCATTTTGCAACATACAATCTGTAAATCCGCCTGTCGACGCGCCTATATCGGCACAAATCTTTCCGCGCAGGTTAATAGGAAAAACTTCCAACGCTTTTTTTAATTTAAATCCGCCGCGACTTACAAACGGCATTTCCTCGCCGATTATCTCAATTTTAGCATCATCTTCAACGAGCGTTCCTGCCTTGTCAATTTTTTGCCCGTTTACCAAAATTTTTCCCTGCATTATCATGGACTGCGATTTCGCGCGACTTTCAAATAAATTTCGTTCCGTCAACAAAATATCAATTCTTTTTTTCATATCACAATTTTTTCGAGTGCGTCCCATTTATAACCAAAATAAATTTTTAAAATTTCTTCTATATTCTTATAGTAAGCTATTTTTTCCAAGCTGTCGCAATACCTCCGCGCAAAATAATCGTGTCTACAACATTTTCTTTGTTGCCGTCGTATAATTTTGCAGACATAAAACTACTTCGCACAATTTTTTAAATTATATCAGATACAAAATTCTTGTCAAAATTTTATGTCTAATTATTTGAATATGAAAAATAAAAAGTCCCTTTCAATTTTTTGAAAAAGACTGACTTTAATTACTTAAAAATTTTTCATTTTGTCTATAAGAAATTCACACCAATTATAAATTCCAATTTCCTTTGTACAGGACGTTTCAAAAATTTCAATCATGGGATGAATTATCTCTAAATCTGCGCGGGCTTGCTCAAGATTAAAATTAGTGAACGGCAACAAATCAATTTTATTCAGGACGCAAGCGGCAGACTCTTTGAAAATCAGCGGATACTTCAAAGGCTTATCGTCGCCCTCAGTTATCGATAACACAACGGCTTTCATATTTTCGCCAATGTCAAATTCAGCAGGACAAACTAAGTTACCGACATTCTCAACAATCAACAAATCGATAGCGTCAAGGTTGAGTGATTCAGCGGCGCGTCTCACCATAGGCGCATCGAGATGACAACCTCCTGAAGTGTTAATTTGTACAACGGGAACACCTTCCCGCTCAATTCTTTCAGCGTCCCGCGCAGTGAATAAATCGCCTTCAATCACGGCAACTTTAATTTTTTGCGTAAGTTTCGACAAAGTTTTTTCAAGCAATGTCGTCTTACCGCTACCGGGCGAACCCATTAAATTCAGTACGAAAATTTTTTTATCGCGGAAGAATTTACGATTATCCTCCGCGATTTTTTCATTTTCTCCCAAAATATTTTTCATTACTTTAACTTCCATTTTAAAATTCTCCAAACAAACTAGGTGGTGTTGAATAAATCAAATTCATCAAATAAGAATGCAAGCAAGGTGAACAAATAATTGATTTATTTAAAATTGCGAGTTTCGCATAAAGTATAGTCATAATGATCTGCTAAATTTGCCGAAAACAAACTAAACTTTTTCCTACTTAAAATAAAATCCTCGTGAGAGGAGCGGGCATAAATGTCTTTAAGACCCCCGCCCGCTAGGGTAGTAATCCTTCGCCAATGTTATCTTGCGGTTTGTATGCTTACAGCACCGTTCCTCTAGCTCAGAACTGTTTA
>JAFZIV010000061.1 GCA_017554235.1 Selenomonadaceae bacterium
GCAATGAAGTTGAACGTTTTTTTAGAAGAATAAAACGGTTTCGTCGAGTTTTTACGCGTTACGATAAGTTAGACGTAGTCTTTGAGGGGTTTATTCTCTTTGCTATTGTGATTGATTCTTTAGTGTGAACACTACCTAGTTATTCAAGGCAACGAGCGCGAAGACTTAAAAAAATTGCAAGCGGCTAATAAAAAAATTCTTAAAAAATTGGAAAGCCGCGAATTTACCGTCGCAATCGTCGGACTTGAAAAGGCGGGCAAAAGTACTCTAGGCAATGCGCTGATTAATTTAATGGTTTTGCCGGAATACACTGAACGTTGCACTTACACGACAACTGAAATTCGCGCAGGCGACACAAATATTGCGGAAGTTTATTTTTACGGCATCGACGAATTTAATAAAAATTTTCAGCGTATGTTAAGTGAAATTGAATACCCTGACGCAGTAAATTTTTCTTCAATGACGCTTGATGCTTTTGAAAAATATTGGCGCGATGTTGAAAATGACTCCGATAAGAAACTCCTTTTTCAGAGTCATGATCAGACAACGGCGCGTGATATTAAAGAAATGCTAAGCGGCAAGTCAAAAATTACTCCTTTACTCGGACATGAAATAATGACTTTCGATGAAAAATTTTTTAATGCTGATGACAAATTCAACCAATTTAAACAATACGTCACGGGCTTGGCGGGTGAAAATCCAGACGGCAGTGTTATTCGGCAACCCTATCCTTACGCAGTAAAAAATATTATAATTCATTCTACAAAACTTGCAAATATGAAAAATATGGTTATTTATGACGTACCGGGCTTTGATTCTCCAACTGAACTTCATAAACGCCAGACGGAAGAAATGTTGAAAGAATCCGACGCAATAATTTTAGTTACAAATGCAGGCGACCGCCCCAATCTGACAGGAACGCAACTTGATATGCTTCGTAAAGGGCAGGATGATGACGGAATAAAGTTGAGCGTAAAGGCATTTGTTTTTGGAAATAAAATTGATACTGCGCTTGATATGCCGACGGCTAAGAGAAATTTCATTGCTTTGCGTAACGATTCTATCCAAAATCAAATTGCACTTTATGAACATATTTTTTCCGGCTCTGCGCGGGCTTACCTCGAAAGAATTGGACTTCTCACAGGTGAACATTCAAAAAAGCGCATTGAGGAATGGCAACTTCCTAACGGTGACGGTATAGAAAATTTGCGTCAAAATATGCAACAGTACTACGATAATAACCGCTTTGAAGTTTTGAAACGCCGCGCAGAAAATAACCTCGACAAAACTAAAATTGTTTTGAAAAATTTATATGACAGATATAGCTCTGGCGATCTTAGTGACTCTGATATAAGCGCGGAAATTTTTATGGAAATGCAGAGCCGTCTCGGACATTTTATGGAAGAATCCCGCGTTATAACCAATGAATTTAAACGCAATATCAATGCGGAGCGTCCTTTTACAACTGCCTTGAAAAATGATGTTGACAATATTTACCCTCTTGTAGAAGATGAATATTTGCCGCTTATTGAGAAGGCGGAGAATAACGCTACAATAGATGTTGACGGCGTTTATCCTACAACCAAAGTTGACAGCGATGTCCGTAATATGCTTGAGTCAATTTTTGTTGAAAATATTGTAAAAAGTGCCTCAAGATTCACCAATGAAAAACAAAAGGAACTTCGTCAGGCGTTAGTGGATTCTTTCCTGAAAGTTATGGGACTGGAGTCTTCGACAACTTACAATTCTGAATTGGAGGATTCGGTAAACAAACTTTTTGACCAAATGCTTATTGAAGGCGGCGCGACTTGTAATTTTAATTCACTTGTAGAAAGATTTGTGACGACGATAATTCAAACGTTGATAACTCATCCTTTCGCCGTTCATGAGCGTTACAATAAAGTTACGGAAGCACTTGACGAATTAGTTGCGTTGTCCGTTTACTACAATATGCCGAAAGATGCCGCAGAGAAAAAAAATTTGCAACTTGCCAAATTAATCGAAGGCGGCACTAAATTTTTTGCAAGAATTTTAGCGCATGAAGGCGTTTCAGTTAAAGCTAAAGCTAAACCTAATGTCAATGCTACAGACAACGAAATTTTTTTGCGCCAAATTTTTGAAATTAAAGAAAACATAATAGGTATTGCCATAAGTTACCTTCCCATTGCTGATTGGGCTAAATTAATACTTCAAGCGGGAATAAATTTAAAACAATCAGGTAGCGATGAACTTAGAAACAATTTGGAAAATTTATTTTACAAAAGAAGATGGGCGCACTTTTCCAACGAACAAAAAATACAAGCAATTAAAATGGTTATCGACCAATTTATTACCCAAAATGGTGTATCACAAATACTCAACGTTGATGACAACAGAGATTTTTCACCCAGCACGCCGGTTAAATCTGATTCGCTTGTTGCACAAATTGACGAAATGCAAAAGCACGCAAAAGAAGCTAAGCAGATGCAAGGTAAAGACGATATGATTAAGATTTTGGACACAGACATTTTACTGTTGCGTGACATTACGGCTAAGGCTGTCATTAATGCGATCGGACTTGAACGCGCATTTAATTCAGTCATAATTAAAAATGTCGACCTTATTCGCAGGCATTTAAATGCGCCGAAGGGTAATGAAATTTTTCGGACGTGGATTAGAGCCTATGCAAAAAAAGTTATGCCTTCACGTTTTGGAACGATTGAAGCTGAACGCGCTATTCGTGAAAGCCGTAAAGATATTTTCAACGTCGTTAAAAAAGTTTTAAATAATTGGAATTAGATTTACTTTCTCTTTGGTGCAAAGATAAAGTAACAAAGATAAACAGTCCTCTGAAACGACATCACGTCGTTTACGCGGACGGGGGCGCGTCCTTGCGCCCCTCTTTCTTCTTAATTTTAACACAATCTCCTAGTGCAGGATTTTTTTGTTTAGCGTTGAAATAAACTTGAAAAATTCTTATGGGAGATTTTAAAAATGTGGAGAGGACTTTACACGGCGGCAACGGGTATGATTACCGAGACGCAACGCACTGACGTTATATCGAATAATCTTGCCAACGCCGCAACGACAGGCTACAAGCGTGATTTTACCGTTCACCGCGAATTTGAAAATATGCTTATCAAAAGAGTTTACGACCACGCAGACGGCGGCAGTGTCGGAATTGTGGCTGAAGGTTTTAACATTCTCGGCAATTTGGGTACAAGTAGCGATGACGTGACAAAAATCAAAGGATTCAGCGTCGACAATACCAACAATGACGGTATCGGTAAGCTTGGATTAGGCGATTACGTCGCGGAAGTTGCCGTCGATTATCAACAGGGACCTTTGCAAACTACGGGAAATACTTTGGACTTGGCGATTAGCGGAGAAGGTTTTTTCGCGGTGCAAACTCCTGACGGTGTTCGTTATACTCGCAACGGGGCTTTCTTCCGCAATCAAAACGGAGTACTGCAAGATATTCGCGGCTACAATGTGCTTGACACTAACGGACAACCTATTACAATTCCAAATGATGTCGGCAACGACAAAATTGTTGTGACTGGTGACGGTACGATATATGCTCCTGCCAACCAACGTAATCAACCGCAACGCCAATTAGCACAAATTCAGTTGGTGCAATTTGATAATCGGCTTGCTACTCAAAAACAGGGTGATAATCTTTTCTACGCTGTCACGGATAACAACGGCAACGTCGCCCAACCTCAACAGGCAACGGGACAAATTATTCAAGGTATGCTCGAAAAATCTAACGTTCAAGTTGTCAGTGCGATGGTTGAACTTATTCACAATCAGCGTATGTACGAGGCGGGAGCTAAGTCAGTTACGACGCAGGATACTATGTTGGAAACGTCCGTCAATCAAGTTGGGCGGCTTAGTTAGCGGGGAATTTTTATGATACATTTCAATAAAATTTTAGCGGCTATCGCAATTACGTTAATGATAATCTGCGCGGGCAACGTAACATTTGCGGCAAGTACAAATGAAATGAATGCCGAAGCCGTAAACCTTTTAAATCAGTTGCGGCGGAGTAAAGGACTTCAACCGCTTAAGTGGGATCCAAATTCTGCACTTCAAGCAGCGGCTCAACTTCGCGCAGAAGAAATTGTACAAAATTTTAGTCACACACGCCCCGACGGTTCAAGTTGCTTTACAGTCTTGAAACAGTACGGTTTAAGATACAGTTATTGCGGCGAAAATATCGCTTACGGCACTTATCTTTCACCTGAAGGAGCTATGGATTTGTGGACTAATTCGCCGGGACATTATAAAAATATGGTCAGCCCTGATTTTCGCGAAGTGGGATTGGCTTGCTACGTGGACGGCGAAGATATTTATTGGGTTCAAGTATTTTTCACGCAACAATAAAATAATTTTACGCAAAAAAATTTCGTGACGAGTTTAAATGATTCGTCACGATTTTTTTATTCTTCTGCGCCGTATGCCAAATTGCCGAAACGCATACATTCACGCTGAAATTGTAACTTCATTGAAGAGGTAGGACCATTACGATTTTTAGCGATGATAATTTCAGCCATATTTACATTTTCCGTTTCGTGATTGTAATATTCTTCGCGATACAAAAAAATTACAATGTCAGCGTCCTGTTCCAATGAACCTGACTCGCGTAAATCACTAAGCAAAGGGCGTTTATCTGCGCGGAGTTCAACATTACGCGAAAGTTGGCTTAATGCTACGACGGGAACTTTTAATTCACGTGCAAGGGCTTTAAGACTACGCGAAATCTCCGAAATTTCCTGTTGTCGATTAAATTCAGTGCCGCGTGAAGATTTTCCGCCCTGCATAAGTTGAAGATAATCGATAATAATTAAATCCAGTCCGCGCTCATTTTTAAGACGCCGTGCCTTAGAACGCAATTCTAAAATCGAAATCGCTGCCGTATCGTCAATAAAAAGTTTTAATCCAGACAATAAATCAACTGTTCCCGCAATTTCTACAATCTCATCTTCGGTAAGGTTGCCCGTGTTCAACTTCAAAGAATCAATTCCGCTATGCGAACTCAACAGACGATGTCCGATTTGCTCCTTGCTCATCTCCAAAGAAAAAATTGCCACGACATTATTTTTCTTCGCCGCATTCAACCCAAGATTTAAAGCAAACGCAGTTTTACCCATTGACGGACGCGCCGCTATCAAAATTAAATCTGACTTCTGCAAACCGCTGGTAACTTTATCAAAATCAGTAAATCCGCTACTTACGCCGGTAGGCAATCCTTTATTCTCAACGGCAAGCTGAATCTTTTCAAAGGATCGCTTAAGTATCGGCTGAATAATTTCCATTTCCGTGCCGCCGCTTTTTGCAGTTACACTGAAAATTTTTTTCTCGGCACTGTCAAGAATTTCCTCAACCGGCTTGCTGTCATCGTAAGCCTCATCAATAATTTCTTCACCGGCTTTAATCAGTTGACGCAGTGAAGATTTTTCCTTAATTGTCTGCGCGTAATTTTCGGCGTAAGCAGTAGTAAAAGCCACTTCGCCCAACGAAAGTACGAGACTGTAACCGACTTTGTCAAGCTCACCTGTGCGGCGCAATTCCTCTGTTATCGTCAACATATTCGGCGTAATTTTTCTGACATACAGATTTAAAATCGTGTCGTAAAGGATTTTATGTTCTTCGCGGAAAAAATCTTCTGCCTTCAAAATCGCTGATATGGTTGGAATTATCATGCCTTCTTTCAAAAGCAACATTCCTATCAATTCCAATTCCATATCGGCAACTTGCGGAATTTCTTTCAAAGTATCACCGCCCTAATCTGCGCGGACGCCTTTAAAAATCCACGTCTGAACTTGATTAATTTTGACGTTAATTAAATCGCCGACGTTTTCAGATTCGTGCGGGAAAAGTACCGCCTTATTACTGCGCGTCCTGCCGGTGTAAATATTTTTATCAGTCTTACTTTCGCCCTCGACTAAAACTTCAACCGTTGCGCCGTCAAATTGCAAATTTTTTTCAAGACTGATTTTATTTTGAACCGTCATTAATTCGTTAAGGCGACGATGTTTAGTTTCGTCATCAACCTTGCCTTCAAAATTCGCGGCAGGAGTCCCGCTCCTCTCCGAATAAATGAAAGTAAACGCCGTATCAAATCGAACTTCGCGCAGAAAATTAAGCGTCAACTTAAAATCTTCTTCAGTTTCGCCGGGAAATCCTACAATTAAATCCGTCGTCAAGCTGATATTCGGAATTGCCGCGCGAATTTTTTTGACAAGCTCCAAATATTTTTCAACAGTGTAAACGCGATTCATCTTTTTCAAAATTTTATTGCTACCATATTGTACCGGCAAATGAATATGTTCACAAATATTTTTGCCGCTCGCCATTACGCTAATCAATTCGTCCGATAAATCTTTTGGGTGACTCGTCATAAATCTAAGACGTTCAATCCCGTCAATTTTATCAACGGCGGATAACAGTTGCGCAAAATTTTCCTGCCCTAAATCCTTGCCGTAAGAATTGACATTTTGTCCCAATAAATTAATTTCCTTGTAGCCGTTATCGACGGCGTTTTTAATTTCTGCAAAAATTTCTGCGGCAGGTCGACTTCTTTCACGTCCGCGAACATAAGGCACAATACAATAAGTACAAAAATTATTGCAACCGTACATAATCGGCACGAAAGCAGAAACTTTCCCCGCGCGTATAGGAAAAATTTCATCTTCGACAATCCCGCTGACATTTGACGTATCAACAAATTTTTTCCGCGCAGATTCAAAACTTTCAACGATTTTTGGAAGTTCACCGCGCCGCGCAGTTCCCAATACAAAATCAATGTGAAGGGAACGCTTAATTAAATTTTCGCCGTCTTTTTGTGCAAGGCAACCCATTACGCCAATAATCAGCGCGGGATTCTGCAATTTGTATTTTTTAAGTTCGCCAATTTTGCCGTAAATTTTATCTTCCGCCGTCGAACGAACACAGCAGGAATTTATCAAAATTAAATCCGCCGCCTCAATATCTTCAGTCATCGTGTAGCCGATTTTTGAAAGTTGCCCTGCCATGCGCTCTGATTCGGCAATATTCATTTGGCAGCCGTAAGTTAAAATTTTAAATTTCTTATCCATAACAAACTTTCTAAATTAATCCAATCTAAACTCGTGTACAACATCTTTCAAGCCGTTGGACAAATCTGTAAGTGCTTGGCTGTTTTCAGAAATTGTCATGACACTTCCGGCTTGTTCCGCCGTCGCAATGGAAATTGTTTCAACTTCTTTAACGACTTCGTCAGACAAATCAGCCGCTTGCTCGGCACGCTCAACGATATTTTTCATAGGTTCAAGCAAATTGTTAATAGTCTTCATAACCGTCAAAGAATTTGTTTCAGCTACGCGAATCATCGCAACAATTTCTTGGAAAGACTGCCCGGTAAGTTCAACGTTACCGCGTCCCTCTTCAACGCGACTGCGCCCCGACTCCATAGCTTGAACGGCATTTTCAGTCGTAGCTTGAATTGTTTGGATAATTGCACCGATTTTTTCAACGGCGTTTTGAGATTCTTCAGCAAGCTTTCTGACTTCCTCCGCGACAACCGCAAAACCTCTACCCTGTTCACCTGCGCGGGCGGCTTCAATGGCGGCATTAAGTGCCAATAAATTTGTTTGTCCGGCAATTTCTGAAATCGCTCCGACGATTGATCCAATTTCTTTAGAATTTTCTCCGAGTTCACTAACAATTTTTGCCGACTCCTGAACCGCCTTAGCAATGTCATTCATCTGCTTAACCGTTTCGTCAGCAAGTTCACTTCCGCGAGCCGCGTGTTTTGCAGTATTTTGAACGCTTTCAAGACCGCTTTTCATTGCGGAAACAGCCTTGTCGACATCGTCTTCCATATTTTTGACGTGGGTTTTTGTTTCAACCAAATTTTCCTGCTGTCTTAAAGCACTGTCAGTAACAGTGGCAACGGACATTGCAACGCTTTCAAGACTCTTCGCGGACTTTGCAAAATTATCATTAAGCGCAGATGCATCCGTAGAAACAGTGTTAGCCGTTTCCTGCACATTTTTAATTATCTTGCGAACGTGTTTGATAACAGAGTTAAATTGTTGCGCAATTTGTCCGAACTCGTCATTAGAATCACTGACAATTTCTTTTGAGAGATCGCCTTTAGCGGCAAGCTCCGTGACAGATTGAATTTGATTAACCGAATTATTGATATTTTTGGCAAGCGCGGCAATTACACCAACGCCGATAATCAAAACTACGATAAGACCTGCGCCGCTCATATTCACGCGCCCTACAAGTTGCTCAAAAATTTTGTCAGAAGAACCTATCGCCTCATAAAGCCCTTTACTGCAATTTTCCACATCTTTTTTCATTGCCGAATCAATAGCCTCAAAAGATTTTGATAAATCTCCACGTAAAATTGCATTAGCTCCTGCTACATCTGACGATTGAAGAAAAGATTCAATTTTTTTAATTTGCGCCTTGTAATCGTCCCAAAGTTTTAATTCGCCATTAAGAATCTCTAAATCTTTTTGCCGTTCAGATTCATCTTCGTAGTTGAAACTGTTCAAATCATCTTGATAGCGTTTAAAGGCGGTGTCAACTTCGCCAATACGACTTTCAAGCGTCGAATGCCAACGCGATGCGTCCTGCGTACCGTTTGCAATAATATGCATAAGAAGTGCGCGTTGAGTGTCACCAATTTTATCGCTAACTTCAGACACCACAACGTGAGATTCTACCCAATCTTCTACGTTTTCATTTTCCGTGTTGACGTGAGTGAAAGAATACAACACGAACCCTCCGAACCCCGCGAACATCACGAACAGTAGACCGAACGCAAGAAATAATTTTTTCGTGATTGACATACCAGACATTTTTACCGCCCCCATTACTGGAAATTTTCAATTATTTTAAGCGGTATTTAAAATTTTGGCAATAAAAAAATTCCCGACTATGCGAGAAAAAATTCTTAATTCTACATTCTTAATTCTTAATTAATTCAGTGCCAATCGCCGCCATTGCCCCAAAGTTTAGCCTTCAACACGTCATAATAATTTTTATCAGCAAACTTAACAATCTTCGCAGTCATTTTAGATTTTCGCACAACAACTTCATCATTGGGCGGCAGTTTAAAAAGTTCTTGTCCGTCAAGCGTAACTGCCAAATCAGAATTTGCGGCAATTTTAATTTTAACTTCGTCGTCCTCACTCACAAGTAACGGGCGCATTTGAAAAGTATGCGGACAAATCGGAACTATAATCAACGCACGAATATTGGGATTGAGAATCGGACCGCCTGCACTTAATGAATATGCCGTTGAACCCGTAGGACTGGAAACAATCAGCCCGTCCGCATTGCAATCGGTTAAATGCGTATTGTTTACGTAAATTTTCATCTTCAACATACGCCCCGAGCCGCCTTTAGCAATTACCACGTCATTAATCGCGTTGCCCAAAAATTTTTCGCCGAGTTCATTGGAAGTAAATCCGCTAAGTAACAGACGATTTTCAACAATGTATTCACCGACAAGAATTTTTGCAAGACGGCTTTCAAGTTCACGCGGTTCAATGTCAGCCAAAAATCCAAGTGTGCCAAGATTAATTCCGCAGACAGGTACGCCTTGTTCACGAAAACGACGGCAAACTCCAATTAAAGTTCCGTCGCCGCCGATTGACAACGCCATATCAATATGAACTCTTTCGACACAAGGCAATCCGTATTCTTCTTTACGAAATTGTCGCGCCTCCGTAGCCGGCATTACAAGTCGAACATCTTTATTGCGGTAAAAATTAAAAATGCGGTCGACAATTTCACCGCTTCGACGCTTGCTTATATTTGGGAAAACTGCAATTTGCATCATACCCGCTTCGACGCCGAAAACCGTCCCGAAAATATTTTGACGTGCCATTGATTGACTCCTAACCGTGCTTGTGATTTAATTTCAGTAAAAATTCGCCGCACTAAAAAATTTTCCTGCGCAATAATCTTCAGTGCGCTGATTATTTAAATTTATTCTGTTATTAAAAATTTTGTCGGAGATTTTTTTTGTAGAAAAAAATTTTTTTAAGCGATTAATGTTTTTTATAATGGCGCGTATAATAGGCAGAAAGAAAAAATGAAAAAAATTTGAAAGGAAGTTATAAAAATGAAAAATTTCAAAGAATTTAAGGTAAGAATGGAAAGCGACGTAACATTTAGAGAGAAATTCAGAGATGTTAAGGACGAAGCGCAACTTTTGAAACTCGCACGCGCTGAAGGTTACGACGTTGAAATTCTCGACGAAGAAGACCTCGACGTAGTTGCAGGCGGAGTTAATGCTGCAGATAATTTCAAAAAAGTATCTGATACAGTTAAAAATGAAATCATCAACATAGTTAAGAGCGGAGTTAATAAAGTTGAAAATGCAATAGACAATGTGAAAAAAAATGTTGTTATAGGTACATCTGTAGCTAAAACGGCAATAGCGACAGCTTTTGCATATGTACGTTCATTGTTTTAATAAAAAATTTTAACAAGTTTGACTAATAAAAAAATCCCTTCGATGATATGTTTTTGGGATTTTTTTATTTGAAGGAAAAAATTTTTTAAAGTAGAAAAAATAAATTTGAGGTGAATCTTTATGGAGGGATATACTGTAAACCTTTCTTGGGACGATGAGGCAAAAGTTTGGCTGGCAATTTGTGACGAAATTCCGCTTGCAATGGAGGACGGTTCTTTAGATAAACTTATTTATCGCGTAAAAATTGCCGCACCTGAACTTATCGAGCTTAATAATTTGCCAAAATATGATTCGCTTTTTATGAATTTAACGAAATGCGAAAAAATGGTCTACGCATAATGGCTGAATATGAAAAAAAAGTTCGAGAAATTTTGTCTAAAAATGGTTGCGAATTTTTGAGACACGGAAAAGGCGACCACGATATTTGGTACAGTCCGATAACAAATAAAAATTTTCCTGTAGACGGAAAAATTAAATCTCGACATATTGCAAATAAAATTATGAAACAAAGCGGAATAGATTATCATTTTTAAAAAATAAAAAAATCCCTTCGTTATGATGTTGGGAATTTTTAGTTTAAAGGAAAAAATATTTGAAAATTATGGTACAAACCTATATTCATATTCCATTCTGCGCGGCAAAATGTAATTACTGCGCGTTTAATTCAAAAGTTTCAACTGCCGATGAGCGAGAAAATTACATTGACGCGATTGTAACAGAAATAAAAAAATCACTGACCACTGACAACTTATCACTGATAACTATCTATTTTGGCGGCGGCACTCCAACAATTTTGACGCTTAATCAGATTGAAAAAATTTTTAACGCGATTATAAAAAAATTTCACGTTGAAACAAATTCAGAAATTACGATTGAGGCTAATCCCGGAACTGTCGACGAAAATTATTTGAATGGATTAAAAAAAATTGGGTTTAATCGTTTAAGTTTAGGCATGCAAAGTTTTAATGATGAACTTTTAAAAATTCTCGGCAGGATACACAATTCAACGACTGCGATTGAAACGGTTAAAACTGCGCGGAAAATTTTTGATAATATCAGCGTCGATTTAATGTACGGTCTGCCGCATCAAACTCTCGACGAAGTAAAATTTGACGTGAAACGTGCCGCCGATTTAAATGTAAATCATATTTCGATTTACGGCTTGGAAGTTGAGCCGAATACAAAATTTTTTCAGCTTAATGAAGTCGGAAAACTCAACCTGCCTGACGAAGATATTTGCGGCGATATGTACGACTATATAACGGAGAATTTGCCGAAGTTGGGTTATAATCGCTATGAAGTCAGCAATTTTGCAAAAATCGGTTATGAAAGTCGACACAACACGGGATATTGGACTGGCGCGAAATATTTTGGATTTGGAGCGGGAGCGCATTCATATAACGGCAAAATTAGAACTTCAAACATTGCCGACATTGCAGAATATATAAAAAAAATCCGCGCAGGTTATGACGTTTCGCAAGTTGAAGAAATTGTCACGACCAACGCGGCTATGGAAGAATTTTGCTTTTTGGGTCTGCGTATGACGGCAGGCATTGATGCCAAAATTTTTCATAGCAGATTCGGTAAAAATATTTTTGACATTTACGGTAAAATCATTGAAAAAAATTTGCGCTTAGGTCTGTTGGAAGTTGACGGCGATAAAATTTTTTTAACCAAGCACGGTATGAAAATTGGCAATGTCGTCTTTGCAGATTTTTTATTGTCTGATGTCTGAAATAAGTTTTGCCATCGCGTCACGATAGTCGGACGGCATTTTTTCTTTAGTCGAATACTCGTAAAAATCTATAAAATGTTCGAGCGGCGAAACACCTTCACGAACATTTAATTTGCTTGAAAAATCTTCACCGTCAACTTTCGCATTCAAAAATTCAAGACTTAACAAATTTGGGCAGGAACTTTCGCGCAATCTGTCAGCGGCTGATAAAACATTTTTGAAATCATCAATCTGCGCGTGAATAAAATCTTCAGTGCGCGGCAATTTGCAAATTTCCTCGACAGTGCCTTTAATAACGCGAATATCATGTTTAGGCTTTAATTCAAAATTTTGCGCGTTAACATTTCCGTCGCCGTCAAGTTCAACAAATGTAACGCCCTTAATGTGATTCGCTTCACCAAAAGAATATTTTAAAGGCGAGCCGCTGTAACGTATAAAATTTTTTTCATTTTTACTTAACGTCTGCGGGCGGTGTAAATGTCCAAGTGCAACGTAATTGTATTCGGCAAAATTTTTCTTGTCGACGTTCTCAACAGTTCCAACAAATTTTCTTTCAGAATCTGAACTAACTCCGCCGGTTACGAAAAGATGTGCAACCGCAACGCTACGTTTACCGGCGGGAATTTTTTTACGTGCCTCCGCAATGTAAATTTTATTAACATCATCGACAGATAATTTTTCCGTCGAATCATCGCTTAAAATTTTCCCGCGCAGATCAACGGGTTCAAAAAAAGGTATCAGCGAAAAGTATACGTCGCCAAAATTATCTTGAATGACAATCGACGCAGGATTTTCTTGCGGCTTAGTCGTGATAAAAAATTTTGCCTGCGCTAAAAGTCTTCCTGCAAAATTTAAACGTGACGCATTGTCGTGATTGCCGGAAATGCACAGAATAGGAATTTTCTTTTCATTAAGCTTAAAAATAATTTCGTCGAATAAATTCACTGCGTCGACAGGCGGAACTCCTCTATCGTAAACATCTCCCGCGATTATAACCGCGTCAGGTTTTACATCGTCAACGACTTTCATAAATTCGCCGTTGAGAATATAATTTTGTTCGTCAATCAACGGCGTATTTTTTAGCGTCTTTCCTAAATGCCAATCGGCAGTATGAATAATTTTCATTATAACACTTCCAATTATTAAATTTTATAAATGATATGATAATAACACAAAAAAGTTTAGAAACAGAACTGTGGAAATTTTTATGACTTCAAATCTTAGGGAATGGCATACAATTTTAAAACTTCGTTGCTCCAAACGCACTCATCTGCAAATGAAACAGGTTATGCCGAAAGTTTTTTCAATACTTTATAAAAGTTTACCAGTTATTTTATTCGTGGATTGAAAAAACTTTTAAATTATTTTACGTTGAGAAAGTTGGAGAGTTGAGCAAATTCCTCAATCGTTAAAGTTTCTGCGCGGCGTTCAGGAGAAATTTCTGCGGAATTTAAAGCATTTAATACATTTTCTCGATTAAAACCACCGCCGACTAAAGAATTTAACAAAGTTTTTCTGCGTTGACCGAATGCGGCGCGTACAACTTTTGTAAAAAATTTTTCATCAACTTGAAATTTTGGCTCGTGAATATCGCAAACTACGACTGAACTTGTAACTTCAGGACGCGGCAAAAAACTTTCAGGCTGAACATCAAATGAAATTTTTACATCTGCGCGGAATTGAACTGCTACCGACATTGCGCCGTAAATTTTTGAATTTGGCGCGGCAATCATACGTTCGGCAACTTCTTTTTGAACCATTGTAACAATTTTTGTTATCGGCAACTTTTTTTCCATAAGCGTCAATAAAATTTGCGTCGTGATATAATACGGCAAATTTGCGACGACTTTAAAATTTTCCGGCATTATTTCTGAAATATTTACTTTTAAAATGTCGCCTTGAATCAATTTAAAATTTTCATAGCCAGCCAAAGTTTTTTCAAGAACTTCAGGCAATTTTTTATCCAATTCAACAGCTGTAACTTTTGCGCCGGCTTCCAATAATCCTTGCGTTAAAGTTCCAATTCCCGGTCCAATTTCTAAAATTTCTTCGACATCTGAAATTTCTGCCGCTTTTACAATTTTTTCGACAACACTTGAGTCAATTAAAAAATTTTGTCCCAATTTTTTTGACGCGCGAAGGTTAAAAGTTTTTAAAATGTGTCTCGTTGCTGAAATGTTTGAAATTTTTGGGTGTAACATATTTTTTCCTCCAAAAAAATAATGCCGCGACTAAGGCGGCTTTGTAAAAAATTTCTCAATCGAATTTAAAATTTGCCAGTTCAGGGAAAAGATCTCCGATTGAATTTGAAAGTTCTTTAGGTTTAAGCAAATCTATGACAGGTTGCATAGTTTTTTGAAAAGCTTCGTCGTCCTGCATTAAAGTTAAAATTGCCGCAGTGTTCGCCGCGTCCGCAAGGGCAGTGTGAGCCGTTCCCTCAAAATCACGGTTCATCGCGCCGACCGCGTGTTTTAACGCGAGATTATTTTGCAAGCCAATCTTATCGTCAAATTCTTTCTGAATATCAATCCACTGTTTCGCCATTCTTTCGGCGTCAAATTCGGGAATTTTATACGAACATTCAGCTTTAAGCTGATTTATGTCAGAAGGACTCCAAGAATACAACGTCATATCCCAAGTGCCTATCCAATCAAAAAAATTTTTAAATTCTGCCGCAAAATCTTTTTTATCGGCGACGAGTTCGTTGGTTATGCCGGTCAACTTCGTAATGTGCTTGTTAATTTCGCAAAACTTCGGCTTAACGTAACACTGAAATTCATCAATCGGCTGATAATTTTCGTCCAACTTAACCGCGCCAAATTCTATAACTTCGTCGAGCAAAAATTTTCGGACATCTTTTAGAGTGCGACTAATCGGATTCATTTCCAAATCAATTACAATGTGAACCAAAATAAAACCTCCTTAATCATTTTCCATAAAATTTTAACCGATATGCGGAATTTAATCAACCTTGTATTTGGCGCAAAAATTTTATCGACTTCAATTCTTGTCCTAAAATATTTTGCACGTACTGAAATAAAATTTTTTGAGCCGCGTAAACTTGCCGTAAACTGAAATTTATTTGATTTTCCGACTTCCAATTAAAATTAAGCAATGTTTCAAAAGTTGTGCGTAAATTTTCGGGATAGCTGTAACCTTTCACCGCGCCATGACTGCAATTTTTACAGATTGTGCCGCCTTCAGTCAAACTCAATGACGCATCTCCTTCAATAATTTTTCCGCAACGCACGCATTTCTTAAAATTCAGTTGAAAGCCGGTAAATTCCATAAACTGCGCGATTGCAATTAATGCGGCTATTTGCGGATTTTTTTTATTTATGACAGGCAGAGCATTAACTAGCAAATTATAAATGCCAATATCTACAATTTTCGGCAGAGTCATTTTATTGACGATCTCAAAAAAAATTGCGGCGTAACTCAACCGCTCAATGTCCGCCGTCAAATTCGGATAAAATTTTAAAATATCTGCGTCTCGAATCGAATCCACCTGCGAACTTTTTTTTATTTCCGCGCAGATTTGATTAAACATTTGAATCACGCCGGAAAGTGGACTACGCGCCCGCCTGCAACCGTAAGCATTAACTTCAATTTTGCCAAATTCTTTGGAATAAATCGTCACAACTCTGTTAGCGTCACCAAAATCAACCGTGTTGAGAATAATTCCTTCGATTTTAAAAATTTCCATAAAAATTCCCCATGAAAGTTTTTTATGCTATTATAGCAAAAAATTTTTATGGAGTGTTTTATAGTGAGGAAAAAAATTTTTTTCTTGGTGATAATAATAATTTTTATTTTGTTAGCAAGTCAGCAAAAAATTTTTGTATTGACGGAAGTTGGCGGAAAATACGAGATTGTGACATCTGCGAGGGCTGAAAAAAATTTGCCGTTGGAAATAAATTTTACTCATTCGGTACAAAAAACGCCGGTTATTGAGGAATTAGAATTTGATGGCGAAAAATTTATTTTAATACGAACAAAATATAAATCTCACGGTGTTGGTTTACCTTTTATGGAAAGTGACGGAGAATTTCGCGAAGAGGACGGATATTTTATAATGGACAATATGAACCGCCCGATTGAAAATCTTTCATTGCGAACGGGCGTCGGAACAAATTTGACGATTAAGCTTGACAGCGAAGAAATTAAACTTTATGAAAAATATCCTGCCGGTACGTTGATTGACTTTAAAGTAAGTTCTAATCTTAAAATGTTTTTTGATAAAATATTCGGCAGGAACTTTTAAAATAAAAAAATTCCCCCTAAATAATCAGGAGGAAAAATATTTACAAGAATTTTTATTTTACAACAAAAAATTATACAAACTTCCGACTGCTGAATAATAATCCGTAGAAATTGAAGATTTTCCGGTATAAAGCGGCGTCGAGGCATTAAAATAATTTGACAAGGCTTTTCTTGATTCATTATCGATGGAAATTTTTTTATTTTCATCGTAACCATTGATAGAATTTTTTACTGCGCTTGAAAGTTTTTTGTCATATTCGGACAAAGTATTTTTGACTTTTTTCGAACTAGAATCAACGCGATTGTTCATAATTTGCGAAAAAATATTCCTTGTAAGTCGAGGATTATTCAAACTCATCGTGGCAAGAAAATTGCCGTAACCGTACATTTTCATAATAAAATCTCCTTAAATCAAAACATCTACAGAAAAATTTTCTTCGGTATCATCAACTTCACTCAAATGTTTTTCAGCTTGTTCAATCATTTTTTTAATTTTTTCGACTTCCTCCGCATCGCACCAATTATTTTTTAATCCTTCTTCGCATTGCTCCAAATCTGTCTGCAATAAATTTATCAGCGAACGAACTTTATTTTTAGAATTTGCGGCGGCAAGTTGGCGAGCGCGTTTACTTTCATTAAAAGCAACTTTTCCTGAAATTTTTTCTTTTTTTTTCATTAAGAGCGGCTAAACATTCTTCAGAAATTTCAACGTCCGCGCTTTTATTTTCTTTAAGTTTTTCGAGAAGTTTTTCCCACCAAGATTTAATTTCTTCGCGTTTAACGGAAATTTTTTCACTTTTACTTTCGCCAATCGACCACATAGACATTTCTCCGTTGCTGTCGATAATAACGCCATGCGATTTAATATTCATACTTGAAGGCGGCGGATTTAAATTTGCAACATCGTAAAGTAAAGCCTCGTACTCAAGCTTTTTTTCAGGATTTTTTTCCATTTCGCGCAGAATATTCGGCGCAATCGAAACATTATTTAAACCACTTCCGCAAAAAGGTTTAGTTCCGATTGAAAATTTAAGATTTGGAAATTTTTCAGACAAAGTTTTTAAAGTTTCGCCTTCGTCAGTTTGAGATTTTGCGTACTCGTAAGCCGATTCAGAAACGTAGCTGTTACCAACTTTTACCGGCATTTTCATCACTCCTTTAAAAGTTTATCGTGAAGAAAATTTATACGATAAAAATTTTGGTGTGAAAGTATAAAATTTTGGAGTGAAATAAATGTTAAAAATTTTTTCGGTAATAATTTTTTTAATGGCAGGATTTATTTTCCTTCGACCGCGTGAAGAATTTCCAAAAACTTTTCCGCAATTTACGACGGTTGATTTATATGGCAACGTCATTACAAATAAAATTTTTGAAGGAAAAATTACGGCGATATTACTTTGGACGACGAACAGTTCACCTTGCATTGAAGTTTTAAAAAATTTGGACGTAAACTTGCCACAAAATTTTCAAATAATCGGTTTAATCGGCGATAAAAATTTTGACGCCGCGCAGATTAAAAAATTTTCTTCAATTTTACAGTTACAAGTAAATGATGACTTTGCTCCGCTGTTGACAAAAATAAAAGTTGTGCCGACCGTAATTTTCATAGATAAACAAGGAAATTTGATTGAGTCGCCGCAATTTGTCAGTGATTCAAAATTTATTCGCGAAGAGTTAATCAGATTATCAGAATTAAATTTGCCGAAAGTTAAAACGTTGCGATTACTTCAAGAAAAATTTTTTTGAATAAATTTTTAGCAACAAAAAAACTCGATACAAATTAATGTACCGAGAATAAAAAATTTTTTTAAGCTTTAAGTTCAACCAAATATCTTTTCAAAGCGTCCTGCCAAGTTGGAAGACGATTAAAGCCCGCTTCGTCCAAAGAATTTTTACTAAGCCGCGAATTAAACGGACGCCGCGCAGGTGTAGGATAATCAACCGTCAAAATTTCTTCGACTTCAACATTTTTTTTCGCCTGCTTAAAAATTTCCTTAGCAAATTCTGCCCAACTGCAAAATCCTTCGTTCGTCGCGTGATAAGTTCCAAATTTTTCAGTGTGAATCATATCGACTAACAGAGGCGCAAGGTCTTTAGTATAAGTCGGACTGCCAATTTGATCGCAAACAACTCTAAGTTTTTTATTCTTATTGGCAAGATTTAACATTGTCTTGACGAAATTTTTTCCATTTAATCCGAAAACCCAACTGATTCTTACGATAAAATGATTTCTGATGAGAGCGCGGACAGAATCTTCGCCCAAAAGTTTACTCCTACCGTAAACATTGCAGGGATTTTTTTCATCGTTAATTTCGTAAGGTATGTGACCGTCGCCGCCGAAAACGTAATCTGTGCTGGGATAAAGCAATTTTGCATCAATATCGCGGCAAGCTTCCGCGATATAACGCGTTGCCATTCCGTTTACCATTAATGCTTGTTCCGCTTCACTCTCCGCCTTGTCAACTGCAGTATAAGCCGCACAGTGAATTACGGCAGACGGCTGATGACTTTTGATAAAAGTTTTAATACTTTTTTCGTCATTTAAATCAATTTCTTTACGCGACGTTGCAATAAAATCTTCGCCGCGCTTTTCAAGTTCCAACGCGACATCATAACCGAGTTGCCCCGTTATGCCTGTTACAATTACCATTTAAAAATATTCGCTCCTAAACTTCCTCAATATCTTCTGGATGATTTTTGACATATTCGTGATAACTTTTAACCTCATCCCAAAAATTTTTACCTTCTGTAGCCTTAAGTTGAAAAGCCAACATTGCCACTGCTGAAATACGCGCGACTTCGTGCGGTTTGAAAGTGTCAACCAATTTTTCAACTGTACGCGCCATTTCGGTGAGTACATCGCGTTCATAAGTTCCTACGCGATTCAGGAAAAGAAGGTCAAACATTTGCTGTTCCAAAGGCGACCAATTCAAAGCAATTCCGGCATTAGAGCGCGGACTTTCATGGTACTCAATATTTTCGTCAACTGCCCCAATATCAGGAATATACATTTCTTCTTCGTCATCAATAATAGGTCTCTTTTTCATAGAAAAGAACCGCCTCCGTAAATAAAAAAATTTCTACGCAATGAGTATATCACTAATTGCGCAGGACTGCAAATTTTTTTTATATTAGTTTTTTTAAAAACATATTCAAATCCTAAATTTAACGTGACGCGCGATAAATTAGCACTGTACCGAATGCCAATCCGATAGCATTGGGAATCCATACAGCGTAAATTGGTGCGATTAATCCGCTGACTGCAACGGCATTTGCTAAAGTCATTATTGCATAGTAAACAAAAATTATAATTACCGACAATGCAAAGCCCATTGATGAGGCATTACGCGTAGGTTGCAAACCCAACGGCACACCGATTAACGCAAATATCAAACTTGCCATTGGGATTGTAAATCGCTGATAAAGTTCCGTTTCAAGTTCATTAGTATTGATATATTGCGACTTCATAATTTCAATCTGCGCACGCAGTTCTCTCATCGTTAATTCTTCAGGTTTTTTCTGTTCGCGGACAATTTGACGGGGACTAGCCTTAACGGGTAAAATTTGTCGATTAAATCGCATTGACCTTGTACGATCGTCCTCTGAAATGTCGTAAATTATTCCCTCGTGCATAATCCACGCGCCGTCACGCCATTCAGCAAAATTCGCGTTTTCGACGTGCGTAACTTTGCCGTTATCGTTAAACTCCTGCATAGTAACGCCTTGCAAAGTTTCATCACTCGCTCGATATTCCCGCGCATAAACAAGCCGCTGAATCCTATCGTTCATAATTTCCTTAACGATAATGTGTTCCTGCGACTTCATTTCAGTATTGCCTTCAATCTCGTAATAAACGACATTGTTGTAAGCCGTCTTAGACCAGGGAACAATGTGTTCATTAAATAAAATTGAACAAACACTGACGACAAAGCCCAAAAAAATTGCGGGCGCAGCTATTCTGCTAAAACTTATTCCACAAGATTTCATTGCCGTAATTTCACTGGAACTTGATAAACGTCCAAAAGTTAAAAGCGTTGCTAAAAGTGTTGACATAGGAAATGTCCACATAATTATGCCCGGCAAACCGTATATAAAAATTTTCACGACGGCAGATACAGACGCGCCATATTCGGTAATGTATCGCGCTATTCGGAACAATGTTCCCGAGCCGATAAATACCGCTGTAAACGCGCAGATTGCGAATACTAATGCGTATAAAACTTCTCTTAATATGTATAAGTCCAAAATTCTAAGGCGCAATGAATCACGCTCCATTTCTAGGGAATAGGGATTAGGGAAGAGGATTTACAATCTAAAATTATCGCCGAGATAAAATTTCTTGGCAATGGGACTTTCGGCAATTTCCTTCGCACTGCCTTCTACAAGTATAGTCCCCAAATTCAAAATATATGCGCGGTCAACAATGTTCAAAGTCTCTCTAACATTGTGGTCGGTAATCAAAATTCCCATTCCACGTTCGCGCAGATAACGGATAATCTCTTGAATATCGGCAACGGCAAGCGGATCAACTCCCGCAAAAGGTTCGTCCAATAAAATAAATTGCGGCTCCAAAGCAAGACACCGCGCAATTTCTACGCGTCGACGTTCACCGCCTGAAAGTTCCGTACCTTTACGCTCTCTTACGTGATTTATATTGAACTCGCTTAAAAGTTTTTCAAGTCTTTCGATACGCTCATCTTTGCTTAAATTCAACGTTTCAAGAATCGCCATGATATTCTCTTCGACTGTCAACTTGCGAAAAATTGACGCCTCTTGAGTCAAATAGCTTATTCCCAACTGCGCACGCTGATACATAGGCATTTGAGAAATATTTACATCAGAAATAAAAACTTCTCCTTCGTCAGGCTTTTCAAGACCGACAATCATATAAAACGAAGTCGTTTTACCTGCACCGTTCGGACCGAGTAAGCCGACTATTTCGCCTTTCTCAACTTTTATTGAAACGTCATTTACGACAACGCGTTTTTTAAAAGCTTTTACTAAATTTTTCGCTTCAATGTACATTTTAGGGAATAGGGATTAGGGAATAGGGAATTACTTAGCCCTAAAACCTAAGCCCTAATTATTCGTACCTCCCGAATTTTTTTCACGTTCAAAAACTTCAACTTCCTGCGCGGACAATTCTTCTGACTTAGGCGTAGGTTCAGGCTTTACATTTAAATTTTGGCTGTCATCAAGGTAAACTGTTATGCGATTACCGCGCATGGTATTATTATCTTGAATCGCCCAAGCATTACCCGTCATAACTGCCTTGCCACCATTCTTGCCAAAATATTCTACTTTATCGCCGCCGGCTTCCATATCATTTGGCGGGCTGATTGCGTGCGCATTACCCGTGCCAATATAATATTCTTCATCAAGCCAACCTTCCATAAAGTCAGCGGTAAAATCTCCGTCGCTACTCGTCACAAGACCGCCTGCAGGTATTACAACGTGCTTTTTGTCATTGGGATAATAATCAACGTGATCTCCCAAGAAAGTGCGCCTGTCACCGGCAGGATATTTTTCATTGGGCGCAACAGTTTGAACGCCATAAACATTTCCGTCCGCCTGCATATGTCCCGTGCCGTCGCTTAAAAGTTTGTCGCAAGTAATTCTTACGTCATCACGAACCGCAATAACATCATCAATCAAGTAAGCCTCTTGAGTCTGCGTGTTGTACATTGCGCGAAGACCCGTTGCCCGCGCAGTTCCTTGACGCAACAGTACATTACCAACCGCATTGATAATGCCCTTGCTTACGCTGTATTCCACAATGTCAGCGTTAAGTTCAGCAGGCTCTTTACCCGGCTCTTCTTGGTGCTGAACGTGAACATCGCCGGTTGCCTTCGCGTCTTGTGTGTTCATATGATATTCAATTTCGTCAGCTTCCAAATATGACGACTCCTTACCTGACGCCTGATGTTGGGCATTGACTTGACCAGACGCTTTAGCTTGTTGAGTTCCAAAATTATATTCGGCTTCATTCGACACTAAGTGCGTAGTTTCATTTTTCTCTTTGTCTTCGTGCTGAATATCGACATTGCCGGTTGCAGTAGCTATTTGTGCTTCCATATCGTATTCGACTTTTTCAGCTACTAAATGAAAAGTCTTTTTATCGCCATCAATTTTATGATGAACGTCAACGTTGTTTGTTGCTACGGCTTTTTGCGTTTCCATATCGTATTCGATTTCGTCCGCTTTAAGTTCGGAAGTCGCTTCAATTCCCTCAACTTTAATTTTAGAAGTCGTGTTGGTTTCCTCCGCAAAAGTTACATTCGTCATAAGACTTGCCGCAAACATTACGGCGAAAAATTTTTTACGATTTATCATAATGCCTCCCTAAAAATTTTTTCACTGCGGATTATTATTGCCTTCATTGGGCTTAGGATTTTCCGTTGTATCATCCTTAACGCCCTTCAAAACTCTTGCATTACCTTTCAACAAAAATTTTTGAAAACCGTTCATACTCTCTGCGCGATCAGCAAAGGCTCGCATATCGTCTTTAGCAATTCTTACGTCCTCTGTTGCAATTAACATTTCTTCATTACTAAGCCAATCAAGATTAACCGTCTCAAGCTTGCCGCCATCGCCGTCAGTCATTACGACATCTCCTTCAACGTGAACATTGTGTGTATCTTGATCGTAGTAACCTTGAATCGCAGTCAACTCCAAAACTTTTCCGTCTTCTTGAAAAAATTTTCCTTTAATGTTGCTAAACTCTGCGCGGTGGGTATTTGAATCGACACGAATTTTGTCGGAGGTAATTTCCCAAATTTTGACTCCGTCTTTTTCTTCAGTCAACGTATTATTTTCGTATTCCATATAAGAAGGCGGTTCAACGTAATCGGAGGGCGGCGGTTTATCGGGAGTTGTTCGCACGACCCAAGTTACGAGACAAACAAATAATACCGCTAATACACCAATTAAAACTTTTACTTTATTTTCCATATCCCTACCAAATTTTTTTATTTATAATAAAAAATTTTATCACGAAAAATTGAAAAGCGCAATTTTTTAATTGGGAAATTATTTTCTACGTCTAAAAGTAATTACGCCTTATTTTATTTCCGCGCAGAGTTTAGCAAAAATTTTTACATAAAAAATTGGCGGCTTAAAATTAAGCTCACCAGAGGTTAAGTTATCAATTTGTTTCTTCGGGATCATCAAATCCTAAAATCCATGTCGCGATAAATCCTGCAACGTATGAAACACCGACACCCAAAAGATAAATCGGAATATTATTTGTTGTAGCGGCAAGCGGCAATCCCGAAATTCCCAACGTCGCCGCGCCTACCATATTCGACGCTTGCACAGCTCCGCCAAACGCCGCGCCTATGCACGCGCCTATAAACGGTCTGCCAAGCGGAAATGTTACGCCGTAAATTAACGGTTCACCTACGCCCATCATTCCGACGGGTAATGCCGACGCGATTGTTTTTTTGAGAAATTTATTTTTCGTCTTGAAATATACAGCCGCCGCCGCTCCGACTTGTCCCGCGCCTGCCATTGCTAATATCGGTAACAAAATTGTTACGCCGTAAGTGGAAATTAAATCCACGTGTATTGGAGTGAACGCTTGATGAACGCCGAACATTACCATTGGCAGCCACATTCCCGCCAATATCGCTCCGACAACTGCGCCGCCTGAAGCTATCGCACCCGTTGCCGCCGCACCTATTGCATCTGAAATTGCTCCGCCTATCGGTTGTAATACGAAAATTGCCGCCGCGCCCGCTATTAATACCGTAAACAATGGTGTCAAAAATAATTCAAACATTTCAGGAATAACTTTCCGCAAATTTTTTTCAAGCCATGCTCCCAACGCCGCGACCAACACAACTGAAATTACTCCGCCGCGTCCCGGTACCAATCCCAATTCTGTAAGTGAAGGGTGCGTTATTATTGCCGCCAATACTCCGCCAATTATCGGTGAGCCGCCAAAAACTTTTCCCGCGTTGTAACCTACGAAAAGATTCATTCCCCAAAATACCGCGTTACCAAAAACTTCCAGCAATTTGATAATCTGCGCGGACTCAAGTTCAGGAGAAATTTTGAGCGTAACGCCTACCAGTCCCGTTATCAAGCCGCAAGCTATAAATCCCGGTATCAGCGGCAAGAATATGCTTGCAATTTTTTTAAGAAAAAGTTTAGCTGGTGTTGCATTTTTAGCGCGTATTTCTTCGTGCAAAGCTTTTCCGTCACCAATTCTTGATTTAGCCATATCCTTAAGCAAAATTTCTTTGATAGCAGCGGCAACATTTGATGATTTACCCGGTCCTACGATAACTTGAAATTCGTTACCGTCTTCATTAGTACCGAGTACTCCTTCAAGTTTTTTTATTTCATCCGCAGAAATTTTTTTGCCGAGTTGCAGACGTACACGCGTCATACAATTTGTGACGCTTATAACATTTTCTGCACCTCCGGCAAGTTTAAAAATTTTCGCGGCAAGTTCTTCGTTAGTCAAGTGAAAACCTCCAATTAAATTTTTACCGTTGAAATTTTACGCATTTTAAAAGATTCGTCAAGTCAAAAACTGTTTACAGAATTTACGGGTTATTGTAAACTTGAAATGGAAAATTTATTTGAACGTGTCGAGGATTTTTCATGCTGAAAATTAAAATTGCGAAAAGTTTTTTTAGCCGTTTTATAGGACTAATGGGCAAGAAAAATTTGCCAAAAGAAACGGGCTTGCTTATTGCTCCGTGTCAAAGTATTCATATGATGTTCATGAGATTTTCAATCGACGCTGTTTATATCGACAAAAATTTTGTGATAAAAAAAATCGTCCCCAATTTAAAAACTTGGATAGGAATTTCGATTTGTACAAGTGCTTGGGGAGTAATTGAACTTGCGGCGGGCGAAGCTGAACGATTAAATTTAAAAGTTGGCGAAAAATTAACTGTAGAAATTGTAACCAAAATTTAAATTTCTCTGTGAGATTATCCCGCTAAATCACAGCTAAATTGTTGTAAATTGTCAGAATTTAGTTTGACAATGAAATTTATATGAGATATAATTCATAGAAATAAGTTATTGTATCAATAAAATTATTTCAATAAAAAATTTAAGTTCGGAATTTATAAATTTTTCTCTCTTACTATAAAAAATGAGGTGAGAAAAATATTTTTTGCACTTATTTGCTGAGAGGCGAAACATTTGTTTGACAAGCTTTTCAATAAATTAAATGATTTAAATCCGCGTCAACTCTTAATCTTAGCGGGAATTGTAATGTTTTTAATGTTCATTACAATTTATATTTTTTTATCGTGGTTTACGGCTAAAGAAGAACTCGATAAACCTGTAAATGAACCTGCACAACTTGAAACGGTAGCCAAACAAATTGTTGTCGTTGCCAAAACGGATATTCCGCCCTTGACAGTTATAAATCTTGATATGTTGCAAACTAAAGAAATTGCGGCAGATTTAGTTCCTGAAGGCGCGATAACTTCTGTTGAAAAAGTTTTGAATATTCCAGCCAAGACGGAAATTTTTGCGGGCGACGTAATCACCGAACGAAAACTTGCATCTGATATGAAAGGTTCAACTTTTGTCGGTTCAATTCCTGCAGATTGTCGAGCCGTTTCGATAAGTGTAAATGAAATCACCGGTGTTGACGGTTTTGCCAAGCCCGGCGATAAAGTAGATTTGATTCTTGTCGAGACAGATAAAAATCGCAGAGTAAGTACAAGTATTTTGTTGCAAGATGTTTTGTTACTTAGCATTAATAAAAACATGGATAAAACTAACACGACAACTACAACAGAAAGCGGACAAGTGGTGACTGCGGCGATAGACAGTCCTTCAATAGCAACTTTCGCGTTGCACCCTGATGAAGTTTTGAGATTGGTTTCTGCGTCTAAGATTGGCGAAATTTATTTAACACTTCGTCCGCTTAAACCTTCGACGAGATATTCCGGCAGTACTGCTTACGAAATGGATTCGGTTCTGGCAAATAAATTACAAGAAGAAAAACAACAGCCTGAACCTGAACCCGAGAAAAAAGAGGAAGTTAAACCACCTGTAACTGAAAAAGTTGAACCCGTTAAAGAAAAACCTGCTGAAGTTGCTCCACAAAATATTGAACCTGAAACATTTGAAATTATCTATGGTGACGTGCCATCGAATCCTGAAAATGAGAAAAAGAAAGTTTCTGAGTCGAAGATTGATGAAGAAAGTAAAACTGGTACAGATGAATAAAAGTGGGAAGAATTATGAAACGATTAATATTTTTGCTCCTTGTCGCGTATATAATGTGTGTAGCTGTATCTTCCGTTTACGCGCAGAATCACATTCAAACTGTTAATCTTAATTTTCATTCTTCAAAGCACATCAAGTTGAATTCAAACATTACCAGAATTTACGTAGGAAGTCGTACGATTGCCGTAGCCGACAGATTGCCGCCGGCTATGGACGAATTTATTATCACCAGCACCGGCGCAGAAGGTACAACTACAATCTTTGTATGGACTGTCGACGGTTCAGAGTACGAATATACGATAAATGTGTTTGACGATGAATCCAGAATTGCTGATGAGATTGAACGCGCTATAAACTTGCCTGATGTTCACGTTAAAAAAGTTGATAAAAAAATTCTTTTGACAGGTACTGTTAAAAATCAGTATGAAAAAAATTATGCTATTCAGGTTGCGCGATTGTATGCGGACAGCGGAAGCAAAAGCAGTTTAAACTTCGGTAGCACGGTAAATCCGCAATTAAGCACCCAATCTTCCAAAGTCGACGAGTCAAATACAATTCTTACCAACACCGATAAAGTACAAGATGAAGGCAACGTCATTGATTTATTGCAAATGTTAAACGCAACGCAAATTCGTCTTGAAGCACAAGTTTTGGCAATCAGTTCAGAAGATGCTAAAGACATAGGAATTTTATACGGTAACAGTAGTCCCAGTGGTATGCCCGGTGTGTTTTATGTTGGCGAGTCTTACAAAAGGAACGAATCGTCCGGTTCCTTATTAAATCCTTGGAATTGGTTGATGCACAGGCATGATAACATCAATATGCAGATAAGTGCGTTAATTACAAACAGTAAGGCAAAAATTTTATCCCGTCCCAGTATTATGACTTTGAGCGGTGAACAAGCAACTATACAAATCGGTGGAGAAATTCCATACACAACTTACGACGAAAATAACAGACCCAGCGTTAAATTTAGAGATTACGGGATTATTTTACAATTCAAGCCAATAGTTGATGCTCAAGGTAATATTGTTTCGACAATCTACACCGAAGTCAGTAACGTCAGCGGAGAGTATGTAGGGGATAATCCGATTATTGCGACACGCCGCGCAGATTCCGTAGTTAGCTTACAGTCCGGTACAACTATGGTTATTGGCGGGCTTATGGATTCTTCAGAAAGAAAAGTTTTAAATAAAATTCCGTTGCTTGGCGATATTCCTATAATCGGAGAATTTTTCAAGTATTCTTCCAAAACTAAGGATAAGCAGGAGTTAATAATTTTAGTCACACCGTACATTGTTGGCGATGACGAAACGGGACGCGCAAGAATGTCTGAATCGATGAGAGATTTGTATAATGCGGGACAAGAAGAAAAAGATAATTTGAATGACGTTGATCTAAACAATTCGCCCAAAAATGACTATAAATCTGATATTCGTAGAAGATAAAAAATTTTAACTCTGTAATGTCAATACAGAGGAGGTTTTCATATGAAACAAGGAAGCGTAATTATCAGCGTGTTTAGTACAACGCCGGGTATAGGAAAAACATTGACAGCGATAAATTTAGCTACGAGATTGTCTAATGCAGGCAACCGAGTTTGTCTTTTGGATTTGGATTTGCAATTTGGCGACGTAATGCATTATTTGAAATTAAGTTCAGATAAGACAATCGCTACAGCTCAATGGACTTTAAAAAACGAGCCGGAAAAATTTGACATAAAAGATTTTTTAGTAGATTATATGCCGGATTATTTTACTTTATCGATTCTTGCCGCGCCTGTATATGTCCGTGACGCATATCAAATTGATGTTACAGCCGTCGAGACTATCATAACCGAATATCTCAAAGATTTTGATTTCATCGTATTGGATCTTAGTTCCGCTTTCAGTTCGCTTAATCTTGCAATGTTGGATTTGAGTACGGTTATAAATTATCTCGGCGTCATAGATTTTTTGCCTGCGCTGAAAAATTATAAAATCGGTTACGATACTTTGATCCGCTTTGAATATGAGGAACAAAAAATAAGACTGGTTGAAAACCGCGCAGATTCTCAAAAGCTGATTAACAGTTCCGATGTCGAAAAACTTTTGGGTGAACCTTTTTATCACAGATTGCCTAATGATTTTGCCGCTGCAAATAGATCCATTCAAGAGGGAAATCCGTTAATGTTTTCGGCGACCAATTCAAGATTGGATATGAGTTTTTTGCAACTTGCATCAAAATATTCAGACGGTAAAATAATATTACCAAAACAAGAAGAGGAAGAGAAACCTAAAAAAGGCTTCTTTTCACAAGTTATTGATAATTTGTTCGGCTAGGCGGTGAAATTTTATGGCATATCAAGTTATTGTAGTTGAAGAAGATAAACAGGTATTAGAAAAATTAACCACCGCGCTTAGAAGGTCGCCAGACTTTGAAGTTGCCTCAACTTACAAAACGGCTGATTTAGCACTTGGACAAAGCCGAATGTTTAAGCCAAATTTATTTTTGATTAATGTTGATGACAGCGAGAACGTTCAATTACTTCGGTCTTTTGTGAATTCTTATCCCCACGCCAAAATTTTAGGAATGTTAAGTTCTTGGGATTCAAGTATAGTTTATTCTTGCACTAAGGTGGGCATAGACGGCTGTATTTTAAAATCTTTTACCGTTGAAGAAATTAAAAAAGCTCTTCAACTTTATGCACTGCGCGGTGAAAAACGTCCATCACGTTTAATAGCTTTCTTCAGTCCGAAGGGTCGTGCAGGTCGCACAACCGCCGCGTCGATTCTTGCTTTAAAATTGGCTGAAAAAAGCGGTGATCGTGTCGCGTTAATCGATGCCGATTTGCAATTTGGGGATATGCCGATTTTCTTTGACGTTGACCCTGAAAATACGATAATTGAGGCTTCACAAGATATAAAATTGCTTAACCCGCTGACTTTTGAGCCATATTTTTGTCCTTTGAAAGATAATTTGTCTTTGCTTGCAAGTTCGGAGCAACCTGAATATGCCGAACTGGTAGAAGCGGAAAATTTTATCGAAGTTATCAAAATGACTTGCACATTGTTCAGATATGTTTTGATAGATTTGCCTTCGGGATTTAATCCGATTTCAATAAATACTTGCGATTTGGTAGACACAAGTGTTATTATGGTAATGTTGGACAATGTCTTTGATATTTACCATATGCGCCGCGCCTTAGAAATGTTTCAAACTTTCAGAAAGGATCGCAAAAGAATTTATACCTGTTTTACTCGTGTCAATCCTTGCACAGAGGAAGAGCGGTTAAAACTTCAGCGTGAACTCGGTTATCCCGTGACAGATATTTTGCCTAATGAATATCAAATGATTTCGCTTGCTAACAGCGGCAGACTTTTAAAGGGCTTGCCGAAAGATTCCAAGTTTATGGAATATGCCGATAAATTTACTGACGACATCATTAACGATAGGAGATGAAAAAATTTTGATTCTCCTTGCCGCGTTGTTAATGTCAATCTTTGGGCTTTTACTGCTTTTACTTTTGGTAGTGTATTCGCGCAAACAGGTTAATAAAATAGATATTTCTAGGATTCTTCGGCGGCAACATATCGTGGACGCAAAATTTAAAAAAGCTGATACAAAGACTTTGGTTGAAAGGCTTTACGGCATTGTTCAAGAAATTGCTAAGCCGCTTGTCGATAGAAGAATTTTTGAAGGATTAGACCTTAAATTGAAACAAGCTGACATACAAATTGCCGGCGCAGAGTTCTTCATAATAATTTTGTTTGTAGTACTTGTGACAGGTATTTTGATGTATATGCTGACGATCAATTTTTTGTTTTCTGTAGTAACGTGTTGGGGAATTCCGCTGTTTGCTTGGATTTTGATATTACTTCGGATTCAAAAGCGGAAAGCTTCTTTCACGGAACAGCTTGGAGATTGTCTCGTAACTGTGGCTAATGCTTTACGCGCAGGATACAGCTTTCAACAAGCAATGGAGGTGATTGCAAAGGAAATGGAACCGCCTATAAGTCAAGAGTTTTCGCGAACTTTCACTGATGTTAAAATGGGAATAACGCTTGAAAGAGCATTGGAGCAAATGAATCAACGCGTTGACAGTGCAGATTTCTCGCTTGTGGTAACTGCCGTATTGATTCAGCGCGAAGTCGGCGGTAACCTTGCACAAATCCTTGACTCAATCAGCGAAACGATTATTGAGCGCATCAGGATGAAACGCGAAATACACGCCTTGACCGCGCAGGGTAGAATGTCTGCAATGGTGTTATTAGCTTTACCTTTTGCAATGGGAATTTTCATGTATTTTGCCAATCCAGATCAATTTATGATTTTGTTTGAAGATTCTTTCGGTCAAATTGCTGTTATCGTTGCGATTGTACTGAATATAATAGGATTTATTATTATAAGAAGAATCGTCGATATTGAAGTATAGTAAGCTTTTAGAGTGTGGAAAAATTTTTTGAAGGGAGGTGATTTCTATGTTTAAACATATTTACGCTTTCACCAACAAGATTAAATCGTACCTTTCTGAAAAGGGACAGGGCATGGTTGAGTACGCGCTGATTCTTGCTCTGGTCGCCGGAATTGCTGCGGTAGCTTTGAATGGCGGTCTTAGAGATGCTGTTAGCGGTGCTTTTACCAAAGCAACCTCTCAAATTAACAGTGCAACCGGAAGTTAGCAGTAACCCAAGCTAATAATATCAAGTAGACTTTTAATAACGATTAAAAATTTTCATGCTCCTGAATTTGCAGGGGCTTTTTTCTTAGGGGGGTGAATTTAATGAAGAATCAGAAGGGACAAGCCGCCGTTGAATTTGCATTAGTAGCAGTATTGTTTTTTACGATGTGTTTTGGTATGATTTACGGTGGAATGGTTTTTATGGACTATCTCCAGTACAACAATTCGGCGCGTGAAGCTGTAAGAAATATTGCATTGGCAACTACCGATAGCCAACGTACCGAAGCAGAAAATAACTTCAAAAATAGTACGTACCAGCTTACAAAGTTGTACATACCAACGCGTGAAGTTACATATTCCACAGATAAAACAAGTGTCGAAGTTAAAATCAAACTTAAATTGAATAAAGATGAATTTCCCGGACTTCCGTTAGATTTGAAATTTCCACCAGAAGAATTGACAATTAAAGTAGTAATGCCATTAGAACATAAATCTGAAAGTTGACGGTGATTAAAAAATGAGGTCTCTTTCATTACTTGAAAGATTGAGCGGCAAGAAAAAAGATACGAATAAACCAGTCCGCACGACATTAAAAGATTTAGCAAATCCGCAAACTTCGCCGCAAACTCCGCAAGTGCCTGAAGAAAAGCCGCAAATTTATTCGCGCGACGGTCATTCGCAAAATGATGCGCCGGTTATAGCGTCATCTTTCGTCGGCAGGCGTCCGATCGAAACAAAAAGCGAGCAGGTTCATGATTTAAAACTTGCAATTCACAGGCGTATCGTAAACGAAATGACGCCGGAAGAAGAAGCGTTGCTGACTAGAGGCGAATCTGCGCGGGAAGAAGTAAAAAATGTAATTGCTTCTTACAGTACGCGTGAACTTACGGATAGCACGTATAATTTGACGCGCACCGACAGAAATAATTTGATTGAGGATATTTGTAATGAACTTTTAGGACTCGGACCGCTTGAACCGCTCTTGAAAGATGAAAGCATTACAGAAATCATGGTTAATGGTGCAAAAACTATCTTCATCGAACAAGCAGGTAAATTAAAACTCACTGACGTATATTTTTATGACGACACGCATTTAATGAATGTAATTGAAAGGATACTGACGCCATTGGGAAGGCGCGTTGATGAATCTTCACCGCTGGTTGACGCAAGACTTGCTGACGGTTCGCGCGTCAACATTATTATCCCGCCGTTGGCTTTAACAGGTCCTACAGTCACCATAAGAAAATTTTCCAAAAAGGCACTCGGTATAAATGATTTGGTCGGCTTCGGAACTTTAAGCGAAAACATGGCAGAATTTTTACAAGCATGTGTTAGAGCGCGATTGAATATTTTGGTTTCCGGCGGCACAGGTTCAGGAAAAACTACAACTTTAAATGCGCTTAGTTCATTTATTCCTGAAAACGAAAGAATTGTTACAATAGAAGACGCCGCAGAATTAAAACTTCAACAGCAACACGTAGTTACTTTGGAGGCGCGTCCCGCGAATCTTGAAGGCAAAGGCGCAATTACGATTCGTGACTTGGTAAGAAATGCTTTGCGTATGCGTCCCGATAGAATTATCGTCGGCGAAGTTCGCACAGGCGAAGCGTTAGATATGTTGCAAGCCATGAATACAGGACATGACGGCTCATTGACAACCGCGCACGCCAATACTCCGCGCGACGTTTTAAGCAGACTTGAAACAATGGTTTTAATGGCAGGAATGGAGTTGCCTGTTCGCGCAGTCAGAACGCAAGTTTCCTCTGCTCTCGATTTAATTATTCAGCAGTCCAGAATCCGCGACGGTAGCAGAAAAATTACTCATATATCAGAAGTTCAAGGTATGGAAGGCGACACTATTATTTTGCAAGATTTATTTAACTACGTGCAAGATTATATTGACGATCGCGGAAAATCCGTCGGGCATTTTGAGGCGTCAGGACTTCAACCAAACTTTATGGACAAATTTAAGATGAACGGCGTAGATATTCCCTTGTCACTTTTTCAACGTTAGGGTTGATAATCATGGGACTGAGCAACAGCATTAGGCACAAATTATTTTTCCTGCTGATAATTATGGGCGCAATTCCTTTCACTATTGTGATAATTGTCAGCTCCTTTGCAACAGTTTCCGAGTGGGAACAATCTATCGAGCATAACGGACGTTTAAGAAATGTACTTATCTCCGAGCACGTAACGGAATTATTTGAGAAAAATTTTTACGTAATGCAAACGGCGGCACTAAATTCAGATATAATCAATTACGTAGGAAATCCGCAATCCGTACCAAATGATAAAGAAATTTTGCGCCTGATGAAAGATATAAACTCAATTTTTCACGTCCAAAACGTAATGGGCTTGACGGCAAACAACGGCATGCAACTTATAAGAACAGACGGAGAAAAGCTTGTAGACATTTCTAAGCGCGAACATTTTATACAGGCAATGCGAGGAAACAATTTTGTTTCGGATGTTATTTTGAGTATGTCAACAGGAAAAATGATTGTTGTTTTAACCGTCCCAATAAAAAATGGAGATAATGAGATCGTCGGACTGGTACAAAGAAATTTTCACTTGTCGGCTTTTCAAGATTTTATCGCAATGCAAGATAACGCCGAAATTTCTATAATTATTTTGGATCGTAACGGCAACGTCATTGCAAATTCTGATAACGGAGACGATTTAGCAAAAAATTTTTATGAAAACGATACATACAAATCTGTTGCTGATAAATTATATAAGTGGTCGGGGACTGTCCATGAGCAAGTAGCCGGTGAAGATGCGCTTGTAAGTTACTCAAAAAATAATTTAACGGGCTGGACAATTATCACGGTTCAACCTTATAAATATATTTTGAATCAAGTTTATTCGGAAATTATCAAGTACGCTTTCATAGGATTTTTTATGCTGTTATTAATCAGCGGCATTGCTTATTTCACTTCTGTTAGGGCGACAAGACCTATTATCGAAATTACAAAAGCGGCAAGTCAAATCGCAAGCGGTGATGTTTCAAATGTCGAGGCGTTGAATATTCATTCTGATGACGAATTTGGCGAAATGGCACAGGCTTTTAACAAAATGCGTACTGCGCGGGATAATTATCGGGCGGAAGCGTCGATTGACAGATTGACTAAACTTTATAACAAAATGACTTTTGAAAATGTCTGCCAAATTAAATTGAGAAAGTTAAATGACGTAGAAGAAAGGGAAAATTTGCTGGCACTTTACATAATCGACTTGGATCATTTTAAGGAAGTTAATGACACGAAAGGGCATCAATTCGGCGACATAGTTTTAAAAGAATTTTCCAAAAAACTGCGCGGCTGTTTCAGACCGTATGATTGCGTAGCGCGATTCGGCGGAGATGAATTTGTAGTTGTCATAGATAACTTGCCGAACACCGAAGTAATAACCCGCAAGGCTGATATTATAAATCGTCTTGCACGCGAACTTGAAATTGACGGCGAAAACGCAAAAATTTCTGCGAGTATAGGAATTGCGATTGTTCCGCAAGCCGGTACAGATTACGAGGAAGTTTTCAAAGCTGCAGATAATGCTTTGTACTACGTGAAAAAAAATGGACGCGACGGTTGGCATTGCGATAATTTAAATTGAAGTGAGGTGAATTTGGACAATGGACGACTTGATTATCACCATTTCTTTTGCAGGAGCTATGTTTTGGTTTTTCTTCACAATATTTATTTTTCAGGTAAAGCAAGGTGCACAATCGCAGATAAGGCGCAGAGTAAGTATTATGATAACAAAAGCTGAAAATGAACGCGCCAAAAAAGCCGCCAAAATAAAACAAGATGCTAAACAGGCTGAAGAATTACAGATTAGAAAGTTACCTAAAAATAAATTTTATACAAAAGTCATCTCACCCATTTTTGATAAACTTGATAAGCATTTCCAAAAATTTGTTCCTGAACAAATAAAAAAAATGTTGGAAGAAAAAATCTTTATCGCAGGTAAAGCAAACGTATGGAGTTTAACGCGAGTAATTTCATTTTGCTTTCTCACAACTTTTGCAGGAGCATTGACGGCAGGAATGATAACGACTATAGTTGAAGTAAATTTTTTACAGAAAATCTTGATTGTTTTGATCGGAGGATTTTTGGGAGCAATATTGCCGATTGTGCGTTTAAATGCCTTGATTCGTATCAGACAGAAAGCGATTCGTCGAGGCTTACCTGAATTTTTAGATTTACTTTGCGTGAGTGTTCAAGCCGGACTTTCTTTCGACGGCGCGGTTGCCAAAATTACTGACAGAATGGAAGGACCTCTTGTCGATGAATTTAAGAAAATGCAAAACGATGTAAACTTGGGAATGACGCGCCAATATGCACTGCAACAAATTGCGCGGCGTTGTGATTTGGAGGAAATGTATCTGTTTACTTCTTCGGTCATTCAATCGGAAAAACTTGGAACGAGCATGGGGCGTACTTTAAAAATGCAAGCTGACAATATGCGTGAAAGACATCGCCAATTTGTAAAAGCAGAGGCGTTGAAAGCTCCCATAAAAATTATTTTCCCAATGGTACTGTTTATTTTCCCGTCAGTCTTCGTTGTACTTTTAATGCCAGCTATTTTAAACTTAATGAAAAATCTTGCCAAATAATTTTTGAAAAAGGCGGTGTTTGTAGTCAGTAACCCCCGCCTAACGGCGGAGGCTTGTTAAAAGCCTTGATTGACTAGCCTTAGTCTCTGACTACGTTACTTGCGAATGTATAGTTACCTACGAGCGTAAATCCTAACTTGTAGCTCTAAGGGCAATGGTTAAACAGTTCTGAGAGGTAAGAACAGTGCTGTTGCCATGTAAACCGCAAGATAACTTTGGCGAAGGATTATAACTCCGAGAGGAGGTATGCTTTTTGTTAGCATACGTTATCAATAAGCACGGAAAACCTTTAATGCCGTGCAAACCACAAAAAGCTAAAAAACTTTTGAAACAAGGTAGGGTAAAAGTTATTCGCCGCGAGCCGTTTACAATTCAGTTTTTGTATGGAGCAAGCGGTTATCAGCAGCTCGTAACATTAGGAGTAGACGCAGGTGCAAAATATATCGGTTTATCTGCGTCAACTGAAAAGAAAGAATTGTATTCTGCCGAAGTTGTGTTACGTACCGACATTACCGAATTAATTTCTACACGTAGAGAATTGAGGAGGGCAAGGCGCAATCACAAAACACGTTATCGTAAATCAAGATTCTTAAATCGAGTTAAGGCAAAGAAAAAAGGTTGGCTTGCACCGTCGATTTTAAACAGAATCAACGCACATTTAAAAGTTGTCGATAATGTTTGCCGAATTTTGCCGGTAACAAAAATTATTGTGGAGACAGCGAGCTTTGATATTCAGAAAATCAAAAATCCTGAAATCAGCGGCGTTGAATATCAGCAGGGCGAACAATTAAATTTCTGGAATGTGAGGGAATATGTTCTATTTAGAGATAAACACGAATGTCAACAATGTCACGGGAAAAGCAAAGACAATGTTTTAAATGTTCACCATTTAGAAAGTCGAAAAACTGGAGGTGACGCTCCAAATAATTTAATCACGCTGTGCGAGACTTGCCACAAAAAATATCACGAAGGAAAAGTCAAACTGAAACGCGGACAGAGTTTTAAGGCAGAAGCATTTATGGGAACAATGCGTTGGATTTTCTTAAATAAATTGAAAGAAATTTATTTAATCGAAGTCCGAAATACATTCGGCTACATAACGAAGAATACAAGAATTAGATTGGGCTTTCCGAAGGAACATTACATTGACGCTTATTGTATCGCAGGAAATGTTTGTGCCAAGAGATTAAATTATTACTGGTACTTGAAACAAGTGAGAAAACACAATCGGCAGATACACAAGCTTACGATTAATAAGGGCGGTAATCGCAAAAGAAATCAAACGCCGTTTGAAATTTTTGGCTACAGACTTTTTGATAAAGTAAAATGTAAAGGCGAGGTAGGATTTATTTTTGGGCGCAGAGCAAGCGGCAGTTTTGATATTCGCAGGCTTGACGGCACAAAAATTTCTGCTGGAATCAGTTACAAAAAGTTAGAATTAATTGTAAAAAGGAAAAGTTATTTGAAAGAGAGGAGGGGCGCGGTTTCCTCCACACAACTAAATCAGGGGGTATCCAACGCGCATATGTGATGAAAAAGTTTTTGAAGTTTTTGAAGTTCTTATCGGCACAGAAGGGACAAACACTTGTCTTATACGCGCTTTTAGTTCCGCTTCTTTTTATGGTAGGCGGAGCAAGTGTAGATTTAGGCTGGTATTATTACAACAACGCCCGTTTACAAAATATGGCTGACGCGGCAGTTATTGCCGGAGGAAAAGCTCTTGTAAGTGAAAATGGAGAATTGACAAATTACACGTACAATAAATTTTTATCTGAAGTTCCCCGCGAAGAAAGGGACGATAAATACAACTTACAAACTCCAATAGGTGATGCAGAAGCTAAAAATTATATTGTTAAAAATTTATCCGAAAATTCTAATTGGAACGGCAATCAGATAAACGACAATTTCAGTAACAGTGAATTAAATTTCCAAAGAAATATTTACGGAATAAAAGATAATCAGGATATTCCGCTTTATTACGAAGTGGAACTTACAGAAAAACATCAACACTTGTTCGACATTTTAAATGATCCCGAATATTCCTTAGGCAATACGGTTATTACCGTAAATTCTGTTGCGGAATTAAAATATTCGCCGCCTCCTGAGGACCCTACCCCGCCTCCTCAAGAGACTGCACCTGAACCCATATCAAACAATATACCGCGACTGGCAGCTGTAAGTGTTGTTAGCGGAAACTGGGAACTTGAAGATGGAAGAATCAGCGGAAAATGGAAAAAAGCGAATGCAGAGAAAGAACTGGCTAAAAATACCGACAACCTTTTTATTCAAATGTCGGTAAACAGTATTTATCCTGTCGATAAAGTATGGCTGAATTACAATAGCACAACAAATTCATATACGACTGGCAATTTTTATAGATCTGCTACGGTTTACGTTAATCCCGGTAACGGAAGATTACGTACAGGTAATGACAGCACAAAAGGCGAAAAATATCCCGATTCTATAACTCTTGGTTTCAGACAAGACCTTATCAGAGTTTTGCCGGGATATTTGGAAATTCAAGATGGTAAAGTCGTCCGCGTTAAAGACGGCGGAGACACAATTTTTGATCAAGATTGGGACATTAGAAGAAATACTCCATACAACAGAAAAACGGAAGTCAGATATATAAACCCCAATAAATTTTGGGACAAATCTTGTGATTTACGAATACACAACATTTTTAATTTTGATACGCCTTTTGAAGTTCGTCCTGAAGTAATTGAGGCAGATAAAAGTAACCCTTACGATGCTTTATGGGTACGAGTAGAAAGTGAAGCATTTATTCCGCTTAAAATGCTGGGCGTTAATAAAGCCAATCACGTTCAATATAAATCTGTTCGACAAATAATTCTCAATATGAATGGCGATAATACTGTAAAAGATGAGAATGGAAATTATAAATACCGCCCTGTCGTAATGTTTTATATGGGGCCTGAAAAAATTGATATGAGTTCGTCAGTAAGAAATTCAAAACCGATCATTTTAAATTTGAATGCAGACTTTAGGGGGATTTTGTTTGCGCCGTACAGTCCGGTAATTTTAAATGCAAATGGTCATAAATTTTACGGCTTTATTGTTGCAAAAGAATATCGCAAATTTACAGTAAATAAAAATGAAGGACATAAAGTTAAACACAATAAAAGCAACGAAATGTATATCGATGATTATGGAGAAGTATTTAGCGAAAGAACCGACATAGAAAAATGTGGCGACTATGATTCATTTAACATAATGAGTTTTGAGGACTACGGCTATCAAGTCGCAGATGAAGAAGCCTCCCAAAATAATTTGCTCATATACAGCGAATAGTCCGTTCAATTTTTGAGAAAAATTTAAAATTTGCGTAACTCCGTTGAGAAAAATTCAGCGGAGTTTTTTTAATATGATTCTATTCTGAAAGTAGAATTTTTCTGAAATTTTTTGAAGGAATTTTTGAAGGCGTGTAGAAATGCTTAATTAAAAGTAATTCAGCATAATCAGCGCGTCTAAAATTATTTGGCGCACTTGGATTTTAATCAGGGGGGATTATTTATGAGGAAGACAGAATGCTTGGGAATGATTCTTGCAGGCGGACAGGGCAGTCGTCTTAAAGCTCTGACAAAGACGGTAGCAAAGCCGGCAGTACCTTTCGGCGGAAAGTATCGCATTATCGATTTTCCGATTTCAAACTGCGTGAACTCGGGCATTACGAAAGTTGGCGTTCTCACTCAGTACAAACCGTTTGAACTCCATAATTATCTTGGCGCGGGTTCCGCGTGGGATCTCGACCGTATTGGCGGCGGTATTTTTATTTTGCCTCCTTACGCTCGTGAAAAAGGTGCGGATTGGTACAGCGGAACTGCGGACGCCATTTATCAAAACTTGAATTTTATTGACCTGAACGATCCCGATTATGTTTTGATTCTTTCGGGCGACCATATTTACACGATGGATTATTCTTGGATGCTTGAATCGCACAAGGCGAATAATGCTGACGTTACGATTGGCGTATTTGAAGTTCCGTTGGAAGAAGCTCCGCGTTTCGGCATTATGGTTACCGACAAAGAGACCGGCAGAATTACCGAATTCCAAGAAAAACCGAAAGAACCTAAATCAACGTTGGCGTCAATGGGTATTTACATTTTCTCGAAGCCCTTCCTTAAGAAATATCTTGAAGAAGATGGCGCAAATGAAAATTCTACTCACGACTTCGGTAACGACCTTATTCCGAAAATGCTTAATGACGGTGCGCGTCTTTTCTCCTATGCGTTCGACGGCTATTGGAAAGATGTAGGAACTATTGAATCTTTGTGGCAGGCAAATATGGACTTGCTCCAAGATCAGCCTCCCTTTGAACTGAATGGCGATTGGAAAATTTATTCCTCTAATCCTTCAATGCCTCCGCATTATATCGGACCCGATGGCGTTGTTAAACAAGCTATGATTGCTGAAGGTGCTCAAATTCTCGGTCAAGTCGAACATTCCGTCATCTTCGGCGGCGTTAAAGTCGGTAAAGGCGCGAAAGTTACTAATTCCGTCGTCTTCCCCTTCACTAAAATTGAAGACGGTGCCGTTGTCGACCATGCTATCCTCGCTCAAGACGTTACCATTAAAGCTAATGCTAAAGTCGAAGGTAAGGAAGGCGAAATTTCCGTCATCCCTGAAGGCGAAATAGTTGGATAGTTAGGAGATCATTAGATCGCTAGTATTAAACACTAATAATCTAAAGGTCTAATTACTAACAACTAAAATTAAGATAGTTAGTTAGGAGATCATTAGATCGCTAGCAATTTACTAATGATCTAACGATCTAATTACTAGCAACTAGATAGTTAGTTGGGAGATCATTAAATCGCTAGTTACTAATGATCTAACGATCTAATTACTAACAACTAAAAACGGAGGTGCTTATTTAATGAAGACTGTAGTAGGTATCGTAAACCTGCAAGAAAGTAACGAATTACTTAGAGAGTTAGCCGCAACTCGTGCCGTCGAGGCTCTTCCCTTCGCCGGTCGCTATCGCGTTGTCGACTTCTCCCTTTCCAATATGATTAATTCCGGCGTCAATTCCGTCGGTCTTATGCTTCCCGATTATTCCCGCGCTATCCTCGATCATATCCGTTCCGGTAAAGATTGGGATCTCGCTCGCCGTCGCGACGGTTTAACTTACCTCCCCGCCGCTCTCCCTTCCAATGACGCTCGTAAAGGCGATTTGAAAGATATTTATGCTAACCTCGACTTCGCCGAACTCTCCGATAAAAAATATGTCCTCTTCGTCAACGGCTCTTACGTCTATAATATCGACTTCCAAAAGGTTCTCGACTTCCATAAAGACAGCGGCTCTGATATTACCATGATTTATAAGACTGTCGACGAGGATAAAGAAGGGCATACCGTCACTATCGAAACTTCTCCCAACGGCGTCGTTACCGATTTGGCTGAATCAAACGGCGTTAAAAAAGGTGCTAAAGCTGTTCTTAGCGCGTACCTGATGCCCGTTCCTACCTTCGCTTATATCGTCCGCTCTACCTATGAACGCGGCGGTCAAGATTTCCTCATCGACGGCATTATTCGTCATTCCGGCGAACATAAAATCTCCGCTTACGAACATAAAGGTTACGTCGCTCGTATCAATTCCACTGCCGCTTACTATAAAGCTAACCGCGATTGCCTTAACCCTGAAGTTTGGGAAGAACTCTTTATGCAACCCGATCGTCCCATTTCTACAAAAGTTAAAGATGAAGTTCCTGTTCAGTACAAAGAAACCGCTGAAGTTAAAAATTCTCTCATCGCTAACGGTTGCGAAATTCGCGGACGTGTCGAAAATTCCATTCTCTTCAGAGGCGTTAAAGTCGGTAAGGGCGCAGTTGTCAAAGATGCTATCCTTATGCAACGTTGCGATATTCAAGATGGCGCACGCGTCGAAAATATTATCTGCGACAAAAACGTTATCATTACTAAAAATCGCTGGCTGAAAGGCGTGGAGACTTTCCCCTACATCGTTACGAAAAATGCAAGAATTTAATTACTAGGTACTAGTCTCCGCTGGTACGCAATAACATCTGAAATGCGGCGAATTTTTACGTCGGGGATTGAGTTTAGGGAACAGGGAATAAGGACAGGGAATGAACAAGAAAAACCAATCCCTAAATCCTTATTCCTAACCCTAAAACACTCGGCTTGAAAATTCGCCTTATTTGTGGTTAAATATACGAAGATTCAGTGATCAGTAATCAGTGATCCGTAGTCAGTTAAAAAATTCTGATCACTGACCACTGACTACTAACCACTTAAAACGGAGGTGACTTTTGCCTATGGCTATAAATGAAAAGAAAATTACCCATAGCAAAGAATACGAAAAGCTTAAGGAAAATCTGAAACAACGTTTCATCAGTTCCGCCCACATTATGTTTGGACGCGATCTGAAAGATTTGCCGATGAACGACATTTACAAAACTGTCGCGGCGGTTGCGAAACAGATTATTTCAGAAAACTGGATTCAGACCAACAAAGCCTATATGGACAGGCAGGTTAAGCAGGTTTATTACTTCTCAATCGAATTTTTGATGGGGCGTCTCCTGAAATCGAACTTGATTAATCTCGGTATTGATGAAGCTTTCCGTGAAGTCATGGAAGACCTTGAATTTAACCTTGACGAAGCCATTGATGAGGAAATGGATATAGGTCTCGGCAACGGCGGTTTAGGGCGTCTTGCCGCGTGTTTTATCGACTCAATGGCGGCGCATCGTCTGCCCGGTCATGGTTGCTGTATTCGTTATCAGTACGGACTTTTCGAGCAAAAAATTATTCAAGGTAACCAAGTCGAAATTCCCGATAACTGGTTACGTGACGGTTTCGCGTGGGAATATCGTAAACCCGATAAGGCTATCAACGTCAAATTCAACGGCAACGCTTATATGAAGAAACAGCCTGACGGTTCATTAAAGCTTGTTCATGAAAATGCTATGGTCGTTATGGCGGTACCTTATGATGTGCCGATTGTAGGTTATCATAATAAGACCGTTAATACTCTTAGATTGTGGAACGCGGAAGTCAATCGTGATTTCTCAGATTACGGAATGCTCACTCATGAACAAATGCGCCAAAAACAGGAATACCGTAACTTCGTTGAATCCATTACCCAATACCTTTACCCCGATGATAGTTCCAATGAAGGCAAGCGTATGCGCCTGATTCAAGAATACTTCCTCGTCTCCGCCGGCGTCCAATCTATCGTCCGCCATTACGTTAAAGCCGGTATGAATATCCGCGAATTTGATAAGAAAATCGCTATCCATATTAACGATACTCACCCCGCACTTTGCGTAGCCGAATTGATGAGAATTTTGGTTGACGATTACGATCTTGAATGGAATGAAGCTTGGACTATTACCCGTGCTACCTGCGCTTATACCAACCATACCATTCTCCCTGAAGCACTCGAAACTTGGCCCGTCGATATGTTCAAAGCTTTACTCCCGCGTATCTATATGATTATCGACGAAATTAACCGTAGACACGTAGAATATATCCGCGCCCGTTATCCTGATAATGTCGATAAAGTTCGCGCTATGTCTATCATTGAATACGGCGTCGTTCATATGGCTCGCCTCGCTATCGTAGGTTCTCATTCTGTAAACGGCGTCGCGCGTATCCATTCCGATATTCTTAAATCTACCACCCTTCACGACTTCTACGAATATTGGCCCCGTATGTTCAATAACAAAACTAACGGCATTACTCATCGCCGCTGGCTCATGGGAGCAAATCCCGAACTCGCCGACCTTATCGACCGTACTATCGGCTCTCGTATTTGGCACCGTCACCCTGAACAACTCGATTTGTTAAATGAAGCCGTTGATAATCCTAAAGTCCTGCGTGAACTCGGCGAAATTAAACATATCCGTAAAGTCGCACTTGCCGAATATATCAAAAAGCATAACAATATCGACGTAGACCCTGATACCATTTTTGATATTCAAGTTAAGCGCATTCACTCTTATAAACGGCAACTTATGAATATCCTCCACATCATTTGGCAGTATAACAAACTTAAGACGGATCCCAGTTATAACCCGCCTGCTACTACTTATTTCTTCGGCGGTAAAGCTGCGCCCGGTTATTATATCGCTAAGGAAACTATCCGCTTGATTCTTGCCGTTGCTAAATTGGTTAATAATGACGCCAGCATAAAAGGAAAATTGAAAGTTGTCTTTATCGAAAACTTTGGCGTTTCCATTGGCGAAATTGTTTATCCTGCGGCTGATGTCTCTGAACAAATTTCAACGGCGTCGAAAGAAGCGTCCGGCACAGGAAATATGAAATTTATGATGAACGGTGCAATAACGCTTGGCACTCTTGACGGTGCGAACGTTGAGATTCGTGAAGCTGTCGGCGACGATAACATTGTTATTTTCGGTCTTAAAGCCGGTGAAGTTCTGCGCTATTATGAAACGGGTACTTATTCCGCGTGGCAAGAATTCAATGAAAATCCCAATGCGCGTTTAGTGCTTGACAAGTTGACTGACGGAACTTTCGGCAATTTCCAATCTTTGCGTGATTATCTGTTGCACGGCAATGACGAATTTTTCATTTTGAAAGACTTCAATGCTTACATTGATGCGCACAACGAAATTTATGCACGATACGAAGATAAAATGAGTTGGTTGCGTTCAGCCGCTATTAACATTGCCAATTCTGCGCGGTTCTCGTCTGACAGGACGATTGATGAATACGCGGACGAAATTTGGCACATTGTACCTTGTAAGATTCAGTAATCAGTGAAAAGTAATCAGTGATCAGTGAAGAGTGAAAAAAATTTCTGACCACTGACCACTGACCACTTAAAAAGGAAGTGATTTTGTGAAAACAACCGAACTTAACGAGTATGATCTTTACTTGTTCCACAACGGCACAAATTATTACGCTTATCAAATGCTCGGCGCACACTTCACGGAACAGGACGGCAAAAAAGGCGTTCGTTTCGCAGTTTGGGCGAAAAATGCAAAGTCCGTCAGCGTAGTTGGCGAATTTAATAATTGGGATACTCGCGTACACAGAATGATCCGCTTGCAAGACGGTGAAACGTGGAGTATTTTTATTGAAGGTCTCAAAGAGGGTATGACTTACAAATATGCGATTGAACCGCAATGGGGCGGACCGCATATTTTGAAAGCTGATCCTTACGGTTTCTATGCTGAAAAGAAGCCTGCAACCGCGTCACGCCTTTACGATATGGAAGGATACGAGTGGCAAGACGGCGAATATATGGAAGAAAAAGCAAAAGAATCTTCCTATAGTCGCCCAATGTTGATTTATGAGGTTCATGCAGGTTCTTGGCAACGTAAAGCACGCGGTGATAGCGATAAAGATGATGTTTATCTTTCCTACCGTGAATTGGCGGATAGACTTATTGCGTATGTCAAGAAGATGAACTACACGCATATAGAATTTATGCCGCTGACGGAGCATCCCTTTGACGGTTCATGGGGTTATCAGACGACAGGTTACTACGCAGTAACGAGCCGCTACGGTGCGCCTAATGATTTCCGCTATTTCATTGAGACTGCGCACAAAAACGGTATCGGCGTCATAATGGACTGGGTACCGGGACATTTCTGCAAAAATAATGAAGGACTTCGCGAATTTGACGGAACTAACCTTTACGAATCAGACAATCCGCAACTTGCCGATAACAAAGGTTGGGGAACAATTAATTTTGACTACGGACGAACAGAAGTACAAAGTTTCTTAATCTCAAATGCGCTGTTCTGGTTCAATGAATATCATATAGACGGGTTGAGAATAGACGGGGTAGCAAATATGCTGTACCTGAACTTCGGACGCGAAGAAGGCGAGTGGACGCCGAATAAATATGGCGATACGGGCAACCTTGAGGCTATCGACTTCATTAAAAAGCTTAACGAAGCAATCTTCAAATATCACCCGCAAGCGTTGATGATGGCGGAAGAATCCACAGATTGGCCTTTAATTTCCAAGCCGGTATATATGGGCGGAATGGGATTCAATTACAAGTGGAATATGGGCTGGATGAACGATATGCTGAAATATGTGAGCCTTGACCCGATATACCGCAAGTGGAATCACGATAAAGTGACGTTTAGCTTTATGTATGCGTTCAGTGAAAACTTTATCCTGCCGCTTTCACATGATGAAGTAGTACACGGAAAATGCTCGTTGATAGAGAAAATGCCGGGCGATTATTGGCAGAAATTTGCAGGGTTGAGAGGATTCTTCGGATACTGGATGGCGCATCCCGGCAAGAAATTATTGTTTATGGGCAGTGAATACGGACAGTTCATTGAATGGAACGAGAATGACAGCTTAGATTGGCATTTAGTTGAACAGTACGAAAAACATACGCAAATGCAAAAATATTCAGCCGCGTTGAATAAATTCTACTGTGACAATAAGGCGTTCTGGCAGGTAGACTTTGATTGGAACGGGTTCCAGTGGATAGACTGCAACGACAATGAAAACAGCGTGGTATCGTTTATACGTAAGGCGAAGGACGGCGAAGATTATATCATAGCGGTGTGCAACTTTACGCCGGAAGTACGCGTAGGTTACAGAATCGGTGTACCCGACAAGGGCGCGTATGTTGAAGTGTTCAACAGTGACCTTGAAGAATTTGGCGGAAGTGGCGTAAAGAATGAAGGTGAATTGTTGACGCAGGACGTAGCGTGGCATAATCGCGGACAGTCGATAGAAGTTAGAGTGCCGCCTTTGGCGACGATTTACCTTAAGTACGTGAAAGGTTCTTACGTTGAACCGCCGAAGGAAGAAGAAGAAAAAGAGTAATCAGTGAAAAGTAATCAGTGATCAGTGAAAAAACTTCTGACCACTGACCACTGATCACTGACCACTTAAAAGACGGAGGAAAATGATATGAAAGTATTATACGTAGCGGCAGAAGCAGCCCCGTTCGTAAAAACGGGCGGATTGGCAGACGTAGCAGGCAGCTTGCCGCACGCATTGAAAGCGCAGGGCGTAGATGTCCGCGTAATAATGCCGAAGTTCAGCAAAATCGGCGAAGATTTCCGTAACAATATGGAACACATTTACGACGGGACGATACCGGTATCGTGGCGCAATAAGTTTGTCGGAATTGACAGATATGATTATAAAGGCGTACCGTTCTACTTTGTGGACAACGAAGAATATTACTACCGCGAAGGATTATACGGCTATGATGATGACGCGGAAAGATACAGCTTTTTTGCGAGAGCGATTCTGAATTGTTTGCCGGCGATAGACTTTTTCCCTGATGTAATAAATGCGAACGATTGGCACGCGGGATTGGTACCTGTGCTTTTGAAGTTGGAGCATCAAGGAGACGAGCGTTATCAAAATATCAAGACGCTGTACACGATACATAATCTTAAATATCAAGGCGTGTTCCCGAAAGATGTAATGGGCGACGTGCTTGGTTTGGATTGGAAATATTTCAACAACGGCGACTTGGAATTTTATGACGCTGTAAACTTTATGAAGGGCGGCATAATTTACGCAGATTATGTGTCGACGGTGTCGAAGACGTATGCGCAAGAAATTCAGTATGAATATTTTGGAGAGCATTTAGACGGATTGCTTAGGAGTCGAAAAGATGATTTGTACGGCATAGTGAACGGAATAGATTATGATGCGTACAATCCTGCGACGGATAAAAATCTTTTCGTAAATTATGATAACAGCGATGCGTTTACGGCATTTGAGAGAAAAGGCGACAACAAAGTAAAGTTACAAGAGATGTTGAACCTGCCGAAAGACAGAAAGAAACCGATGGTGTCAATGGTAACGCGGTTAGTAGCGGCGAAGGGCTTAGACTTAGTCGTAAGAATGATGGACGAACTTTTACAGCATGAAGATTTTCAATTTGTGTTGTTAGGAACTGGCGACAAAGTTTACGAAGATTGGTTTAAGGGATTAGCGTGGAGATTCCCGCAGAAGGTAAGTGCGAACATACTGTTTAACAATCAGCTTGCGCAGAGGATATACGCGGCGAGTGACATTTTCTTAATGCCGAGCAACTATGAACCTTGCGGAATAGGACAGTTAGTAGCTATGCGTTACGGTGCTGCGCCGGTAGTGCGTGAAACGGGCGGCTTAAAAGATACCGTCATTCAATACGACAAATATGAAGGCAAAGGCAACGGTTTTGTCTTCAGCAACTACAATGCTCATGAAATGATGTACGCCTTGAAACGCGCGCTCTCAACTTACGGCAACTTTGAAGTTTGGTTGAAGATTTCCTCCAACGCTATGAACAGCGATTACAGCTGGACAGAATCTGCGCGGGAATACATTGAACTTTATCAGAAACTGATGAATAAATAAATTTGGATAAATAAAATTCGTTAATAAAATTTTTTCCGATAAGTTATCTTGTCGGAATTTTTTTTGTTTGAAGGTAATTTCGCGTCGACTAAGAATTATAACGTGTACAAATTTTAGTCGAATTTTTTATTGGAGGTAAATTTTATGGCAGTTGAAAAAAATTTGTTTAAATACGACTTCGCCGTTGTGTCGATTGTGAAAGACGCGGCAGAAAATATCAAAGAGTGGATTGAATATCATATGCTGGCAGGCGTTGACCATTTTTATATTTACGACAATGACAGCTACGACAATATTAAGGACATTCTTCAACCTTATGTTAATTCTAAACTCGTCACATATATTTTTTATCCCGGCAAAAATCAGCGTATCGCCGCTTATAATAACGCCGTTGAAAATTTCAAATTTGAATGCCGCTATATGACTTTCCTTGACGTTTCGGAATTTCTTCTTCCGAAAAAAAATCAAACTGTCGTTGAAGTCACGGACGAAATTTTTAGCGGTAAAGATAATGTCGGAGGCATTGAACTTAATAGTTACAATTACAGCGCGGGCAGTCAGGAAATTCCCGAAGACGGAATACTCGGCAGATTTACTCGGCGCGAACGTAACCCTTTTGAGATTGCCAACACGATTGTAAATCCTCGCAAGGTCGACTATCTTTTTAATGCTCGTTATGCGACTTACTTTGACGGAGTTTTCCGCGTAAATGATTACAGCGGCAAAGTCAATGAAGATTCTGACGAAACTGTTTCTGATAAAATCATTGTTAATTCCTACAAAAAAATTATTGAAAAAGAAAAGTCTAAACCCACTGATAGTTCACTTGATGCAACCAAATCTATGCTGGAATCTTTCTATCGTATTAAACTTTTTGACGACAGCATTTTAAAGTATCGCAAAGCTCGAAATGATCATTTCCTCAGAAATTATGATGAAATGTCTAAAAAGCTTTCCGGCAATATCGACGAATCAAAACTTTTAAACGTATTAGCGAAAACTTTACTGCCAAATTTTAAAGATTATAACGCCATAGAATTTTTTAAGTCGAAAGAAAATCAACTTAGATATTTCCGCGCCATAAGTGAATTTTATGTGAGTGCGCCTAATGAATTTTTCCAAAATAAAATGGAAACTTTCTTGACTTGCTTTAACGTTTCATTACACCTTAAAGAAACGATACTTGACGAAATAGCGGGAAGATTTTTTGTAGACGCAACCTTAAATGCAATTTGCCAAACTTTGTGTACAGAAATTTCAACGTCGGACGCAAGACTTTTCATCAGAGAATTGCCGAAAATCTTACCGTTGCCGTATCAGACAGTAGAAATTTTATTGTCAATTTGCGCGGGAATGTTGGATAAAATGAAAGATACTCTCAAAAATTCCAGCGAAGAGAAAAAGAATTACGACATTGACGAAAACGAAATGGCAACGTGGCGCAAATTCACCGAGATTGAATATCTGCAAAAGCTTCTCAAATTCCTCAATGTTCCGAAAAATAATTAAGAGGTTTAATTATGAGCGTTGACAAAGATTTATTTATGTACGGACTCGCCGCTGTTACGATTGTACGTGACGAGGCTCCTTATATTAAAGAATGGCTGGATTATCACTTACTTGCGGGCGTGGATCATTTTCTGATTTACAACAATGAAAGCAGTGATAATTTGCAGGAAGTTTTAAAACCTTACGTCGAAAAACATTTAGTGACTCTGATTCCGTATCCGAAAACTTATCGACAACTTATGGCGTACAATGACGCGGTAAAATACTTCAAATATTATTGTCGGCAGATGGTGTTCATTGACGTTGATGAATTTATTTTCCCGCAAAATGGAAAAAATATTCTTGACGTGACGGACGAAATTTTAGGGGACAATGTTGCAGGATTAGCCGTCAATCTTCATACTTTCGGCTCAAATGGTTTTGAAAAAGCCGATTACAGCATAGGAGTTTTGGAAAGATTTACGCGCCGTGCAGAGGACAATTGGACGCCGATTGAAAATAATATTCCGCTGGGCAATGCCGCCGTCAAGACTATTGCTGACCCGCGCAGGTTGAAAATGTTCGTCGACAATACGCACGTTCCCGAATACTTTGAAGATTATCATGCCGTCAATGAAAACTGTGAAGTTGTAGAAAAATTTTTTAATGTCCCAGTGACTTCCAATAAAATTGTCATAAATTATTACGGAACTAAATCTCGTGAAGAATACGCGGAAAAAGTTCATAAACGTGAGACAGCGCGATTTGTTAAGCGTAATGAACCTGTAGGATTTGACGCCAATGATCGCAATGAAATTTTTGATGACGGAATTTTAGCGTATCGTGAAAAGTTACGTGCTGAACAAATTTCTGATGGTAGTGATGCGTTAAAAATTTTAGCTGGACGTAAACGCATTAACGGCAGACGTATGTTTGCGGCACTGGTAAGAAATTTGACGCCGGATTTTACGAAGAGCAACCTTAAAGATTTTTTTGCGAATCCCAAAAATCGCACAACCTATTTTAACGACTTAATTAAGTTTTACAAGAAAGCACCGCCGACTTTTTTTGCCGGAAATTTGGAAACTTATTTAACTTGCTTATCAGTGAGTTCATATCTTAGAAAAGGTTATCTTGACGATACGACAGGCGCATTTTTCGAGGAAGCGTCACTCAACGCGATTTGCAAAACATTTGCGTCGAATTTGTCACTTTTGGACTTACGATTGTTAGTCGCCGAATTGCCGAGAATCTTAGCAATACCTTCTGCTACTGTAAAAGCACTTGTAACTGTCTGCCTTGAAATTTTCCCGCAATTCCTTGAAGATTTTCGAGTAAAGGGAGATATAAAAAATTTTGAAGAATTATCCTACTTGATAAAAATGTTACGCGTGTTCTCTCTTTACAGAAAATAAATTGCGCGGGAAGATGTAGTACCAAAAAATCTTATCCTTAGTCACTAATACCTTTTCCCTAAGTTGAGGTGGTACCATGAGCGTCGACAAAGATTTATTTCTGTACGATTTAGCGATTGTGTCAATCATGAAAAATGCCGCGCCTTATGTTGAAGAGTGGTTGGATTATCATTTGCTGGCAGGTGTAGATCATTTTTTCATTTACGACAATGAAAGTGAAGATAACTTCAAAGAAATTCTTCAACCGTACATTGACGCTGGACTTGTCACATATATTTTTTATCCCGGTCAACGTGTAATGATGGCTGCTTTTAATGAAGCTATTGACAAGTATAAATACCTCTGTCGTTACATTGCTTTTGTTGATGACGACGAATTTATTTTGCCTAAAAATAATCGCAGTATTTCTAAAGTTGTTGATGAAATTTTGTTTAATGATATGAAAGCGGGCGGCTTGGAAATTTCTTGGGTCTTTTACGGTTCAAGCGGGCAGGAAAAAGCTGATTATAGTCATGGAGTGTTGGAAAGATTTAAGCGTCGAGCCACTAAAGAATCGAGATCCGCCAAATCAATTCTTAATCCACGAAGAGTAAAATATATGTGGACTACGCATTTTGCTGTTTATCAACAAGGTTATGGCGGATTAAATCAAAATAAATTGGAACAATTTTCGGATATTCCTTTTCGACTTACTGACAAAATTGTTATAAATCACTATCATACAAAATCTTGGGAAGAATATTGTTTAAAGCGTAAACGCGGCGATGGTGTTGTAAAGACTGGAGATAAATACATTGACAAAACATTTAAAGCCCATGATTTAAACGATATTTTTGACGAAGAAATTTTGCGATACCGAAAAGCTAGAAGTGATGAAATAATTTTGGAAGGAAAAAGTGTTCTGGAAACTTTTGCAGAGATTAATCGAATAGATTACAACAAAATTTTTAAGACACTGATTTCAAATTTGTTTGTCCCCTTTGAAAGATATAATCCTAAAGATTTTTTTGACGAAAAGAAAAATCGCTATTTATACTCAAGTGTGGTATCACAATTTATTCAAGACATACCTCCCATGATTTTTAAAGATAAGCTTGAAAAATATTTAACGTGTTTGTCTATAAGCACGTATCTTAAGAAAAATTTTTTGGGCGATGAAATTGGTGAACTCTTTGAAGAATATTCTTTGTTATTGATTGAAAAAGTTTTGCTTAACGAAACTTCAATAGCAGATTTTCAACTTTTGATGCAGGAAATGCCGAGAATTTTAGCTTTACCTTATCCCGTCGTTTACAAAATTCGTCGACGTTGCATGGAAATGATTGCCTGTTACAAAGAAAGTCTTCAAGATTCCATTGATACTACAGATAAATTGCCGCTCTGGGAAGAAATTCTTCGTTGGGATTATCATTTAAAAATGCTGAAAGTTTTTGATAATTACAATCACAAATAATTGAAAGGAGAGTGGATTTATGGACAACAGCAATGTTGAACACAATTCACAAAATATTTATTATCGCTCGACGGTTGGCGCGGCGGAAGCCGGAAGTACCGTAAGGCTTGGACTTCGTATTAAGTCGCCTGAAACTATCAAGCAGGTTTTACTGCACACTTGGGCTGACGGTACGGAAAATTGGGCGAATCTTACGACGCAGGATAAAGCAGACGCGCCTGAAAAATTTTATTCGCTGGAAGTCAAAATGCCTGAAAAAGGCGGCTTGGTCTGGTATTACTTCATAATCGTAGCTGACAGAACGTATTATTACGGCAACAATCCCGAACAACTCGGCGGCATTGGTCAACTTTATTATGACTACGCGCCGCCTGCCTTCCAAATAACCGTTTATCGCAGGGGCGCGAAAACTCCTGATTGGTTCAAACATACGGTTATGTATCAGATTTTCCCTGACAGATTCTTCCGTGAAGGCAATGAGATTGTCGAAAAGCGCAAGGCAGTTTATCACGGCAGTTGGAAAGATAATCCTTTCTATAATCGCGATCCAATTACGCGCGACGTTGTAGCTTATGATTATTACGGCGGCAATCTGCGCGGCATTGAAAGCAAGCTTGACTACCTCAAAGAAATGGGAATTTCCGTAATTTATCTGAATCCAATATTTGAGTCGGAAAGTAATCACCACTACGACACAGGCGATTATCACAAAATTGATAAGACGCTTGGCACGGAGGAAGATTTTAAACACCTCGTCGAAACTGCGCGGTCAAAAGGTATCGCGATAATTCTTGACGGTGTTTTCAGTCATACGGGTAGCGATTCAATTTATTTCAATCGTTATGGCAATTATGATTCTTTAGGCGCGTATCAGTCTAAGGAGTCGCCTTATTACGATTGGTATATTTTCCGCAACTTCCCCAACGATTATGAAAGTTGGTGGAACTTTGCAAACTTGCCGAATGTCAAAGAGGATACGCCGTCATACATTGATTTTATAATCCGCAACAGTGATAGCGTTATGCACCATTGGATGCGCGACGGAATTGCCGGTTGGCGTCTTGACGTTATTGATGAACTCCCACCGGAATTTGCACAAGCGTTTTATTCAGAGCTTAAGAAAATTAATCCCGATGCCGTTATGATTGGTGAAGTGTGGGAGGACGCGTCAAATAAAATTGCTTACGGTGTCCAGCGTCAATATTTCTGCGGTTATGAAATGGATTCGTCAATGAATTATCCTTTCCGCGAGCACATGTTCAATTTTATTTTGGGTAATATTGACGGGCGGACTTGTATGCGTCGAATGGAAAGTTTGCGGGAAAATTATCCTAAAGAAAATTTCTACGCGACGATGAATTTAATTGCAAGCCATGACATTTTGCGCCCCGTAACTGTATTTGGTGAAGCACCGTATCATGAACAGATGACGGAGAGCGAACAAGTTAATTTTAAGCTTGACGCAGAAGCGGAAAAACTCGGCAAAGCACGCTTGAAAATGGCGGCTTTATGGCAAATGACTTATCCCGGCGTTCCCTGCGTTTATTACGGCGATGAGATAGGTTTACAAGGCTTTAAAGACCCGTCTAACCGTCGTCCGTATGATTGGGAAGACGGCGATAATGAACTGCGCGAGACTTACAAGAAATATATCAAGGTGCGTAATGAAAATATTGTTTTGCGGACTGGCGAATTTTTACCCTTGCCGTCGTATGATGATATTGTTGCTTATGCCCGCGTAATTCGTAACGGACGCGACATTTTCGACCAAGAAGCTGCCAATGACGCTTATCTTGTGGCGTTCAATCGTTCGCGTCATGAGTCGCGCTTTGTATCTTTCGACGTAAGCGATTTTGCTAACGGAATTTTTGTTGACGCTTTCGACAATACCAGAAAATTCCCCGTCAAGCGTAAACGTGTTGAATTTGAACTTAAGCCGCTTGAAGGTGTTTTGTTGCACCACGTACCGCAACAAAAAAATTACGATCGCCGCGCAGGAATTTTACTGCACCCGACGAGCTTACCTTCAAAATATGGCATAGGTGATTTGGGAAAAGAGGCTTTTGAATTTGTTGACTTCTTGAAATCTGCGGGACAAACTATTTGGCAAATTTTGCCGCTTAATCCTGTAGGCTATGGATTTTCGCCGTATCAATCGCCGTCTGCATTTGCTTGCAATCCAATGTTAATTTCTATCGACAAGCTTATTGAAGATGGTTTGTTAAAGGAAACAGATTTTGAATTGCCGAAGAGATTTAAGACAACCAGCGTAGAATTTGAGCGTGTAATAAAGTTGAAGAAACCTGCGCTTAAAAAAGCCTTCCATAACTTTAAAGCACGTCTTGAAAATGATGAAGGCTTGAAGGCTGATTTTGAAAAATTCCGCGCAGATAATTCTTTCTGGCTTGAAGACTACGCGCTGTTTATGTCACTTAAGAAAAAGTATAACGATAAAGAATGGTCTGCTTGGGATGAGCCTATTAAAAATCGTGATGAAGCGGCACTGAAAGAAGTTGCCGAGACTTTGACGGAAGATATTTTGTATACAGAATTTGAGCAATATATTTTCAATGTTCAGTGGCAAAAACTTCACGACTATGCACGGGAGCGCGGCGTACAAATTTTTGGAGATATGCCGATTTTCGTTGCTGGCGACAGTGCGGACGTTTGGGCGAATCAAAAATTGTTCCAGCTTGACGAGGACGGCAGAGCTAAAAAAGTTGCGGGTGTACCGCCTGATTATTTCAGTCCTACGGGTCAACTTTGGGGTAATCCTCAATACGATTGGGACGCAATGGAAGATGAAAATTATCATTGGTGGATGTTGCGTTTCAAGCAAATTTACAAGATGATTGACATTGTGCGCATAGATCATTTCAGAGGATTTGAAGCATACTGGTCGGTTGACGGCGACGCGGAAAATGCTATGAACGGCGAATGGGTTAAAGGACCGGGTAAACCTTTCTTCGACGCAGTTAAAAAGGAACTCGGCGATATGCAAATTGTTGCGGAAGATTTAGGCTTTATCACAAATGAAGTTGAAGAACTTCGTCAAGAATGCGGTTTTCCCGGCATGAAGATTTTGCAATTTGAGTTAGCCTTCAATGAAGACGGTCGAATTGGTTTCTTAGCTCCCGAAAACAGCATTACCTACACGGGAACTCACGATAACAACACAGTTGTCGGCTGGTTTATGGAAGACGTTGACAATTTGAGTAAAGCGACTATAGCGGCGTTGTTGGGCGCAGATCCGCGCAGACCTGATGACGTTTGCCAAAAGCTGATTGAGTTTGCATACGCATCTGATTCGCGCTTTACGATTCTTCCCATGCAAGACGTTTTGAAGCTTGACAGTAAAAGCCGTATGAATACGCCCGGAACTGTCGGAACGAATTGGGGCTGGCGTCTTAAACCCGATTACCTGTTGGAAGCAGAGGCGGGCAAGTTAAAGGCTCTTTGCCAAAAATATTTGAGATAAATTTTTAGGGTCGGAGTAGGGAATAAATTTTTGTTCCCTACTCTTTGAACCACAGAAGAAATTTTTTAATATGAGCAATTATAATATCAGTTTTACAAATGATGAGTGGCAATTTTTTAAATGGCACTTGAAAGATGACTTGATGCACCGTAAAGATATAGATATAGACATTTTGATTGAGTGTGCGGTTAGTTCGGCACGATATTTTGTGGATATTGAAGGGCGTATCGCCAAAATGAATGCGCATGAAGGCGTTATATTTGTTGGAACGGAATTTGATCATTTTAATGAATTGGCTCAAAATGCCACGAAGCCTATTGATACTGAAAAACTTATTCGTGAAGCGCATCGATTGGCTGTGCTTGATGTTGAAAATGACCGGCATGAAGCTTGGGATTTGGAGTGATAAATTATGATTGACGCAGTTAAAATTTCTGTCATTGAAAATGATGTGGAAACACATACATTTACTTTTAATCAACTTGAATTAAAGAATTTTGCACACGCAATTAGCGATATGGCTGACGAGGGTAAGGAAATCGACTTGGAGAAGGCGGCACACAACGCACGTTATTTTTCGGAAATTGACAAACGTATTGCTGAAATGGACAAAGCTTTTTCTGCGATTAGTGGGGAAAAAAATGTATAAGCTTTGGAACGAAATTGCATGGGCTGATTACGTTGATTGGCAACATCAAGATGATAACATTGTTGAACGTATAAACTTACTTCTCAAGGATATTGATCGTAATGGCGTTTCAAAAGGAATTGGAAAACCTGAAAAGTTAAAGCATCGTAAAGGTTGGTCGCGTCGAATTGACGAAAAACACCGCCTTATTTACGATACTTACGAGGGCAAAGAACAAAAATTTTTGTACATCATTTCCTGCAAAGGGCATTACGAATAGCAACTTCAACGAGTACCAACAGATAAAAAATTTTTAAAGGAGGTTGAAGTTAATTTTTAAGTCTAAAAATTTTTTTAGTTATGCATTTATTTTAATTATACTTATCGGAATTATTTTTACAGTGCCGTCAACCTGCGCGGCGAAACCGAAAGATAAGGGCGAGCCTGAAAAAATTTTGTACATACCGCACGATAACCGCCCTGTTGTCAATCAGCAGACAGTTGAAGTGGTCGAACGCGCAGGTTACAAAGTGGTTATGCCGCCTCAAGAACTTCTTGGCAATCGCGATGATTTGGGACATCCCGATAAACTTTGGGATTGGCTTGAACGCAACACAGATAAAGATATTAAAGCCGCCGTCATTTCGTCAGATTCTATGTTATATGGAAGTTTGGTTGGTTCGCGTAAGCATTATTACGGCAAGCAATTAGTTTTGGAACGCGCAGAATTGTTTAAGGAATTTCGCAATAAACATAAAGACTTGCCTATTTATGTTTTTGGTTCAGTAATGCGCACTCCGCGAACTGGTGAGGCGTCAGGTTATGAAGAGCCGGATTATTATCGTAATTACGGCACAAATATTTTCCGTTACACTTCACTTGTTGATAAGCGTGAACTTGTAGGCTTGGATGCGCGTGAAGAAAAAGAAATAGCTTTTCTCAAAAAATTAATTCCGGAAAAAGCTATGGAAGATTGGATGAGTCGTCGCGGCAAAAATTTTGAAGCCAATGAAAAATTAATTGATATGGCACGCATAAATATTTTTGACTGCCTGCTGTTGGGGCGTGACGATAATGCGCCTTTTTCGCAAACGCATATGGAAGGCAGGAAGTTGCAACAGTACGGTCGCAATATTAATGAACGCCGTTATCAGACAATCGCAGGCATTGATGAAGTCGGTTTAATGGAACTTGCTCGGGCGATTAACGATTTGACAAAAAATTCTCCGACGGTTTATGTCAGCTACAATATAGGAGAAGGTTCTAAAATTATTCCCGCGTATTCAGATGAAAATATTGATAAGACGATTAATTCCGAGATTGTAGCAACGGGAGCGCGTAGGGTTAATGATCCTTCCCGCGCAGATTTTATTTTCGCAGTAAATACGAATCCCAACGGCATAACTTACGAAGCGGCGGGTGCGCTTAATGACAGCAGTGAACGCGACGGCACAAGTTATTTTGTAGATATGGTTAATGGTTACATTAACGGCGGGCGTCCCGTTGTAGTGGCGGACATTGCCTTTGCTAACGGCTCTGATAACGCGCTTATGTTAAATCTTAGGGATAAAGATTTACTTTTCAAACTTCATGCTTACGCCGCTTGGAACACGCCGACAAATGCGTTGGGTTTTGCGTTAAGCACAGGAATTTTGGCAAAAAATATGAAGTTGTCAGATAAACGCCAACTTCTTTTGACGCGATACATTGACGATTGGGGTTATCAAGCTAACGTGCGCGGAGTTGTCAACACTCAATTACGTAAAATGCACGGCGGATATTTTAACGCACTCAACGAAAACAGATATTACGCTTCTCAACAGTGTAGCGCGTTAATGCAGGATTTTGCCAATAGAAATTTGAGAACAGTAAATTTTGACGGAGGATTTAAAGTAGAGTTCCCTTGGAACAGAATGTTTGAATCAGATATAACTTTCAAGATTAAGTCGTAAACCTTTGCTGTTGGTATTCGACAAAATAAATAAAAGCGACATACTTTGACTTTTACTTATCAAGGTGTGTCGCTTTTTAGTATACGAATAATTTATTTTTTTACAAATGGACAACTGCACCGGTCGACGCGGAAGAAGTCATTTTAGCGTAACGTGCAAGGTAGCCGGTTTTAATTTTCGGTTCAGGCTTAACCCAAGCTGCGCGGCGTTTAGCAAGTTCCTCTTCGCTGACTTCCAATTCCAATTTTCTATTCGGAATATCAATCGAAATAATATCGCCGTCCTCAATCAGAGCGATTGTGCCGCCCTCCATAGCTTCAGGTGAAATATGACCGATACACGCGCCTTGACTTGCGCCGCTGAATCTGCCGTCCGTTATCAAACCGACTTTTAATCCTGCGCCGGTTATCGCCGCCGTCGGGTTTAACATCTCCTGCATACCGGGTCCGCCCTTCGGTCCTTCATAACGAATTACTACAACGTCGCCGTTGTGAATTTCTCCCGCCATTATCGCGTTGATGGCAGTTTCTTCCGAATCAAAACATTTTGACTTGCCCTTGTAAACGAGCATATCTTCACTGACTGCAGACGCCTTTACAACTGCGCAGTCGGGACAAAGATTTCCCTGCAAAATTGCAATTCCGCCTGTAGGTCTGTAGGGATTCTCGACGCTGTGAATAACTTCGGGATTTTGAATTTCCGCGCCGCTAATTCTTTCTGCCATCGTCCCTTCAACCGTCAATGCGTCAAGGTGCAACAAATTTTTCTTTGAAAGTTCGTGCATAACCGCAGAAATGCCGCCCGCCTCGTCAAGGTCTTGCATATGATGAGTACCTGCAGGGCTTAACTTCGTAATGTACGGCGTCCGCGCAGAAATTTCATCAAAAAGTTTCGCGGGAATTTTTATACCGCATTCATTGGCAATCGCCGTTAAATGTAAAACTGTATTTGACGAGCCGCCGATACCCATATCAACGGTTATTGCATTTTCAAACGCCTTCAATGTCAAAATATCTCGCGGCAAAATATTTTTCTTAAGCAAGTCCATTACAACTTTACCTGCGCGTTTCGCCAAAATCAATCTTGCGCCGGTATATGCGGCAGGAATTGTACCGTTGCCCGCAAGTGCCATACCTAAAGCTTCGCTAAGACAATTCATTGTATTAGCCGTGAAAAGTCCCGCGCAGGAGCCGCAACCGGGACAAGCCTTTGACTCAAGCTCCGTCATTTCTTCTTGCGTCATTTGTCCCGCCGCAAATTTACCTGCCGCCTCAAAAGATTGACTGACACTGATATTTTTTCCGTGAAATCTTCCCGCCAACATAGGACCGCCGCTGACAATTACCGAAGGAATATTTAAACGCGCCGCCGCCATAAGCATACCCGGTACAACTTTGTCACAGTTCGGAATTAAAATCAGCGCGTCGAATCCGCTAGCCATTGTTACCGCTTCAATCGAATCAGCAATAAGCTCACGACTTGCCAGCGAATATTTCATCCCTGTATGTCCCATTGCAATTCCGTCACATACGCCGATAGCCGGAAATTCAATAGGAGTACCGCCTGCCGCCGCAACTCCCAACTTTGCCGCATCCGTAATTGTGCGCAAATGCGTATGTCCGGGAATAATTTCATTAAATGAATTGCAGACGCCAATCAACGGGCGTGAAAGTTCTTCAGGGCTGAATCCGTCCGCGTGAAATAAACTTCTGTGTGCGCAACGTGTCGCACCTTTTTTTACAATATCACTACGCAATTTTTTCTCTCCTAACAAAATTTTATTCTAATTCAGAAATTTTTCTAAGTATCTCAACAATCAGATTAACTTGCGGCGTTACCGTGTCGAGATGTAAGCGTTCGTCCGTGCTGTGAATAAATTCGTTTGTCGTACCGATTGAAATAATATCCAGCTCGGGATTTTTCTTTGAAAAGTAACTGCACTCAAGCCCCGCGTGAATAATTTTAATCTGCGCGGAAAAATTATTTTGACTATTAAAAACTTCTGCCGCAATTTTCGCAAGCTTGCTATTGGGATTGTAATTCCAAGCCGGTGAATGTCCGCTAAATTTTACGTCAAAGTTTGTAAGCTTCGCAAGAGTTTCATTTAAAAATTTAAATTCGTCCGCAAGTTCATCAATGTTAAAACGCGGCATTAAATGCAACTCAACCTTTTTATCGTCTGTACGAATCATCGCAAGATTGTTTGACGCCTGTGTAAATTTCGGCGTTGTGCTTGACGTTGACAAAATACCGCTATGAATCATCGTTATCAAGTCGAGCAATTTTGTAAAATCTTCCGTGCTAAAAATTTTTTCAGGTATGTCAACTTCTTCAACGTCAATTTTCAAATTAACTTCGTCGATAAAAATTTTCTTAACCTGCGCGGAAAACTCCTTAACAAAATTTTTCACATTTTCTAAACTTAAATCAGTCAATATAACGGCTTCCGCATTACTCGGAATAACATTATAAGCCTTGCCGCCGTTGATATTAGCTAAACGAACATTCCCGCGCAGATTGAGTTCACTCAAAATTCTAGCCAAAATTTTTATGGCGTTAGCGCGATTATCGTCAATCTCAATTCCCGAATGTCCGCCGCGCAATCCATCAACTTTAATTTTCATTGACGCACGAGAATTTGACGCCGACAAAAAAATTTCAGCGTCTACGAAATTAATTTGCCGTGTGAAGTCAACGTACATATTACCGGCACTGCCAACAGCAATTTCATCAAAATTTTCACTGTCGCAGTTAATCAGAAATTGTGCGTCTTCAAGGTGTTCCTTATAAATGTTAATCGCGCCGCTCATTCCCTGTTCTTCGTCAGTAGTGAAAATCAAACGCAACGGACCATGCGGAATATTTTCAAACTTGCCTTCAAAGAAATTTTTTGTAATGTAGAGAATTTCAGCGATACCAATACCGTCATCCGCGCCTAAACTTGTACCTTCTGCCGTCAAAAATTTTTCGTCACGCACAAGTTTAATCGGGCTAGTCAATGGATCGTAATTGTAACCGTTTTCAGCAACGCAAACCATATCCATATGAGCTTGCAAAATCGTCAACGGCGCATTTTCTTTACCCTCACTCGCTGGAACTTCGACGATAATATTTTTAAATTGATCCTGCGTAACTTCAAAGCCCAACGTAATTAAGTGTTGATATAAATACGCGCTGACTTTTTCTTCGTGCTTAGACGGGCGCGGAATTTCTGCAAGCTTTTTAAATTCGTCTAAGACTCCCTCTAAAATTTCATCTGTCATTTTATTACTCCGTTCGCCAGACGTTGCAAGTATTGACCGTAATCATTTTTGGAAAGCGGCTCGGCAAGTTTTAAAAGTTGTTCCGCGTCAATGTAATGCATACGGTAAGCAATTTCTTCAATACAAGAAACTTTCAAGCCCTGTCGCATCTGAATTGTTTGCACAAATGACGCCGCCTGTAAAAGTGATTCGTGAGTACCTGTATCAAGCCACGCATAACCACGCCGCATTTTTTCAACGCGCAACTTGCCACGCTCCAAATAAACTTTGTTCACGTCGGTAATTTCAAGTTCGCCCCGCGCAGAAGGGTTAATCGACTTCGCAACGGTTACAATATCTTTGTCGTAAAAATACAAGCCTGTTACCGCGTAATTTGAACGGGGATTTTTCGGCTTTTCCTCAAGGCTGATAGCTTCGCCGGTTGACTCATCAAATTCGACAACGCCGTAACTTTCGGGATTGTGGACGTAATAAGCAAAGACCGTTGCGCCGTCATCATTGGCGGCGGCGTGACGCAAAATTTTTGGAAAGTCTGAACCGTAAAAAATATTGTCGCCCAACACCAATGCGCAACCGTCACCGTCGATAAATTTTTCACCAATTAAAAATGCCTGTGCGAGACCTTCAGGTTTAGGTTGAACGGCGTAGGAAATATTTAATCCAATTTGTGAGCCGTCCTTCAACAGTGCTTGAAACAGATGCGAATCTTGCGGTGTAGTGATTACTAAAATGTCGCGAATGCCAGCCAACATTAGAGCCGACAGAGGATAGTAAATCATCGGTTTATCAAAAATCGGCATTAATTGTTTTGATACAACTTCTGTCAGCGGATAAAGCCGCGTTCCTGAACCTCCTGCTAAAATTATTCCTTTCTTAATCATAAAATTGCCTCCTAAATTTTAATCGCAGATATTATCACATTGTTTTAAAAAATTATCAAGCAAAAAATTTTCAGAATCTACTCGAATATTTATAGACAAAACGCAATATTTGTAGTAGGATTTTAAGTGGAATAAAATAATTTTTTTGGAAAGGGAGTTTTAAACAGTAACCCCAAACATTGACAAAAATATACATAGTCTCTAAAATGTCCCTATCAGCGAGAACCAAGCTGAATAAAAAAGTTTTAATACCGGTGGCTCGCCGGGAATTCACGACTGTGGAGTGTTACAGCAAACGTTAGTAGGTAAGCCGAGAACGGACACGATGAAGCAGTAAGACAGAATCGCGAGGTCTGTCCGATTCATCTTGACTTAGACTTTTGTCTATGTTTTAAGGAGCAGTGGTTGTAATGGAAGTTAAAAGATTAAATGTACCGAAGGGAACATCGGGACTTTCTTTCCGAGATACAAGGTCGGGACAAGGTGCGCGACAAATACAACGTGCGCAAATGACGCCGGATCAAAGTCAAGGTTCGGCATATCAAATAAGTTTTGCGCGTAGGAGTTTCTTTTTCGAGGAAGACTTCAACGACATAACGATTGAGGAACTTGCGCAGTTTATGGAACGCGAAGAAGATTTTGTAGAGGAAGTTGACGAAGAAGCGGAAAAAGCTAAGATGGCGGCGGCACAAACTCAACAACCTTCTGAACCTGAACAGCCCGTCGATAAGCGTAAAGTTGCGGCAGTCGCGGCGTATGATTGGTTTGCATCTCTTTAATATTTAGAAAAAAATGATTCAACTTGAAAATGTTACAAAATCTTTTGGTGAGCGGACGATTTTTTCGGACGTAAGCTTTAAGATACAAGACGGAGAAAAAGTCGGTATAGTCGGTAAAAACGGCGCGGGCAAGTCAACGCTTTTAAAAATTATGATTGGTGTTGAAGAATTTGACGCGGGAAAAATATTTGGACTTCGCAAAGAGGATATTGGTTACGCCGAACAAATGCCGAATTTTACACAAAAAACTTTACTTGAAGAAATGTTAAGCGATGGCGTTGAGGAATTTCAAGTAAGGAAAATTTTGTACGGTCTAGGCTTTACCGAATCTGAACTTGCTAAAAATCCTAAAAATTTCAGCGGCGGAGAAACGGGCAAAATTACTTTAGCGCGTGCACTTTTAAACGAACCGCGCATTTTGATTCTTGACGAGCCTACCAATCATCTTGACATTTACGCGATTGATTTTCTTGAAGATTTTATTAAAAATTATCGCGGCACGGTTATTGCAGTCACTCACGACAGACATTTCCTTCAAAATTGCGTGAATAAAATTCTTGATATGGAAGCCGGAAAGGCGACGATGTATCCCGGCAATTATGAAAAATATTTTCAGCTTAAAACAGAACGGCGCGAATATGAGTGGAAGGCTTACGAAAAACAGCAAGAAGAAATTGCAAAGCTTGAAGATTTTGTGCGCCGCAATAAAGTTAGGGCGTCAACTGCTAAACGTGCGCGAAGTCGTCAAACAATGCTTGATCGTATGGAGCGATTGGAAAAACCGCCGTCAAATGAATTTGTTAAGGTTAATCTTGGCGATGCGGCAGAATCTGCCAACAAAATTTTAATCCTCGACAAAATTAATTTTAAAAACATCATCAAAGATTTCAGTTTAGAAATTGTCAAGGGCGAAAAGGTCGGATTAATCGGAAAAAACGGTGTCGGTAAGTCTACGCTTTTAAAATTAATCGTCGACGAGCTTAAAAAGGATTCGGGCGAAATTAAAATTGGCAGTCGTGTTAAAGTCGGCTACCTTTCGCAGGGACACGAGGAATTAAATGTAAACGCAACTCCGCTTGAGGAACTTATAAACGAATTTGGATTGACGATTGAACGCGCCCGCGCAGAATTGGCAAGGCTTGATTTACCCGCGCAGATTGTTGAAAAACCTATTGCGGAACTTTCAGGCGGTGAAAAAACTCGTGTAGCATTGGCAAAATTAATTTTAACCGGCGCAAATTTTTTGTTGCTTGACGAGCCTACGAATCATTTGGATTTACCTGCGCGGGAGGCTATAGAATCCGCGTTGAAAAGTTTTGACGGCACAATTTTAATTGTAACTCACGACAGGTATTTATTAGAATCAGTTACTACAAGAGTAATTGAATTTGAAAAGCGCGAAGTTGCAATATCTGAACAGGAAAAAATTTCTAAGTCGAAACCTAAAGCTGAAAAAATTTCGTCGACAGCTAAACCAAAACTTGAATCAAAATTAAATGAAGTTCAGTTAGAAAAGTTGGAAGCCAAAATAAAAATGACTGAAATGGAATTGAAAATGCTTGAACACGAAATTAACAGCGAAGTCAATCCCGCAAAGTTGGCAGAATTGGCGGCAGAACACGAAATTAAATTGAAGGAACTTGACGACCTTTATCAAACACTACTTGATTGAAATTTAGCAGACAAATTAAAAAAAGTGGTGGAAATAAAATCCGCCACTTTTTTGTTGCGCAACGAAAACCGTCACGACTTAAAGAAATTCACGACCTGCGTGTTACGACTTACGAATCAATATTCATCAGCATTATTTGAACGGTAACGTCTGTAACCCGAGTCAGAATCGCCGCGTCTTGTTGCACGATTGATAGAAAGGGAAATGCGCTTACGTTTTTGGTCAACACGCATAATTTTAACTTTAACAACATCGTCGACTTGAACAGCCTCGTCAGCCGTTTCAATGCGGCGATCACTCAATTCGCCCATAGGAATCAATCCGTCAAAGCCCGGTTCAATTTCCATAAATGCGCCGAATTTAGCCAATTTGACGATACGTCCTTCGATAATGTCACCTTCGACATATTTTTCAGCCTTATCAAGCCAAGGATCACGTTGGGTATTTTTAACCGAAAGTGAAATTCTGTGGGCATCGGGATCAACATTTTTAACGTAAACGTCAATCACATCACCGACTTTGAGAACATCCGACGGTTGAGTAACACGTTCCCACGAAAGATCCGAAATATGTGCAAGTCCGTCAACGCCGCCAATATCTATGAATGCTCCGTAATCAACAAGACGCTTTACGGTTCCCTTGAGAGTTTGACCTGCCTCAATCTTATCAAAAACTTCACGCTGCTTATCGTCGCGCTCCTTCTCCAAGACTTGACGGCGCGAAAGTACCAAGCGTTGCTTATGTTTGTCAATTTCAATCGGCATAACCTCAACGGTTTGATCAACGTAAACAGACAAATCCTTCACGTAATGAAGTTCCATCTGCGACGCCGGAATAAAACCGCGCAATCCCTTAACGGAAGCGACGAGCCCTCCTTTTACCATTTGCGTGATCTTAGCTTCAACGGTTTCGCCGTTGTCTCTAATTGCTTCCATGTCTTTCCAAACAGACATACGATCCGCTTTAATTTTTGAAAGAGTTCCGCCGTTTTCGCCACCGAGCGACTGAATGTAAACTTCAATCTTGTCGCCGACGTTTACAACATCCTCCGCAGATTCCGGTTCGGGAAATGCAAGCTCTTTTTTCGGTACAAGAATTTCTTGCTTATAACCAATATCGACAAAAGCTCCGGCGCGATCCACTTGGACGACCGTACCTTCTACAATATCTCCTGCCTTAATATCGTTCATGTCTCCTGCTGCTTCGAGCAAACTTCCCATGTCCTCTACGTTTTTAATATCGTCTGACACTTCTCTGTAACCTGCTACCGAGATTTCGGAAAATGTAAAACTACAGCTGTTCATACTACACTTTCCGCTAAAAATATCCGGGCGATAAATTCGCCACGTCACTAGTACTTTACGAAATAATTCCTTCCCTGACTTGTGACCCTAAAAAATCGACGGCACTCGCTGACGTACTGCCGATTATCCGCGTAGCTTTTTCCTTTCCTCTTTATTACCAATTACAAATAATTACAATCTGTCTGTATTTTAAAAGCCGTACCCTGCAATTTTTACAAGGCTTTTATAACTCGTCATAAACTTTTAATTTTTCGGTAACCTCCTTTATAATCCAATCCGGCGTCGACGCACCGGCAGTTATCCCAACTTTAAGGGCTGATAAATTTTCAGATTGAATGAACCATTCGGGCAAAATTTCTTCTGCCGTTTCAATATGGTAGGTGATACATTTTTTTTCACAGAGTTTGGCAAGTTTTGTAGTATTCGCGCTGTTTCTGCCGCCTACTACAAGCATCACGTCAACTTTTTCGGCAAGTTCCATTGCGGCTTTCTGTCTTTGATCCGTCGCTGTACAAATTGTGCGTAAAATTTTTATGTCGCTTGACTTCTTCAAAAGTTGCAGAACTATTTCCTCAAATCGCATGCCAGATACGGTTGTTTGTGAAACTATTCCGAGTCTTTGACAAGGCGCAAATTTTTCTGCCTCTGCCGCCGTTTCGATGATAGTTGTATTTTTTTCCGCCCATTCAAGAATGCTTTTAACTTCGGGATGATTTTTTTCGCCGACGATAACAACGTCGTAACCTTCATTAACTAATTCCCTAGCAGCCATTTGCGCCCTTTTTACGTGCGGACAAGTTGCATCAACTAATCGTAAACCTTTGGCTTTAATTTCATCATAGATTTTCGGACCTACGCCATGCGAACGTATTATTACCGTGCCTTCATTAATCGAAGACAAATTTTCCGCCGCGTCCACACCTTCCTCCCTAAGTCTTTCGACCATTTGCGGATTGTGAATTATCGGACCCAGCGTGCAACATTTTCCGTCCGCATTTTCTTTAGCGATTTTTATAGCGCGTTTAACGCCATAACAAAATCCTAAATACTCTGCTAAAAAAATTTTCAAAATCTCACCTTCAAAAATTCCTCCAATCTAATTGCGTATTTTAAACGAAAATTTTAATATCGGCAAGTTTTTTTTGAAATTTTTATGAAGATTTTTTCGGCGGTAAAAATTAACCTCTAAATCAAAAAAATGGTATGGCGGAAATTCCACTATACCATTAAAATTTTTTTAGATTAGTTTACGGTTTACAATTCTGCCCACTCGAAAGGTCCGAGCGATGCGATACCTGAACGACAAAATTCACGTACAGTATAATAGTGAACATTATTCATAATCATAGGATAATAAGCCTGCGCGGGATGCCAAAAGTCCATAACTAACTTATCGCCCCACTTATACGCCAACTTTGAACCCTTAACAATTTCGTCTTTATAGAAAACAAAATCGCGTTTACGTTTTGTCTTCGCATCTTCAGGAGGATTGCCTACCAAGTATTTGAAAACGCCACAACACAAAATCACGTCAGGATTAATGAGTTCAATTTCTTTGCGCAATTCGGTAGCATCTTCACGAGCAAAATTCTTCACGATACCAAGTTTAGGGATTTTTTGCCCGTCGCTTTTTTTGACATTGACGATAGCAATAGCGCGAATCAAATCGTCTTTTTGATCCATTATAGACTTTTTCACGTAAGGCACGGGATCAAAAAATGAATCGTAGACCGCCTGCACCCATACGGAAAACTTGAACATCAACTTCGTAAAGCAACCCTGTTCATTCCACTGCGCGGCAAGATCATGACCTTCGGGATATTGTTCAATATCAGCATATCCGCCGGGTTCCGGCATTACGAAACAAATTTTCGGCTCTTGAATCGCCCACTTATCGGGATTTACAATTCCGTCACGAACAAATTTTCCGTAAGGCGGCTCATGCTTAAGACCATACGGCTCTTCAGCAGAAATTTTCTTAGCATGTTTTTCCGCCCACTTGTCGAAAAGTTTTTCCAATTTTTGCGGTTGATAGCCCATTTTAACCAGTTACTGAAAACTTCAAGGAAGTTATCAAATTTTATATTCTATGTAGAAATAAAATTCTATCAGTAACGTTGTTCACCTCCTCATAGTTTGGTAAGCAAATTTTTGCGAAAGCCGCAAAAAAAATTTACTTATAAATTTTCGCACAATTTTAGTATATCGTCAAGAAATTTTTATAAGTAAATAATAATAATTTTGGCAAATTTTTTTATTGAGATTAATCTTCTGTTTCAGATTTTTTCTGCTGATTCTCCAACTTTTGTAAAGCTTTTTTCGCCGCTACTTGCTCGGCAGATTTTTTAGAATTGCCGACACCTTTGCCCATAATTTTATCATCAATCTTCACGGCAAATTCAAAAGTTGGCAAATGAGGAGGACCACTCGCGCTAAGTTCGACATATTCGATTCTGACGTTGGGATTATCTTTCATCAAAATTTCCTGCAAAGTTGACTTGTAGTCAGAAAGATTTTTCCGCACCATTTTTTGAAGTTCGTCCGCAATATTTTCGTCCGACAAATTCTTAAATTCAGGTGCAAGTTGTTCAAAGACAAATCCCCGCGCAGTTTCCCATCCGCAGTCAAGATAAATTGCACCGATAACAGATTCAAAAGCGTCCTCCAAATTCGATTCACGCGTTGCCCCGCCGCTGGAACTTTCACCGTAATCAAATTGAATTATATTTCCAATCTTAAGGCGTTTAGCGATTTTTGAAAGCGTAGATTGACATACGACACTGGCGCGAAGTTTAGTTAATTCGCCCTCGTCAAGTGAAGGAAATTTTTTGAAAATGTAAGTACTCGACGCCAATTCCAAAACCGCATCGCCCATATATTCAAGCTTTTCATTGTCGTCAAAAACTTTGTCATAGTAGCGTGAGTAGGAACTGTGAGTAAGTGCGACGTTTAAAAGTTCCAAGCTATTGAAAGTGACGCCAATTTTTTTTTGAAAATTTTGCAGTGTACGACGGCGCGGCGCGTCAATCGGCGAACTTATTAAACCGTGTTCAATCGGAATTACTTCGCCAACTAAAATATGTTTTTCTTTTTCTTCCATATTAATCAACAAACTTTTTGAAGACTAAGCAAGCGTTATGTCCGCCGAATCCGAAGGAATTTGAAATAGCGACGTTTACAATTTTTTCTCGCGCAGTATTCGGCACGTAATCAAGGTCAAGCCCTTCATCAGGTGTTTCATAGTTAAGCGTAGGCGGCAAGAAATTTTCCGAAATAGCCAAAACGCTTGCAATAGCTTCAGCACCACCAGCGGCTCCGAGCATATGTCCGGTCATAGATTTTGTAGACGAGACGGCAACTTTATAAGCATGTTCACCGAATACAGTTTTAATTGCCTTTGTTTCGCCTTCGTCGTTAAAGTGCGTTGAAGTTCCATGAGCGTTAATGTAATCGACTTCGGCAGGAGAAATTTTTGCGTCGTCAAGTGCAAGCTGAATACATTTAGCTTGATATTCACCGTTTGGAGCGGGTGTAGTAATGTGATAAGCGTCATTGTTTCTGCCGTAACCGATAATTTCAGCGTAGATTTTCGCGCCGCGATTTTTGGCACTTTCAAGACTTTCAAGCAGTACAATTCCCGAGCCTTCGCCCATTACAAAGCCGCTACGATTTTTATCAAAAGGTCTTGACGCATGATGAGGATCGTCATTGTGATCCGCGCAGAGTGCTTTCATAGCCGCGAATCCTGCAACGCCCGCTTGGGAAATGCTAGCTTCTGCACCGCCCGCAAACATTATATCAGCTTCGCCGTTTTGAATAACGCGGTAAGCATCGCCAATACAATTTGTACCAGTCGCGCAAGCAGTCACAACACAAGCTGAAGGTCCATGAACGCCGAGAGTAATTGCAACTTGCCCTGCCGCCATGTTAGCAATCATCATGGGAATAAAAAACGGGCTGATTTTTGAAGGACCTTTAGCGAAAAGTTTTTCGTATTGAGTATGAAGAGTTTGCATACCGCCGATACCCGCGCCGACAAAAACTCCCGCGCGTTCACGATTAATTTTGCTAAGGTCAAGTCCCGCGTCATTGAGTGCGAGTTTAGCGGCGGCAACAGCGAATTGCGAATACCTATCCATACGTTTAGATTCTTTTTTGTCGATAAAGTCATCGGGATTGAAGTCTTTCACTTCACCGGCGATTTGGGAATTATATTCTGACGGATCAAACTGCGTGATTCTTTCAATGCCGTTACGTCCTTCACGCAATCCCGCAAGAAAATTTTCCTTACCAATGCCAATCGGAGTGACTGCCCCCAATCCCGTAATGACTACCCTATTTTTCAAAATACATCCTCCTTTTTTAGCTTTCAAGTTAGTTTTAAGCTTTTAGGAATTTTTTCAAACTGATTCAGCTTCTGTGACAAGCTGATTAATAATTTCTTTAACCGGCAAAATTTTTTTGATACGCGGCATATATTCACCCGTAAAAACTAAACCCGTTTCAACGTCGCCCTGTTGCGCCCTCATCAACGCACGAACTATGCAGAAATTATGTTTGCAAGCTTTAAGGCAAGAATCACAAACTTTAGGCGGAACTCGACCTTCCATAACGCGCTTAGAAAACGGAGTACGAACCGCACGTCCCGGCAATCCTACGGGACTTTGAATAACGACGACATCTTCAGGACGCGATTTGAGATAATATTCTTTAAGACTTGGCGCGGCATTGGATTCGACGCTTGCCGCAAAACGTGATCCGAGTTGAACGCCGTTAGCTCCCATATTCAGCATTTCAATAATATCTTTGCCGTTGAGGACGCCGCCCGCCGCAATGACGGGAATTTTTACAGCGGCACGTATAGGCGTAATCAATTCGCGAACGGAAATATCTGTTCCTAAATGTCCGCCCGCTTCTTTACCTTCGACGACGATAGCCGCCGCTCCGAGTTTTTCAGAAATTTTTGCAAGACGCACTGACGAAACGATTGGCACGATAGGAGTTTTTGACGCCTTGCCGAGTTCAAAAATATCACGCGAAAAACCCGCGCCTGCAACGATTAAATCAATGCCGGCGTCAATCGCCGTGTTGACAATTCCCGCAAAATCTGACGCCGCAACCATTATATTTATACCAATGACGCCGTCCGTTAAAGAACGCGCCAATTTTATTTCGTAGCGCAATTCAGGATGGGACATTCCGGACGCCGCGATTAAGCCTATACCGCCTTCGTTGGCAACAGCCGCCGCGAGCCTTGCCGTTGATAACCGAATTGCCATTCCGCCTTGCACTATCGGTATTTTTGCCGTCTTTGTTCCTATTTTAAGTTCAGGAAGTTTCAATCGGCATACCTCCATTTTTTAGGGAAGAGTATGTGTAATAAATAATCATTATTAATTATTTAAAAAAACCCGCGAAGATTTTATCACTTCACGGGATTTTATACAAGTTGCTTTATTAATCGAAAAATTTTTCGGCTTACTGATTGCCTTCGATATATTTCACAACATCTTCCACAGTTTTAATTTTCTCGGCTTTCTCGTCGGGAATTTCAATGTTGAATTCCTCTTCAAAAGCCATGATAAGTTCAACAATGTCAAGAGAATCGGCACCAAGATCATCAACGAAAGTTGAAGTCATCTGAACTTCATCAGCTTCAACTCCGAGCTGTTCCACAACAATTTTTTTAACTTGGTCAAAAGTTGACACTAAATTCACACCTCTCTAAAATTAACGTCTGTACTTTTAATTAGTCAAAACTACATAGCCATTCCGCCATCGACGGAAATAACTTGACCGGTAATGTATGCCGCTTGATCTGAAACCAAAAACGCTACAAGATTCGCAACGTCTTCAGGATTTCCCAGTTTTCCCGCAGGAATATTTTTCAGCATTTCCTCTTTGATTTTGTCGGAAAGTACCTCTGTCATATCAGTGCTGATAAAACCGGGTGCAACTGCATTCACGGTAACATTTCTGGAGGCGAGTTCTTTAGCGGAAGACTTTGTAAAGCCGATAATTCCCGCTTTAGCCGCCGCGTAATTCGCTTGACTTATATTGCCCGTCATTGCCACGACCGAAGACATATTCACGATACGCCCGCTACGTTGCTTCATCATAAGACGCGTTACAGCCTTCGTGCAGTTAAAGACGCCCTTTAAGTTTGTTGCGATTACTTCATCAAAGTCAGATTCGCTCATCTTAATCAGCAAATTATCCCGCGTGATTCCGGCATTGTTTACCAAAATGTCAATCGTCCCAAAATTTTCTACAACGCTTTTCACAATAGACTGAACGGTTTCAAATTCGGCAACATTACCTTGCACTAAAATAGCCTGCCCGCCTTGCGCTTCGATTTCAGCTTTAACTTCCTGCGCCTTTGTAAGATTACCGGCAAAGTTTATAGCGACCTTTGCACCTAAGCTTGAAAGTTTCAAAGCAATGGCACGACCTATTCCTCGTGACGCGCCGGTTATCAACGCAGATTTTCCCGTCAAACTTTTTTCCAAAAATTTCGCCTCCACGCGAAAATATAGCACAAACGTCTTGACTTGTCCACTTTTTTAAGAAATTGAAAATTTTCTAAAAAATAATTTACAATTTCCCATAAAGTTTTCAGTTTTCGTCAACGAGTTCAATTACAACCATAGGTGCGGCATCTCCGCGACGCGGACCAAGTTTTAAAATTCTCGTGTAACCGCCTTCACGTTCATTGAACTTTGCGGGTAATTCTTCAAAAACTTTATGTACAACTCCGACATCGGCGACCATCTGAATTGCTTGACGGCGTGCGCTAAGGTCTCCGCGTTTAGCAAGCGTTATAACTTTGTCTGCAAATTTGCGAAGTTCTTTAGCCTTAGCTTCCGTCGTTTCGATTCGCCCGTAGTTGAAAAATGCGGCGAGGAGAGATTTAAACAGGGCTTTACGCGCACCTGAATTCCTGCCGAGCTTTCTATAACTCATAGCAAATAAATTCCTTTCTGTAGCGGTTAGCTTTCAACTTCCAGAAAATTTCCTACCGGCTACAAACTAAATATCCATATCGCTATTGACGTGAAGGCTGGGTTTCAGCGACAAGCCAATATCCTCAAGTTTCTTTTTAACTTCGTCGAGTGACTTTCTGCCGAGATTGCGAACTTTCATCATATCATCTTCGGACTTATTGACGAGGTCTCCTACAAAGTCAATTCCCGCACGCTTAAGGCAGTTAAACGATCTTACCGACAAATCTAAATCCTCAATCGTCATATCAAGAATTTTTGTAGATTTATCTTCAGAGGCAGGTTGAACTTCGACAGTAGACGCCACCTGTTGCGGTTGTTCATCCTCATAGTCTTCGTCAATCTCGTCAGACAGACCACGCATAGATTGGAAAAGTCTCAAACGATTTACAAGAGTGTCAGCCGCCTTAGAAACAGCTTCGTCCGGCGTAATTGTGCCGTTTGTCCACACTTCCAAAACCAGTTTGTCGTAGTCCATTTCGTTACCTACGCGGGTATCTTGAACTTCGTAATTCACGCGCAGAACCGGCGAAAATATCGAATCAATCGGGATCGTTCCAATAACGTCATCAGCGCGTTTATTTTTTTCTGCATCGACGTAACCGAAATTCTTTTCAACACGCATTTCAATTCTAAGTTGTCCGTCAGAATTTAAAGTCGCTATGTGCAAATCGGTATTGACAACCTCAACGTCTGCGCCACAAATTACATCGCCGCCGGTAATTTCAATGTCTTGACCTTCCGCGTGATTTTTTCTGCGCGTCTCGTCGGAATCAATCCTAATTATGTGATGCTCTTCGTCGGGATTATCAGGATTAATTTGCCCTGTGCCAATGATTTTCAAATAAAGTTGCTTAATGTTCAAAACGATATTTGTAATATCTTCACGAACGCCCTTTAAAGTTGAAAATTCGTGTAAAACGCCGTCGATTTTAATTGAAGTAACCGCCGCGCCTTCCAACGATGCCAAAAGCATTCGACGCAGACTATTTCCTATTGTGTGTCCATAACCGCGTTCCAAAGGCTCGCAAGAAAATTTCCCGTAATCTGCGCGAAGTTCAATAGATTCTATTTTCGGCTCAATTTTAGATTTTTCATTGTCTGCCATTAAGAGTCATTGCTCCTTTCACTACGCATTACGCATTATTATCTTTCAGTTTTCAGCTTTTAGAAAATTTCCATAAGCTATAGGCTGAAAACTTTCATTACGCATTACGTACTAGCAGACCGATTATCTGGAGTACAATTCGACGATGGACTGTTCATTAACGGGAACGTCTATCTCATCACGCGTAGGAAATCTTACGACGCTACCTTTAAGGTTAGCTTGATCCGATTCAAGCCACGCCGGCGCACTCAAGGCATTATTGGTTTCCTTGAGAATTTTGAAAATTTCCTTACTCTGACTTTTTTCGCAAACTTCGATAACGTCACCGGCTTTAACTAACGCGGACGGAATGTCAACGCGCTTGCCGTTTACGGTAATATGTCCGTGAGTTACGAACTGACGAGCTTGACGGCGGGTATTGGAAAAACCAAGACGAAATACTACGTTGTCAAGGCGACGTTCCAAAAGGATTAAAAGATTTTCACCGGTAACGCCGGCGATTTTCTTAGCCTTGTCGTAGTAATTACGGAACGGACGCTCCAACACGCCGTAAATAAATTTAGCTTTCTGCTTTTCTTTAAGCTGATCTGCGTATTCACTGGTTTTACGCATTGTGCGATGCAGTTGACGCTTGGATTTACGCGAACGTCCAATCAACGCGGCTTCAATCCCCAGCGCACGGCAACGCTTTAAATCAGGTGTTCTATCGATTGCCATTAAATTTTCTCCTTATAATTACGCATTACGCATTGAATTAAACTCTTCTGCGTTTCGGGGGACGGCATCCGTTATGCGGAATGGGTGTAACGTCTTTAATCATATTGACTTCAAGACCCGTAGCCTGCAGTGAACGAATCGCCGCTTCACGACCTGCGCCCGGACCTTTGACGAAAACTTCAACCTGTTTCAAGCCGTGTTCCATAGCCGCCTTTGCCGCTACTTCCGCCGCCTGCTGTGCCGCAAACGGAGTACTTTTACGCGAACCGCGAAAACCGAGTCCGCCTGCACTTGCCCACGAAAGTGCGTTGCCGCCCTTATCGGTAATTGTGACAATCGTGTTATTGAAAGTGGAGCTGATATGCGCCACGCCGTATTCTACATTCTTGCGGACTTTTTTCTTTGCACGAACTGTTCTTTTCGTTGCCACCTAATTAATCCTCCTTAATGAAGTGGTCAGTGGTCAGTGATCAGTGGTCAGAAGTTTTTACTATTCACTGATCACTGATTACTATTCACTGATCACTCTTTCTTCTTGCCTTGTACAAGCTTTTTAGGACCTTTACGCGTTCTGGCGTTGTTTTTGGTATTCTGTCCACGAACGGGAAGACCGAGACGATGGCGGCGTCCGCGATAGCAGCCAATATCAATGAGTCGCTTAATGTCCATCTGAATATCGCGGCGAAGGTCACCTTCAACCACGTAGTTATGATCGATGACATCACGAAGCTTTACAACCTCGTCGTCCGTGAGGTCTTTCGTTCTGGTATCGGGATTAATACCCGTTTCCTTCAAAATTTTTTGTGACGAAGGAAGACCGATTCCAAAAATATACGTCAACGCGTATTCGATTCTCTTGTCACGGGGCAAATCTACACCGGCTATACGTGCCATAAAAAATTTTCACCTCCTCAAAAAAATTTATCCCTGACGCTGTTTGTGCTTGGGATTTTCGCAAATAACCATAACGCGACCTTTGCGCTTAATAATTTTGCACTTGTCGCACATCTTCTTAACTGAAGGTCTAACTTTCAAAGTTCCCGCCTCCTATTCAACAATCAGCTAATTTACCACGTTTTTAATTAATTGTCTACAAAAATTTTTAATTTGACGAAAAAATAATTTAAATTTGACTCGAAAAAATTTTTTACTTGAAACGATAAGTAATTCTGCCGCGCGAAAGATCGTAGGGCGTAAGTTCAATCGTCACCTTATCGCCGGGCAAAATGCGGATAAAGTTCATACGAATTTTTCCGGAAACGTGCGCCAAAACCATATGCCCGTTTTCAAGCTGCACTTGGAACATTGCATTGGGCAAGGCTTCTACGACTTTGCCTTCTACTTCGATTACGTCTTGCTTTGACATCTCTTTTTACCTCGATTCATCCTTCCACCGAGTTCAAGACGTTTTCGAGTTCTTCGGTGACTTTTTCTATCGGCTGTCTGCCATCTACTTCCGTATACAATCCTACTTTTTCGTAGTACTCTATCAACGGGCGCGTCGATTCTTCATACACGCTTAACCTTTTCTTCATCGTCTCTTCAGTATCATCTGCACGTTGATATAACTTACCACCGCAATTATCGCAAGTGTCTTCAACTTTCGGCGCATTGAACTTTACATGATACGTTGCGCCACATCCTTTGCAAATTCGCCGTCCTACTGCGCGTTCAATCAAAAATTCCGCCGGTACTCTTATATTTAAAACTTTCGTAAGCTTTAAATTCAGTTCGTCCAAAATTTTTTCTAACGCCTTCGCTTGCTCCACTGTGCGCGGAAATCCGTCTAATATAAATCCGCCCTTGCAGTCATCTTTAGCAAGTCTTTCACGGACTATTCCTACCGTTACTTCATCAGGTACAAGCGTCCCTGCATCCATACACGCTTTTGCTTTTTTGCCGAGCTCCGTACCTTCCTTTACTGCCGCGCGGAACATATCTCCCGTTGAAATTTGCGGTATCTTATATTTTTCTACCAGTTTGACCGCCTGCGTACCTTTTCCTGCGCCGGGAGGTCCCATTAATAAAAGTTGCATTTTGTTTCCTCCAATTTTAAGTGGTCAGTGATCAGTGGTCAGTGGTCAGAAATTTTTCACTTTTCACTGATCACTGATTACTTTTCACTGATCACTGATTACTTTTCACTGATTACTTACTTCATAAAGCCTTCATAGTGCCGCATGACGACCATTGATTCTATCTGTTTCATCGTATGAAGCGCAACACTTACCACGATTAATAATGCCGTCCCGCCGAAATATACGCCTTGTATGTGCGTCGCTCCTCCTATCATCGTCGGCAATACCGCTATAAATGATAAGAAGACTGATCCCGCCAGCGTCAATCTCGTCAATACGTGATCTATATAATCTGCCGTCGGTTGCCCCGGTCTGATTCCAGGTATAAACGCTCCATACTTTTTAAGATTGTCCGCCATATCAGGGATTTTTACCGTTACTGCCGTGTAGAAATACGTAAAGAAAATTATCAGCACAACGTAGATTGACGTTTGTAACGGCGTTCCCCATTGTAAATACGCCGCCACTTTCTGTACCGTCGGATTGTCGATAAACTGTACCACCGTTATCGGGAACATCAGCACGCTTGACGCAAAGATTATCGGTATTACACCTGCTTGATTCACTTTCAACGGTATGTGGCTTGAATGTCCGCCATATGCTCTTGAGCCTGTAACTCTTTTTGCGTAGGTTATCGGTATCCGTCTGTATGCCGCCTCGACGTAGATTACGAATACTATCATCGCTACCGCTATCATTGCGAAAAGTAACGCGTTGAAATAATTTATCGTTCCGGCTTGCAGATAGCTGTATATCATTCCCAGATTTTTAGGCAGTGCCGCGACTATTCCCGCGAAGATGATTAACGATATTCCGTTTCCTACGCCCTGCGCCGTTATCTGTTCGCCTATCCACATCAACAGCGTTGTCCCTGCCGTCAACGTGATTGCTATGATTAATATGTTGACGGGATTGGGATTTAATATCGCCGCTTTCAGACCGATTGACATCCCTATTGCTTGTAAGAATGCCAGTACTACCGTTAATTTGCGCGTTACCTTCGTCATCTTTTTATGACCTTCCGCGCCTTCCTTCGACCATTGCTCCAATGTCGGTATCACTACCGTTAAAAGTTGCATTATGATTGACGCGTTGATATACGGCGTGATACTCATCGCGAAGATTGAAAATTTACTGAACGCTCCGCCTGAAAATAAATCCAGCAGTCCGAATAAACTTCCGTTGTTGAAAAGTTGCTCTATCGCCGTTGGATCGACGCCCGGTACAGGTATGTGAGTTCCCAGTCGAAATACCGCAAACATTATCAGCGTAAAGATTATACGTTGTCGCAGTTCAGGAATTTTGAAAATATTTGAAAGTGCGGAAAGCACCTCAAATCACCTCAGCCGTGCCGCCGGCGGCTTCAATCTTTGCCTTAGCTGATTTTGTGAATGCCTGCGCCTTTACCGTCAACTTCTTCGTAATTTCGCCATTACCCAAAATTTTTACGCCGTCCAAAACATTTTTCAAAATGCCGTATTCAATGAGAGCGACTGCATCGACTTCCGCTCCGTCATCAAAACGGTTAAGCGTTTCGACATTTACTTCAGCAAATTTTTTCGCCCAAACATTTTTGAAACCGCGTTTCGGCAAGCGACGGTAAATCGGCATTTGACCGCCTTCAAATCCCGGACGAACTCCGCCGCCCGAACGTGCCTTCTGACCTTTGTGACCGCGTCCGCAAGTCTTACCGCAACCGGAGCCGATTCCGCGACCTACACGCACTTCTTTTTTACGCGCACCGTCATTCGGTTTAAGTTCACTTAAATTCATTACATTTCCTCTCTTTACTATACGCGGATAGTTAGTAGTAAATAGTTAATAGATCGTTAGATCGCTAGCAATTTACTAATGATCTAACGATCTAATCACTATTAACTAATTTTCCGCTCGCTGGAGTTTAATTTTCAAAAATTTATTCGACAATCTTTTCTGCAATAGCCGGACCTTTTACGGCATTAACGATATTTTTTGACTTAGAAAGAATTTTTTCGTTAGGTGTCGCAATAGAATTCTTAACGGCGTTCACTATGCTTGCTGCCTTAGCCGCAACTTTTTCATTAACCGCAGCATTAGAATTTTTAGCAGCATCCATAGTAATTTTGGCCGCTTCGATAATTTTTTTGCCGGCTTCTACAGAAACGTTTTCCGCATCTAAGCTGATAGTTTTTTCAGCTTTCGTTAAAGATTTTTTTTTTAAATTTACGGAATCATCATCGTCCGCAATTTCCTCAACCGCCACAAGATGTTTGACTTTAAAAATTTGTCCGCGAATGGTGGGAACATCAGGCAAGATTGAAAAAGAATTGATTTTGCAAAGTCCGAGCGAACGGACAGTTTTCCTTTGCGTTTCGGGACGACTTATAAGGCTTCTTTTCAGCGTAACTTTCAACTTAGCCATTTTGACGCCTCCTTACACAAAAAGTTCACCGACCGACTTGCCGCGCAGATTTGCGACAACTTCGGCACGTTTTAACATTTTCAAACCTTCGAGAGTTGCACGAACCATATTATTGGGGTTAGATGAGCCAAGCGACTTCGTAAGAATATCATGGACGCCTGCCAATTCCAATACGGCACGCGCAGGACCGCCTGCAATAACGCCTGTACCTTTTGACGCCGGACGCAACATCACGCGACCTGCACCAAATACGCCAACTACACCGTGCGGAATTGAACGATCCTTTAACGCAACTTCGATAAGATTCTTTTTGGCATCGTCAACGCCCTTACGAATTGCTTCGGGAACTTCAGCCGCTTTTCCGAGACCAACGCCGACTTTACCGTTTTTGTTGCCGACGACAACCAGCGCACTGAATGAAAAACGACGACCGCCCTTTACAACCTTAGCGACGCGATTTATAAAGACAACTTTTTCCTCAAATTCAGGAGTTTCATTGTTATCGTTTCTGTCATTTCTATCGTTTCTAGGCACTCTCTCAACCTCCTTTGCCTAAAATTTTAATCCGCCTTCACGAGCCGCATCAGCAAGTGCCGCAATACGCCCGTGATAAATGTAACCGCCGCGATCGAATACGACTTCATTAATACCTTTTTCCAACGCTTTCTTCGCGATAGCCGCGCCAACTTTTTTAGCACCTGCGATATTGCCGCCGCTACCTTCAAAATCTTTTTCTACAGAACTTGCCGCGACTAAAGTAATACCTTTTTCATCGTCAATAACCTGCGCGTAAATGTGCGCAAGGCTACGGAAAACGCTCAAGCGCGGACGCTCAGCTGTTCCCGAAAGACGATTTCTTACGCGGAGATGTCTTTTCATACGCGTTTTCTTTTTATCTGCCTTCAGAAGCATTTCGAGTCTCCTTTCTTAGTAGTCAGTGATAAGTGGTCAGTGGTCAGTGGTCAGAAATTTTTCACTGTTCACTAATTACTTTTCACTGATCACTTACAATTATTTCTTGCCGCCGGCTTTACCTTCCTTGCGGCGAATATGTTCACCTGCGTACTTAATGCCTTTGCCCTTGTAGGGTTCAGGTTCACGCCAGCCGCGAATATTAGCCGCAACTGCGCCGACAAGTTCTTTGTCAATGCCGTGAACTGTAATTGTATTTTGCGTAGGAGCATCGAGAGTAATTCCCGCAGGCGGTTCAATTACGACGGGATGAGAATAACCGAGCGCGAGGGAAAGATTTTTGCCCTGCTTAGTTGCGCGGTAACCGACGCCGTTAATTTCGAGATTTTTAGTAAATCCCTGCGTTACGCCGACAACCATATTGTTAATCAGCGTGCGGGAAAGTCCGTGTAAACTTCTGTGCGTTTTATCATCGGAGGGACGCGCTACGGTAAGTACGCCGTCTTCGATGGTTATTTTCATATCCTTGTTGATCTTACGGGAAAGTTCTCCCTTCGGACCTTTAACGTGCACCAAATTTTCCTCGTCGACAGTTAAAGTTACGCCGGCGGGAATTGTTATCGGTGCTCTTCCAATACGTGACATTCTAGCACCATCCTTTAAATGCGTTTAATAACTTGTAACGAAAATTTTTCATTACGCATTTTACCAAACGTAAGCGATAACTTCGCCGCCGAGACCGACTTTTCTAGCCGCCTTATCGCTCATAATTCCCTTAGATGTAGAAATAATTGCGATACCGAGACCGCCCAATACACGCGGTAAATCTTTTTTGCGCGAATACTGACGGAGACCGGGACGAGAGATGCGCTGAATGCCCGTAATAACTTTTTCACGACCTGCGCCGTACTTAAGGAAGACAGTCAAAACGCCTTGCTTATTGTCCTGTGCGAAGGTGTAATCTCTGATGAAACCTTCCTGCTTGAGAACTTCCGCGATAGCGGTTTTAATTTTCGAGCCGGGAATTTCAACCTTATCATGATAGACAGAATTAGCATTGCGAATGCGCGTAAGCATATCCGCAATAGGATCAGTCATTGCCATATGTAACCGATATCCTCCTTTCAAAAATTTTTACCAACTGGATTTCGTAATACCGGGAATTGCACCCGCGTAACTTTGCTCACGGAAGCAGATGCGGCACATTTCAAACTTTCTCATATAAGCGTGCGGTCTGCCGCAAATTTTGCAACGATTATATTCACGAGTCTTGTACTTTTGAGGTTTACTCCATTTTTCGATTAAAGCTTTCTTAGCCATTTGATAATCACCACCCGTTAGGGGAATTTACTTAAACCTTATTCCTTAATTACGCATTAGCGAAAGGCATACCCATTAAGGTTAAAAATTCGCGTGCTTCTTCGTCGGTTTTAGCCGTCGTGACAACGATAATATCCATACCGCGAATTTTGTCAATTTTATCGTATTCAATTTCATGGAAAATCAACTGTTCCTTAATACCGATAGCGTAGTTGCCGCGACCGTCGAAAGAATTACGATTAACGCCGCGAAAGTCACGAACACGAGGGAGAGCGATATTCATAAACTTATCGAGGAAGTCATACATACGATTGCCGCGAAGAGTAACTTTGCAACCGATAGCCATACCTTTACGAAGTTTCCAAGCAGCAAGAGATTTTTTAGCGCGAGTAACGACGGGCTTTTGACCTGCGATAATAGTCAAATCAGAAATAGCGGATTCGAGAACCTTAGGATTGCCGACGGCGTCGCTAAGAGCAATGTTGATGACAACTTTTTCAAGCTTAGGAACTTGCATAACGTTTTTGTAAGCAAATTTTTCAGTCAATGCGCTGACAACTTCGCTTTTATATTTTTCCAAAAGTCTGCTAGCCAAAAATTTTCCTCCTTCCTAAAAAATTTTATCTAGCCTGATCTACAACCTCACCGCATTTTTTACAAACACGAGCATTTTTACCGTCAACAGATTTATGAGCGATTCTGGTAGGTTTATTGCAAGCCGGACAAATCAGCTGAACTTTGCAAACGTTGAGGGGCATTTCCTTATCGACGATACCGCCCTGCGGAGTTTTCATGCTGGGTTTGCTGTGACGCTTAACCTTGTTCACGTCCTCGACGATAACCATACCTTTTCTGGGCATAGCGGTAATAATTTTACCCTGCTTGCCTTTATCCTTGCCGGAAAGTACAACGACGGTATCGCCCTTTTTCACGTGCAACTTTGTGAGAGACAAATTTTTCACCACCTTATTTAAGTGGTCAGTGTAAAGTGGTCAGTGGTCAGAAATTTTTTCACTGATCACTGATTACTGATCACTGATTACTGATTACTGAACTAAAATTTCAATCCACGTACAGTTAAGCCTGCACGACGCTTCATTAAAGGACTTCGGGAGCGAGAGAAATAATTTTCATAAAATCTTTATCGCGAAGTTCACGGGCGACAGGTCCAAAGATACGAGTACCGCGAGGAGTTTTATCCTCCTTGATGATAACGGCGGCATTTTCGTCGAAACGGATATAGGAACCGTCGGGACGGCTAAGACCTTTACGAGAGCGGACGACGACTGCTTTAACTACGTCACCTTTTTTGACTTGACCGCCGGGGGCGGCAGTTTTAACGGAAGCAACGATGATGTCGCCAATGTTGGCATAACGGCGCATAGAACCGCCCAAAACGCGAATGCACATAATATCTTTAGCACCGGTGTTATCGGCAATGTTAAGCATAGTTTGCTGTTGAATCACTTAGAAATTTCCTCCTTTCCAATTAGTTAATAGTTGGGAGATCACTAGAAACTATCTACTAACGATCTAACAACTAACGATCTAATCACTATTTCGCTTTCTCAACGATTTGGACGAGACGCCAACGCTTTTCTTTAGACAGCGGACGAGTTTCCATAATCTGAACTCTGTCACCGATATGCGCTTCATTATTTTCATCATGCGCCTTGAATTTTACGGTACGCTTGACGGATTTTTTGTAAAGCTTATGCTGAACAACTTCCTCAATGGCAACAACGATGGTTTTATCCATTTTATCGCTGACGACTTTGCCGAGACGCGTTTTGCGTTCGTTACGTTTAATTGCTTCTGCCACGATTGCCCTCCTTTCAAATATTTGTTGAACATTTCTCAATGAGCGACGTTAAGTAACCCATTAGTCGCACACCAATTTTGCGAAGTCTCATCTGCCGGAACAAAACCTTTATTCATAAGCTCGCGAATATAAATTTTGTTGTAAAGGAAAGCGAAAATAATGTTTACACCTAACGAGCCAATACCGGCAGTTACTACGCTGATAACAGTGAAAATCACGAAAACAATCGCTGCCCATTTAAAATCTCCGCGAATTAACGGAACGAACAAACCGAAGAAAAAGGTAGTCCACGAAAAGCCTGTAGGACATTTCTTCACAACATTGGAATCTTGATGTTTTAAAGTTATCACCAAATTTGCGCGGTAGATACCCCCTGTTTTAGCTGTGTGGGAGGAAACCGCGCTCCACCACCTTTAAAAATTTTTTCGCCCGAAGGCGCGTGGGCATAATATCTGCTAACATAAAACAGATCCCCACCCACTAGGGTAAAAATCCTTCGCCAAAGTTATCCTGCGGTTTACGTGACAACAGCACCGTTCCTACCCATCAGAACTGTTTAACCGATGCCCTTAGAGCTACAAGTTAGGATTTACGCTCGTAGGTAACTATACATTCGCAGGTAACGTAGTTTATTAGCTCATTAGTTTGCAGATCGTTAGAAAAGTTTTACTAGCGATCTAACGATCTATCAACTAGCTACTAAACTTAGGCTAGTCAATCAGAGCTTTTTCAAGCCCCCGCATTTATGCGTTGGGTTATTGACTTTTATTTGTTTCAATCCACGCACCCAAAACGGAGTGCGACATTTTTTTGACTAAGCCCTAATGCCGAGTTTAGCTTCGTGCATAATAGTTTTAATGCGTGCGATAGTTTTCTTAACTTCGCGGATACGCATCGGATTCTCAAGTTGACCTGTGGCTTGTTGAAAACGCAGGTTAAAAAGTTCCTCTTTAAGTTCGGAAATTTTATCTTGCTGTTCATCGGCACTAAGATTGCGAATTTCATCAGCTCTCAATGGAGTCACCGCCTTCTTCAGCTTTAGCCTCAGCCTCATGCATTTCCTCAACAGCCGCAGAATGAGCTGCCTTTTTAGCGTCAGCAAGAGTTTCATTAACGACGGGAACATAAACGTCGCCTTGACCTTCGTTTTCAATGAACTTGGTTTTAATAGGGAGTTTATGACCTGCGAGACGCATAGCTTCAGCGGCGATTTCGCGAGGAACGCCGGCCATTTCAAAGAGAACGCGACCGGGCTTAACGACAGCAACCCAATATTCAGGCGAACCTTTACCGGAACCCATACGAGTTTCAGCCGGTTTAGCAGTAACGGGCTTATCAGGGAAAATTTTAATCCAAACTTGACCGCCACGACGAATGTAACGCGTCATAGCGATACGAGCAGCCTCAATCTGACGATTAGTAATCCAAGCGGGTTCAAGTGCTACAAGACCGTATTGACCGTGCGCAACTTTATTGCCTTTATTGGACTTGCCTTTCATCGTGCCACGAAATTGCTTGCGGAACTTCGTCCTTTTAGGCATCAGCATTTTGCGCACCCCCTTCAACCTGAACTTGTTCACCCTGATTTTTTCTTTCGGGGAGAATTTCTCCCTTGAAAATCCAAACTTTTATACCGATTCGTCCGTAAGTCGTATTGGCTTCTGCAAAACCGTAATCAATATCTGCGCGAAGAGTGTGGAGCGGAATGCTACCTTCGCGGTAAGATTCGGAACGTGCAATTTCAGCACCGCCGAGACGACCACTGCACATAATCTTAACGCCTTTAGCACCAAGACGCATCGTCCGACCTACAGCCTGTTTCATTGCGCGACGGAAAGCTATACGACGTTCCAACTGCGCGGCAATGTTTTCAGCAACAAGCGCAGCTTCCAAATCCGGCTGACGAATTTCAGAAATATTTATATCAAGTCTTTTATCAGTAAGTTTTTTAAGACTGTTTTTAATGTCCTCGATACCTGAACCGCCGCGTCCGATAACCATACCGGGCTTTGCAGTGTGTATCGTAAGTTTGAGACGATCTTTCGACCTTTCGGTTTCAATGCGAGAAATACCCGCCTGTACAAGTTGCTTGGAATTTTTCAAGGCTTTACGAATTTTAATATCTTCGTGAAGATTTTTTGCAAATTCGTGATCCTTGTCACCGGCGTACCATTTGGCGTCCCACGTTTTGACGATACCAAGTCGTATTCCGTGAGGATGTACCTTCTGACCCAAACTCTAACCCTCCTTTAATTATTCAGATTCTTTTTGAGAAACAATAACTGTAATGTGTGAAGTGCGTTTCAAAATGCTGAACGCCTGCCCGCGTGAACGGGGATGAATACGCTTAATTGTCGGACCTTGATCCACAAAACATTTCGAGACGTACAAATTTTCTGCGTCCATATCGAAATTATTTTCCGCGTTGGCAATCGCCGAGTTCAAAACTTTATTGATAAGTACTGCGCCACGTTTAGGCGTGAACTTCAAAATTGCAAGCGCGTCTGAAACGTCTTTACCGCGAATCAAATCCATAACGATACGAACTTTGCGCGGAGAAATTCTTACATACTTTGCAACGGCTTTAACTTCCTGCGCCATTAATTAACCTCCCTTCCCCAACTATTCACTATTCACTAACCACTATTTACTTAAGTTTCGTTTTACGCTCTTCGCCCGCGTGACCTTTAAAGGTACGAGTCGGTGCAAATTCGCCGAGCTTATGCCCAACCATATCTTCGGTAATGTAAACGGGAACGTGTTTCCTGCCGTCGTGTACCGCGATAGTGTGCGTGATGAACGAAGGAAGAATCGTTGAACTGCGCGACCACGTTTTAATAACTTTCTTCTGATTTGCGGCGTTGAGTTCATCAACTTTCTTCAAGAGTTTTTCTTGGACGAACGGTCCTTTCTTAACAGACCTTGACAAAAATTTTTCCTCCCTTCGTATTACTTACGGCGACGAACAATAAGTTTGTCGGAAGCTTTCTTACGGCGCGTCTTGGCACCCATAGCGCATTTACCCCATTTTGTAACAGGATGCTTGCGACCAACAGGGCTGTGACCTTCACCGCCGCCATGCGGGTGATCAATCGGGTTCTGTGCGACACCGCGAACCGCAGGACGACGACCGAGCCAACGTGAACGTCCGGCTTTACCAATCGTAATGTTTTCGTGATCCAAATTTCCTACCTGCCCGATAGTTGCGCGGCAGTTAATGTGAACCTTGCGAACTTCACCCGACGGCATACGGAGCGTTGCATAATCGCCCTCTTTCGCCATAAGTTGAGCGGCTGTACCGGCACTGCGAACCATTTGTCCGCCTTTGCCAATTTTCATTTCGATGTTGTGAATCATCGTGCCGACGGGAATATTTTTCAACGGAAGTGCGTTACCAACTTTGATGTCAGCTTCCGCGCCCGATTCTACCATATCGCCAACTTTTAAACCATTCGGCGCAAGTATATAGCGTTTTTCACCGTCAACATAATTGAGCAATGCAATTCGCGCACTGCGGTTAGGATCGTATTCAATCGTTGCAACTTTTGCGGGAATACCGTCTTTGTTGCGTTTGAAGTCGATAATTCTATAGCGACGTTTATGTCCGCCGCCTTGATGCCGTACCGTCATACGTCCCTTTTGATTGCGTCCGCCGTGACTTTTCAACGGAGCCAAAAGGGATTTTTCCGGCTTATCGGTCGTTATCTCGTCAAAAGTCGAGACCGTCATAAAACGGCGACCGGGGGAATACGGCTTGAAGGATTTAATCCCCACTCTTGAACCTCCTTTTTATTGCGTAATTATCCGCTACGCTACGCTAAAATTTATCAGTGGAAAATAATCCACAAGATTAAAATAACTATTGCAAAACTAAGAATTTCTTTGTGGAATTTGATAATCAACGCCACAATTACAGCTATAATGGCGGCTTCGACAACGGCTTCGGTTGAACCGAAATATTCTACCAATTTATCCCAAAGGGCATTGCCGAACACGAACATTATCAAAGCTTTGATCATTGGTCAATCAAATTACGCGCTGAAAAATTCAATCGTTTCACCTTGAGCAAGCTTGACGATAGCTTTTTTGTAATCGTTACGCTTGCCGACGATACGTCCGCGACGTTTCACTTTACCCTTGACGTTGATTGTGTTGACTTTCTCAACTTTAACGTTGAAAATTTCTTCAACCGCGTCAGAAATTTGGATTTTATTTGCGCGTTTGTCAACAATGAAAACGTACTTGCTTTCCGCCATTAAATCGGTGGTGTGTTCGGTAATCATCGGACGAATTAAAATATCTCTAGCTTCCATATTACGCGTACACCTCCTGAATTTTCTCAATGGCATCTTTCGTGATGAAAAGTTTTTTGCTGTTTAAAATATCGAAAACGTTCAACTGAATTGCGCTGATTGTCTTAGCGTTCTGCAGATTGTTAGACGAACGAACAACGTTATCAATTAATTCTTTCGTGATGAAGAGGGACTTGCAACCGTCAACGCCGAAAGTTTTTTGAAATTCGACAAATTTTTTAGTTTTCGGCTCATCAAAATTCAAGTCGTCAAGGATAATAAGACTATCATTTTTAACTTTATCAGTCAATACGCACTTCAATGCAAGACGGCGTTGTTTACGCGGCATTGTGAAAGAGTATTCACGAGGATGCGGTCCAAAAATCGTGCCGCCGCCGCGCCAAAGAGGACTTCTGCGTGAACCTGCACGAGCGCGACCTGTGCCTTTTTGTCTCCAAGGCTTACGACCGCCGCCGCGAACCATTCCGCGTGTCTTTGTTGCATGAGTGCCGAGACGACGCGACGCAAGCTGCATTACAACTGCTTGATGAACAAGCCCTTCGTTAATCTCAACGTCAAAAATTTCTGCGGCAAGTTCAATATCTCCAACTTTCGCATTCGTCATATCATATACGGGTAACGTTGGCATCTGTAAAAATTCCTCCTTTCCAAATTATTTTCTACGACGTTTATTAGGTTTAACGGTATTCTTGATAATCACAAGCCCTTTTTTCGGACCGGGAACAGCTCCCTTAATGAGAATCAAGTTTCTGTTTACGTCAACGCGGACGATTGTCAAACGTTGTACAGTAGTACGAACGCCGCCCATACGTCCCGGTAATTTCTTACCTTTAATGACGCGACCGCCGGGACCTGACATCATTGCGCCCGTTGAACCGGGTTCACGATGAGATTTTGAACCGTGTCCCATCGGTCCGCGATGGAAGCCGTGACGTTTAATTGTACCGGCAAAACCTTTACCGCGAGAAGTTCCTACAACGTCAACCAATTCACCTTCAGCAAAAATGTCAACGCCGATAACGTCGCCCGTCTTATGTTCGGATTCGGCATTAAGGCGAAGTTCACGAATAAATTTTACAGGCTTAACTTCCAATTTTTTGAACTGACCCATAAGCGGCTTTTTAACTTTATTTTCTTTAACTTCACCAAAACCGATTTGAACTGCGAAATAGCCGTCAGTGTCAACCGTTTTGTTGCGAAGTACAACGTTATTTCCACTTTCAATAACGGTTACAGGAATAACCTTGCCGTCTTCAGTGAAAATTTGCGTCATACCGAGCTTGATACCTAAAATAGCTTTTGCCAATGTTCACACCTCCGATTAAAGTTTAATTTCGATGTTTACACCGGCAGGAAGGTCAAGCCTTACAAGCGCGTCAACCGCTTTTTGCGTGGGTTGCAGAATGTCGATAAGGCGTTTATGCGTTCTCATCTCAAACTGTTCACGCGAATCTTTGTTGACGTGCGGGGAGCGCAAAATCGTGTAGATATTTTTTTCAGTCGGAAGCGGTACAGGTCCTGAAACCATTGCACCGTTACGCCGCGCAGTCTCTACGATTTTCGCCGCACTCTGATCAAGTGCTTTGTGATCGTATGCCTTAAGGCGAATACGAAGTTTTTTCTGTTGTTTCTGTGGCAATTTAAAATCTCCTTTACTCGACAGTTCCCTTGACTTCATTGCCTACCGGTCAAGCAATCTGCCGTTTATTAACCTTTAGATTAGTCTTTGTAAGTAGTGCCGCTTATCTGTCTTGCAATGAGTTCAATCTCATTATTTTCTGGATCAAGTATGACACTTGCGTATTGACCGTCGCCTGTTTCACGCGCACCCTTAACTACGGTGTAGCCGTCTTTCTGCAACTTTTTAGTCATATCGTCAACGTCTTTTCTGTCGCCGACTTCCATAGCAATGTGATGATAACCGCTGCGATACTCGGGCTTAGCGGCGTCAACCATAGTTGCGCGGTTCATAATTTCGAGGCGCGAGCCGTCTTCAAAAGTTAAAAAATAGTTGGTGAAATCACTGCGGAAGTTGGTGTACTTTGCTGTAGCTTTCGCACCGAAATATTTTACGAAAAAATCTTTCTCCGTGTCAACGTCACGAACATAAATTGCAACGTGTTCAATTTTCATCTTAAGCCCTCCTCGAAATAAAACCTATAGCGCAGTCAAAGGCGGCAACCTGCATTGCAAGCTGCCACCCCAAACAAATTTCTAATTCAATAATTAAGCTTCGTTAATCTCGATAACGCGTCCCGAACCTACGGTGTGTCCGCCTTCACGAATAGCGAAGAGCAAACCTTTTTCAATAGCAATCGGCGTAATGAGTTCAACGTCCATTTCAATATGGTCGCCGGGCATACACATTTCAGCAGCATTGCCGTTAGTGTCTTTCAAGTTGCCGACAACACCCGTAACGTCCGTAGTACGGAAGTAGAATTGCGGGCGATAGTTTGCAAAGAACGGAGTATGACGTCCGCCTTCTTCTTTCGTCAAAACGTAAACTTGCGCTTTGAATTTGGTATGCGGATGAATTGAACCGGGTTTCGCAATAACTTGACCGCGTTCAATTTCTTTACGGTCGACACCGCGCAGAAGAATACCAACGTTATCGCCGGCTTCAACGTAGTCAAGAGTTTTACGGAACATTTCAAGGCTCGTTGCAACAGTCTTTCTGGGCTCATCCATAAGACCAACGATTTCAACGGGCTCATTCGGTTTCAACATACCACGTTCAACACGACCGGTAGCAACGGTGCCGCGTCCGGTAATGGTGAATACGTCTTCAACCGGCATAAGGAAGGGTTTATCTCTGTCGCGTTCAGGCGTAGGAATGTATTCATCAACCGCATCAAGAAGTTTCATGATGTTAGCTTCTTGTTCTGCATTGCCTTCAAGTGCGAGAAGAGCTGAACCGGCGATAATCGGAATATCATCGCCCGGGAATTCATACTTGCTAAGAAGTTCGCGGACTTCCATTTCGACGAGTTCAAGAAGTTCGGGATCGTCGACTTGGTCAACTTTGTTAAGGAAAACTACGATAGCAGGAACGCCTACCTGACGAGCAAGCAGGATATGTTCACGAGTCTGGGGCATAGGACCATCAGACGCCGCAACGACGAGAATAGCACCATCCATTTGAGCCGCGCCGGTGATCATGTTTTTGATATAGTCAGCGTGACCGGGGCAGTCAACGTGTGCATAGTGACGTTTTTCAGTCTCATACTCAACGTGAGCCGTGTTAATCGTGATACCGCGTTCGCGTTCTTCAGGTGCTTTATCGATATTCTCGTAGGATTCGTATTTCGCAAAACCTTTAGCCGCGAGAACTTTTGTGATAGCCGCAGTAAGCGTCGTCTTACCATGATCGATATGTCCAATCGTACCAATGTTGACGTGCGGTTTGCTACGGTCAAACTTTTGCTTTGCCATTAATTTAACACTCCTATATAAATTTTTACTGTTTACAATTTATTTTTTTCAAGAACTAAGAATTTTTAATTCTACATTCTTAATTATCCTATCCCTTAATTTTAGCAACGATAGCGTCTGCAATAGTTTTCGGCACTTCATCATAGTATGCAATTTCCATAGAATAATTTCCGCGCCCTTGAGTCCTTGACCTTAAATCAGTCGAGTAACCAAACATTTCAGACAACGGCACGAAACCGCGAATAACTTGGATACCGTTGCGTGGTTCCATACCGTCAATACGTCCGCGTCTTGAATTAAAATCCGCGATAACGTCGCCCATATAATCTTCGGGGACAGTGATTTCAACTTTTACATACGGTTCAAGCAAGACGGGTTTAGCTTTTTCAGCCGCCGCCTTAAATGCCATTGAACCTGCAATTTTAAACGCCGCTTCGCTTGAGTCGACTTCATGAAAACTTCCGTCATAGACAACTGCTTTAACGTCGACCATCGGGTAGCCCGCAAGCACGCCATTTTCCATAGCTTGTCGAACGCCCGCTTCAATCGGGTTAATGTATTCTTTGGGAATCACGCCGCCAACGATTTTACTTTCAAAAGCAAAACCTGCGCCTGCTTCTTGCGGGAAAATTTCAATCCAACAATGTCCGTATTGTCCATGACCACCTGATTGACGAACAAATTTTCCTTCGGCTTTGCTGGTCTTACGAATTGTTTCACGATATGCAACTTGCGGTTCGCCGACTTTACATTCGACTTTAAATTCTCTAAGCATACGATCAACAATTATCTGTAAGTGCAATTCGCCCATACCTGAAATTATTGTCTGTCCTGTTTCGGGGTCTGTACGTACTTTAAAAGTTGGGTCTTCTTCAGCAAGTTTTTGAAGAGCAATTCCCATTTTGTCTTGGTCATTTTTCGTCAAGGGTTCAACCGCAACTGAAATGACGGGATCGGGAAATTCCATTGACTCAAGAATAATCGGGGCTTTATCGTCGCAAAGTGTATCGCCTGTCGTTGTATCTTTCAAACCAACCGCCGCCGCAATATCACCGCTGTAAACGACATCAATTTCTTTACGGTTATTGGCGTGCATTTGAAGAATACGTCCAATACGTTCTTTTCTGCCCTTCGTCGAATTGTAGACGTAAGAGCCGGATTTCAAAACGCCGGAGTAAACGCGGAAAAATGCAAGCTTGCCAACATAGGGATCAGTCATAATCTTAAACGCAAGTGCCGCGAACGGTTCATCATCGCTTGAAGGTCTTGACTCCTCGTCACCTTTGGGATTAACGCCTTGAATCGGCGGAATATCTGTAGGCGCGGGCATATAGTCAACAATCGCGTCAAGCAGTGGTTGAACTCCACGATTTTTGTAGGACGTGCCGCAAGTTACGGGCGTCATCTTACATTCAATCGTTGCTTTACGAATAACGGCTTTAATTTCATCGACCGTAACTTCATCGCCGCCAAGATATTTTTCCATGAAGTCATCATCTTGTTCAGCGCAAGCTTCTAAAAGTTTGTCGCGATAATCTTCAGCCATATCCTGCATATCTTCAGGAATTTCTACAACGTCGGCAACCTTGCCTAAATCGTCTTCGTAAACCGTAGCCTCCATTGTTACCAAGTCGATAATACCTTTAAAAGTATCTTCAGCACCAATCGGCAACTGAATCGGTACGGCGTTAGTATGAAGGCGATCCCTCATCATCTGTACGACGTGATAAAAATCTGCGCCGGTGATGTCCATTTTGTTGACGTAAGCCATACGCGGAACGTGATATTTTTCCGCCTGCCGCCAAACTGTTTCGGTCTGCGGTTCGACGCCGCCGCGTGCAGTTAAAATTGCAAGCGCACCGTCTAAAACTCTAAGCGACCTTTCGACTTCAACCGTAAAATCAACGTGTCCGGGCGTGTCAATGATGTTAATGCGATGATTTTTCCAAAAACAAGTTGTAGCCGCAGAAGTTATCGTAATTCCGCGTTCCTGTTCCTGTACCATCCAATCCATTGTAGCCGCGCCGTCATGGACTTCGCCGATTTTATGATTTATTCCTGTATAAAAAAGTATGCGCTCCGTCGTCGTCGTTTTACCGGCGTCAATGTGCGCCATAATTCCTATATTACGTGTTTTTTCGAGAGTGTACTCTCTAGACACAAAAACCGCTCCTTTTCAATAACGTAACAACCTCTACACAACGCGCCGTTTCATTACGCATTGCGCATACGCATTACGCATTGAATTACCAGCGGTAGTGGGCGAAAGCTTTGTTAGCTTCAGCCATCTTGTGAGTATCTTCTTTTTTCTTAATGGACGAGCCGACATTGTTTGATGCGTCTATAAGCTCGGCAGAAAGTCTTGCGTCCATAGTTTTTTCTCCGCGCAGTCTTGCATAATTTACAAGCCAGCGGATTCCTAAAGTTTGCCTTCTTTCGGGGCGAACTTCTACGGGGACTTGGTAGTTAGCACCGCCAACTCGACGGGCTCTTACTTCCAAAGTCGGCATAACGTTTCTGAGTGCCGTCTCGAAAACTTCCAGCGGGTCTTTACCGGTTTTTTCCTTTATGGTTTCAAATGCATCGTATACTACTCTTTGCGCCACGCTTTTTTTGCCTGACAACATAACTTTGTTGATGAACTTTGTAACCGTTTTGGAATGGTAAACCGGATCCGGCAGAACGTCACGTTTTGGCACAGAACCTTTTCTAGGCATTGTTACCACCTCAATTTATTACCACTAATCACTGACCACTGATTACTGACCACTTTTCACTGATCACTTTTTCTTAGCTTTAGCTTTCTTAGCACCGTATTTAGAACGGGATTGATTCCTGTCCTGAACTCCGGCAGTATCGAGCGAGCCGCGAATAATATGGTAACGAACACCCGGTATATCTTTTACACGTCCGCCACGAATTAAAACTACACTGTGTTCTTGCAGATTGTGACCGATTCCCGGAATGTATGCGGTAACTTCAATGCCGTTCGTCAAACGAACACGCGCAACTTTACGCAATGCAGAATTAGGTTTTTTCGGCGTAGTTGTATAAACACGAGTGCAAACGCCTCTTTTCTGCGGGCATTCTTTCAGCGCAGGCGCGGTAGATTTTTCTGTTACACTTTGACGCCCTTTCCTTACCAGCTGATTTATTGAAGGCATACGCAGACCTCCTTTCACAAAAAATTCTTACCTTCCAAAAAACACGCGCAATATTAACACCGCGAAAAATGCTTGTCAAGCGTTGCTACGTCTAGCTTTTAAAGCACACTGCGTCTTGTGGACAGTCGAAATTTTAGTAACCTTAAACTAATCGACAAATTGATTTGTCTTTGAAATTAATTCTTCGTACTATAAAAAATTCCTTCAAGCTAAAAAAAATTTTTTTTGTAAAATTTTCCAAAATACAAAAAGCTTGAGTGAAAAAATTCTGCGTGTTATAATCCAAGAAAAAATTTTGAAGGTGAAAAAAGTTTGGCGAGACGAAATATTTTTGAGATGCTCGGTCTGGAGTTTGACCCGCCCGACAATTTGAAAAAAATCCGTGCGGCTTACGAAAATTGGAAAAAACGTTTGACTGCTGAACAAAATACAACCGTCGATCCCGGACGGCTTGCCGAAATTAAATCCGAATTGGAAATGGATAATTATATTCTGCAGGTAATTGAAAATCCCAAGTTGCGGCAGGTTGAAGCCGAATCTCTTAAACAAAATCGTATTGAGCAACTGCGTTTGTATATCGATATTCAACGCGGCGATACTTCCGGCATTCTTCAAGTTAATCAATCGCAAATTAAAAAAATTAAAGAACGCTTGAAACTTAGCCCCGCTACTATAACTGCAACTTACAAGGAGCAAGGTTTTGAAGTTAAACCTGCGCGGACAGATAAATCAATTATTGACACGCTAAATAATTTTTTCATAGCAGATTCGGTGCTTGCCGAGTTGCGCACATATTTTGCAGAATTTCAAACCGTTCCCGACAAGCAAAATTATCCTTGGTCGTCCGAAGTAAATAATTTTTACGAATTGGCATATTATCTTGAACATAAAATTGAACCGTCTGCAGATTTTTACAAGCGGCGTGATACAGATGAACTTTGCGAAATTTTTCAGAAGGAAGCTAAGAAAATTTCCGCGCCCATACCTGCGTGGCGTTCGTTGAAGGCTCTCTTAAACCTCGCGCAGACTCAAATTTTTAACAGTGATGAAAATCGTTTCAAGTATGATCATTCATTGAAGATTGAGACGATGGACAATTTCTTCACGAAGTTGAAAGCCGCTCCCGAAATGTTTAAGCACGATAAAAATTTTGCGGATAACTGTATTCATCGCATTCGTAAAAATTTTGAGAACTTCCTCAACTACGAACTTAGCGCGGCTCTTTACAATAAGGCGGCGGGAATTTTAAATGAGCCTTATGAATCTGTTGATAACACGGTTGAAAATTTTTTCTGCGTAACTTGTGGAAATTGCGGAGCGTTTGAAAATTTCCGTACCCGTGAAGAAGCTGAACACGCGGCTTGTAAAATTTGCGGCGAAAAATATTTTGTCGAGTGTCCAAAGTGCGGCAAGAAAGTTCCTTCCGTCGTCGAGCATTGCCCGGCTTGTGATTTTTCCATTCACGAATTGCGGCGTTATAATCATTACGTCGATTATATGAACGCTATGCTTGATTTGATTAATCGCGGTGCGAAGTCTGATAACGACGACCTTAAACCGCTTATGACGGAAGTCCTTAAAGTTTTGGCTAAGACTAAAACCATTAAGCCTGAATCTATCGACTTGCGCAAAATTGAATGGCGTATCAACGGAATTTCTTCTGACATTAAACGCCGCGAGCTTATCAAGTGGGCTGAATCAAAACTTCCTGCCCTTAGCGTTCCTCAAGATAAAGTTGTAAGCGATTGCATGGAAATTTTGAGTAAGTTGCCCGATTATAAACCTGCGCGGGACAGATTGAAAGTAGTTAAGCCGAAACGTCCGCTTAAGTTGACGGCGACGATTGCTGAAAATACTCCGCAACCTGTCAACGGTTCTGCACTTATGGGAAAAATTTCCGTCAACGCAAAATCTACCGCCTTGACTGCTATCAGTTCCAACCTCATCTGCAGAATTAATTGGCAACCTGCAAGCGACTTGGGAGTTAAATATACCGTCGTGCGAAAAGTGGAAGGTGTACCGCAAAATATTCGTGACGGTGATATTGTTGCCGAAAATGTCGACAAGTTAGAAGTTACAGACAATAATATTAAATGCGGTCTGCTTTACGGTTACGCTGTCTTCGCCGTGAGATTGGGAACGATTTCAGACCCGACGACTTGCAGCACAGTTTATTATGGCGACCTTGACGAAAGTAAACTTGTAGCTAAGACTGAAAACGGGCAATGCAAATTTTCATGGAAGTTGCCGTCTGAAAATTGTTTAGGCGTGAGAATTTTGCGAAGTGACAGCGCAGGTAACAGCGTAATAGTTGCTGATTGCGTTCAATCGCCATTCGTCGACAATGCCGTTAAAAATCTTAAGCAATATCAATATCGCTTGCAGTGCGTCTACCATTCGGCTAAAGATAGAATTGAAAATCAGAAAAAATTTTTGGCGGAAGCGGGCGAAAGTGTAAGCAAAGTTTGGCGAATCGATCCTGTTTTAAAATTTAGTCAAGGCTTGACGGTTGAGTTGACGCCGGAATTTCCTCCACGTGCAATTACCGATATAAACTTCACAGTCGACAAAAGTAAAATCAAATTTACATGGCAAGGTACGGGCGATTTTGAAATTTGGTTTAAGCAAGTCAGGGAAGTTAGAAATTTCGACTCGACAATTTTTGAAATGAATCGAATCGACGAAGTTTTAGGGAGCGGCTTAGTTTTAAAGCGCGTGAAAAGTTCAGAGCAAGCTTGCGAATTTGCGGTCAAAGGTGAGATTATCAAAATTGCCGTTGTAAGTGCGACGCAAAATTTTTTCCTCGTCAATCAAGTTATCAGTGCCGCCAATATTGAGCCTTGCGAAATTGATGAGCGTAAAACTACGGTTGATTCTAACGGGCTTAAACTTACGCTGAAAAAATTGCCGTCCAACGTTTATATGATTCATTACAAAGTTAGCGCGGACGATTCAGACGAAACTTTTGCGACGATTGAGGACGCAAAGGAACGACATATGAACAGAATTTATGCGACGAAATATGCGCAGGATACTTTTATAACTCAATCGCATATGCCGGAAGATAAACTTTTTATCACGGTTATTGGCGAATACAAACTTGGCGACGGATCGACGGTTTATTCGCCGCCAAGTACGATGACTTTGGATAATCGTCCGAAGGTTGAAATTTCCTACCGCCTTGAATGGGGAACGAGCGGGCTTTTCAACAAAACTTCCCACGCGAAAAATTGCAAGTTAATCATTGAGTCGAAGGCAGATTACACGCCGAAATTATTTTTGGCTTGCCGCAAAGATGGACGCCTTAACATTTCGCTTACTGATAAGTCGACAAATATTTTGTATGAGGTATCAGAATTTAAAGCGGGACTTCCCAATAAACGAATGGAATTTGTTTTGCCCGACGAAATTTGGAATGACGTTGACGAAGGTTTTAACGTAAAACTTTTAGCGAAAGATGCAACGCGCTTTGAGTTAAGTCCCTCCAAACCTGACAGCTTAACTGTTCCGAAAAAATAACAATCTTGACAAGCAAATGAGTTATTAACAGTAGCTTAAAATATAGACCATTATGTACAAAAGTAGATAAAAAGGACGAATAAATATGCAGAGAGGTTATAAGGTAGAGATTGAACCTACACC
>JAFZIV010000004.1 GCA_017554235.1 Selenomonadaceae bacterium
CTCGGCTTACCTACTAACGTTTGCTGTAACACTCCACAGTCGTGAATTCCCGGCGAGCCACCGGTATTAAAACTTTTTTATTCAGCTTGGTTCTCGCTGATAGGTACATTTTAGACACTATGTATATTTTTGTCAATGTTTGGGGTTACTGTTTAAAACTCCTTAAAGAATTTATTTAAAAAATTTTATGAAATGTCCGTGACAACTTTTCCAACAATGCTTGACAGCCGTGCAGAATATCAGCGTAGGCAACGGCATAATTATCCGTGTAATAGGGGTCGTCAACATCGCGCTTTTCGCCGGCAAATTCAAGCAACAGATAAATTTTCCTGTCAGGGTCTCCTCCGGAAATTTTTTTAGCGTCGTAAACGTTATCGCTGTCCATGCAAATTACATAATCAAAATTTTTATAAGTCTCCTTAGTGAAAAGTTTTGAAGTTCTTTTCGTGAAGTGGACGTTATTTTTTTTCAGCTCATTGCAACTGTCAGGGTGAATAGGTGTCCCAACTGAAGGATGACAGCCAGAAGACTCAATAAGAAAATTTTTCTCTACGCCCGCATTTCGTACAAGATTTTTCATAACAAATTCTGCCATAGGCGACCGACAAATATTTCCGAAACATACAAAATTTATTTTTATCACGGTTATAATTCCTTTCAAAAAATTTTTTTAAGTTTAACATAACTGCGCGGAAAAATCTACGCCAAAAAATTTATGAATTAAATTCAGAATTGCTTGCAACGTTTAAAAATCTCTGCTAAAATAATTTTGAATGTGATTCAATTTTTTAGGAGAAATTTGCGATGGAACTTTCAAATTTTGACAAATCCTTATTAAATTTGTTGCAGGGAAATCTTCCCGTCTGCAGTCGACCTTTTGCGGCAATGGCGGCAACTCTCGGCGTTGAGGAAAGTTTTGTGCTTGAACGTGTACGCGAATTGAAGGCGGCGGGTTATCTTCGTCGTATCGGAACTTTTTTTAATTCCGACAATTTAGGTTATCGTGGAACTTTAGTAGCTTTGGAGGTTGAGCCGTCCGAAATCTGCGCGGTAGCCGAGACGATTAACGCCTACAACGAAGTCACTCATAATTACGAGCGCGAAGGGAAATTTAATCTTTGGTTCACGCTTTTAACTTTAAACACTGAACGCGAACAGAATATTTTGCAGGAAATTAAATCTCTGCGCGGCGTCGAGGATATGATAAATTTGAAGTCCAACAGGAAATATAAAATTAATGTGCAATTCAAACTTCAGTGAAACTTCGTTGTCGGAAATCGATAAAAAAATTGTGCAAGTCCTTCAAGAAGATTTTCCGCTGTCAGAAGAGCCATATAAAATTTTGGCTGAAAAGGTCGGAATTGATGAAGACGAATTTATTCAGCGCGTGAAAAATTTTGTCAACGAAAATAAAATCCGTAAGTTGGGCGCGGTCTTGCAACACAGGACGGCAGGCTTTAAATCAAATGCCCTTTGCGTGTGGAATGTGCCGCCGGAAAATCTTTCAGAAATTGCGGAGATTATGAGCGCACATTCGGCGGTTTCGCATTGCTATGACAGAAATACCGCGCCGAATTGGAATTATAATCTTTATACGATGATTCATGCAAAATCCCGCGCAGAATGTGACGCAATCATTAACGAACTTTCTAAGCTGACGGGCATAACAGATTTTCAAGCCCTTTACTCCAAAAAGGAGTGGAAGAAAACTTCGATGAAATATTTTGCCGATGACGCTAAATGAATATTAAAACGTAAAAAAGCCGTTACAGAAATTTTTCCGTAACGGTTAAATTTTTTTATGATGAACTGTTTTATCCTTGTGTCTCTTGAGCTACAAGCTTATCTGCGCCGTAACGTTTCCTAAGCGTAGGCTTTTCAATTTTGCCCGTTGCATTACGCGGAATTTCAGCAAAAATAATTTTCTTCGGACGCTTGTAACGAGGAAGTTCAAGACAGAATTTATTAATTTCTTCTTCGCTACAAATCATACCGTCTTTAATTTCGACAATCGCCGCGCTAATTTCGCCAAGCCGCCTGTCAGGCAAGCCGATAACTGCAACGTCTTTGACTTTATAAAATTTGTGGAGAAAGTCTTCAATTTGCACGGGATAAATATTTTCGCCGCCGCTAACGATAACATCTTTCTTTCTGTCGACGAGAAAAATAAATCCGTCTTCATCTTGATAAGCCATATCGCCGGTTAAAAGCCAATCGTCTTTCAAAACTTCGGCGGTAGCTTTTTCGTCATTGTAGTAGCAAGTCATAACGCCAGGACCTTTGACGCACAATTCGCCGACTTCGCCCTGCTTAACTTCTGCGCCATTTTCATCAATAATTTTGCATTGCCAACGATAGCCCGGCACGCCGATAGCTCCGACTTTATGAATATTTTCAATTCCCAAATGAACGCAGCCGGGTCCCGTCGATTCGGACAAACCGTAATTTGTGTCGTATTCGTGGTTCGGAAAATATTTTTTCCAACGCTTAATCAAACTCGGCGGAACAGGTTGCGCACCAATGTGCATTAACCGCCATTGTGAAAGCTCATAATCAGAAAGTTTTACGTCGCCTCTGTCCAGCGCGTCAACAATATCTTGCGCCCAAGGAACTAAAAGCCAAACTATTGTGCAATGTTCCTTTGACACTGCGTCCAAAATTATTTCGGGCTTTGTTCCCTTCAACAAAACTGCGCGGCTACCTGCAACTAAACTTCCCATCCAATGAAATTTCGCGCCGGTATGATAAAGCGGAGGTATGCACAGGAAACAATCTTCACGCCCTGTTAAATGATGTTTTTGTTCCATCTGCGCGGCTTGCGTCAAACTTTGATGCTTGTGCAAAATCGCCTTAGGAAATCCCGTCGTCCCTGAAGAAAAATATATCGCGCCGAAATCATCGTCCGTAATTTCTGCAACGTTGGGTTTTTGGCTGGAATAATTCGCCGCCAACATATGATAACTTTCAGCAAAACTCGGGCAGTTATCTCCTACGTAAATTAAAAGTCTGCCGCGTGAAAGTCTTTCAGCATTTACTTCAATTCTGCCGATAAATTCACTGCCAAAAATAATAACGTCAACTTGTGCAAGTTCCGCGCAGTATAAAATTTCGTCGGCATCGTAACGAAAATTGAAAGGTACGGCAATAGCTCCCGTCTTCAAAATTCCAAAATAAATTGGCAACCAGTCAAGGCAGTTGTACATGATTATTGCAACTTTATCGCCCTTCTTTACGCCGCGTTCAATCAAAAAATTTGCACAACGATTCGCTTTTTCATTAAAGACGCGCCAAGTAATTTCTCTGCGGTAAGGCTGGAAACGATCTGATTCAATCAAGCTAAATTCTTTCCAACTCATACGACGCCCGTCAGGTTCTGCGGGATTCAGTTCAATCAGCGCAACTTCATCACCATACAATTCGGCGTTGCGCTCCAAATATTCCATTACAGGCAAAAATTTCTACCTCCAATTTAGCTTAGAACTTAAAGTTTTGAGTTTTACAATTTTAAATCTAAATTTAATTTATTCAAACCATTTTCATAAGTATACGAAAAATTTTTGGAACTCTTCTTTAAAATGTTTACGCTGATATTCGTTTCAAAATTTTCTCCGCTATCCTCCAATTCAAAAGGATTATACTCTTTCCCCGCGCAGATTAAATTTATTTGCGATGTGCCGTCCGATTCGGTGTAGGTTATATCGACTACAATAGAAATTCTATCATTTTCATCATAGCAACCAGACATCATCGTATAAATCGCCTCTTCACAGCAAAGTTGTAACCTGCCGATAGACTTTGGCTTGAAACCGTACTTTTCGGCAAAATTTTCAATCATACCCTGCATTTCGATTAAGTCAAAGTCACGGTTATAAATTTCGTAGTGAAAATATTTTTGACGGTGAATGAAAGTAATAGTTTTTTCGCGCTGTGGGTGTTCAAAAATTTCTTCTGGTGTTCCCTCTTCGTAAATTCCGCCGTCAGCAAAAAATAAAATTCTGTCCGCAACTTCCCGCGCAAAATTCATCTCGTGCGTTACAATTATCATCGTCAAATTTTTTTTCGCAAGCATACGAATAACTGCTAAAACTTCGCTGACCATAGTCGGATCTAATGCACTTGTCGGCTCGTCGAACAAAATAACTTTGGGATTCATCATCAGACTGCGGCAAATCGCTATACGTTGCTGTTGTCCGCCGGAAAGAACAGAGGGATAAACTTTCGCCTTATTGGATAAACCAACCTGCGCGAGAAGTTCAGTAGCTTTTTTTTCGGCTTCAAGTTGAGTCATTCCCAAAAGTTTCATCGGCGCAACGCAAAGATTTTCCATAACGTTCATATGAGTGAACAGATTAAATTTTTGGTACACCATACCCATACTTTGACGAATTTTATCAATATCGCAGTAAAGCGCGGTAATTTCTTGACCGTCAATAAAAATTTTTCCCGCGTCGGGAATTTCTAAAAGTTCGATACAACGAAGGAAAACACTTTTTCCGCAACCCGATCCGCCGATAATTACAACGCGCTCGCCTTCTTCAACGGAAAAATTTACGTCGTGCAAAACTTCAAGGTCGCCGAAAGATTTATTTAGTCCGCGAATTTCAATAACGCTCACTTACTTTTCACGCCTTACGTTGTCGCCGTAAATCGTCTTCCAATCATTTTTCATCGAAATTGTATTATAGCCGCGTTTAGCCGCATTAGCAATTTCTTTTTCAGCGCGTGAAGGGTTTCCAAGTTCGCGTTCGGTATCATCGCACAAAACGTAAAAAACTTCACTGCGATATTTATTCTGTTGCAAAGTATATTCAAACATTCCCAAATCGCCTGAAGAATTTCCGAAGGCTAAAACTGGTTTTTTACCAATCTGATTGAGGATAGAAAAAATTTTACGTGTTTTTCCATTTTCGATAACAGGCTCGCCGGAAATTACAATTTTTTCTTTACGTCTGTCAAAAAAATGATTTTCGGGTTTATCTTTACCCATTCCTGTTGAAGTGTAAACGAAATCTGAACCTATAATTCTGTCGTATCGAATCGGGAAAATATCTCCAATTAATTCGCGTGTCGTGCTGACACCGCAAGCCGAATCAATGAAAACATCAAAATCATTGTTGCTAAGGTAGGAAATTATTTCAACCATAGGCAAATAAAATGCCTCGCCGCGTTTCAAATTTGTTAAGCCGTATTCATTTGTCTGCATAAAATTTCTGACATAGGCGCGATATTCTTCATCAGTCATTCCCGCATAGGCTTTTGTCAAATATTTAATATATTTATCACTTTCGGCTTTAGTCAGACCCGTTTTGTTGTAAACTTTCGGCTTAATTTTATTAGCGAAGTTTACCATTTCCTTTGGCGCATTATAACTTTTATCCTCCAGTGCGCGATAGAAAAACATTGACTCTTGAAAATAAATTGGCGCGGTTTCGCAGTAGAAAGTTCCGTCCATATCGAAAGTTGCAACTCTGTCACCAACGGGAATAAAATTCGGACTGTTGGGATTTGTTACATCCTCAACGAAATTTATAATTTTCTTCAACGTCGGCGAATCAGCGTTCCAATACTGAAAGTCGGCGGCAGTCACAACATTAATTGCCGCAATTTCATCACGTGTTGCCGCTTGCGAACTTAACGGCGCGGTAAATATAGCCAGACCTGCTAAAAGTCCTCCGAGAATTTTTTTAAGTTTCATTGAATATCCTCCCATTTTTAAGCTTAAACTTCAAAGTTTAGATGCCTCTTGTTTTCTTTGCTCTCGTCTGTCAAGCCAAGCAAAAATCCCATTAATAAGATATGCCAGCAAAAGATAAAGTATCATGCCGCCAATAATCGTAATCATCGGTTGCATAGTTCGAGCCGCCGTGTTATTTATGACGCGCGTCAAATCCGTTATTGAAACGTAACCAACGACGCTTGTCCACTGTACTAAATTTATTATCGTCGATTGATAGACGGGCTTGGCAATGCGTATAATTTGCGGCAAAGCTACAAGTCTGAACGCTTGAAATTTTGAAAATCCTAACGTCCGCGCAGCTTCGACTTGACCGACATCCACCGCCATTAATGATGACCTCAAAATTTCTGCGACGTATGCGGCAGTATGCAAGGAAAAAGTTATAACCGCAACCGTTATCGGCGAAAGTCCTGTTCTTGCAAATATGCCGTAAAACAACAACATTAAAAGCATTAGTACCGGCGAGCCGCGAATTATTGAGATATAAATTTTTGCGAAAAATTTTGCCGGCTTGAAATTACCTACGCGCAGATAACATATTGCCGTGCCCAGCAATGTTCCAAATAAAAGCGACAGCGCGGAAATTTGCATTGTCGCCCATAGACCTTTCAAAATCGTAAGCCACGCGCCGTCTTTTACAAATATCGTGTAAAGAGTATCCGCCATTTTTATTATTTAAACCCTAAATGCGTCAAAATTCCAACGCCTCTAAGCGTTAGGATGAAGCCGTCCTGTCTATAGCAATACTGCCAACTGTTATTGTGACATACTAACTCTGATTTACTAAGCGGTATCTGTGTTAATTTTTTCCTGTCGGCTTAATATATCCGTCTTGTACATCTTTCACATAAACTTGCGCCTGTAAAACCGCTTATCCAACCTATTTTATCATTATAACGTACACAATCATTAAGATACCAACCTCTTATTACTTTTATATTCTTCGCATTTCTTTTTTGCGTCACGTTTTGTCACGTGCAGTTACAGGAAGTGACGGCAATTCCTATATGCACTGCGCCTTCGTCCACGCCAACATCGATTTTTTGAACGGTTTTACCTGTTGTAATTTGAAGTTGAATTGTAAACGTCTTATAGCCAATAATTTTAGCCTTCTTCTGCTTAAGCAGGGTTCGGGCTTTACGTTGAGAGCAAGGCATTAAATTTTTACCTCGCATAGATTTGATGAATACTCTCAAGTTTCATCCCTCCGTTGCCCTTCGCCAATGTTATAATCGCTTGTAGTAAACGACCACATTAGGTTGACTGTTCCTACTCATCAGAACTGTTTACAGAG
>JAFZIV010000062.1 GCA_017554235.1 Selenomonadaceae bacterium
CCGATGTGCTTTTACGCTCTCAAAAATCTGTTCGCCTATTTTTCTTATCGGACAGAATGACGCGCCCGCATTTTGAAATATAAATCCTATCGAGTCGCCTGAAAGTCTGCGTCGTTGCCCCTCAGATAAAATCGTTATCTCTTTCCCGTCAAAAAAGATTTGCCCGTCTATAATCGCGCCGCCTTTGCCTAATAATCCGCCGATTGCCTTTAAAATCGTCGACTTTCCGCTCCCTGATTCGCCCGCAATTATTAAAATCTCCCCGTGCTTAACTGAAAAATTCACATCATGAATAATTCTTTTCTTGCCATAAGCTACAACCAAATCTTCAACCATTAAAAGATTTTCTGACATAAAATCACCTCACCACCATTATAAATTGCTCGCAAAAAAAAATAAGCCCTGTACAGGGATAAATCATAAAAAAATTTACCTTGTCAAACGAAAAAATCCCGCCGCTTACGTAATGTGACGAGATTTTTCCTTCATGCAGCTGGTATTATCTGGAATATTGGCTGACATATTATAAAAAAAAAAAACGGTTGTCAACTACTTTCTTTAAAGAATTTTGCAAGAAAAAATCCCGCCGATTGCACGTCAGACGGGATTTTTCCCTTCATACAGTTGGTATTAGCTAGAATATTGGCTGACACATTATAAAAAAAAAAAAAACGGTTGTCAAGTAGAATTTTTAACGAAAAACCCTCCGACCGTGCGCCGAAGGGCTTTTGTTGACGATTGCGACCGTGAGCCGCATTTTTTTGGTTATTTAAAGCCAATTAATAGCGTCCTTAATACATTTACTCCAATAGCGTCCTTAATACATTTACGCCAATAGAGTCCTTAACATCAAGCGGGTTTGAATCGTTGTCGGTGTTCGGAATTTTACAATCAATCCAACCGCCGCCTGCGACCTGTTCGAGTTCCTCGTCGCTCAACTGTTCGAGTTCGTCATTGATTTTCTTAATGTTTTCTTCGCGTGTTGCCATTTTTATCAGGCTCCTTTCTGTTTTCATTCCTTTATACGTCTTAAATTCCTTTTCGTTACAAGTCTAGCAAAAAAATTTTCCGCAGTCAACACGAAAACCCTCCGAATCACTACAAAGGGCTTTCTGTTCAGCCTTCAAGCTCATTTTTTATGCGAATTTATTTCTGTTCGGACTTGATTGTATATTAACAGCGTAAATATTCCCGTTCCGCCTATTACATTCCCTATTCCCGTCGGTATTAAGAATCTGAAGAAATAATCGGCAAAATCTGCGTCCCCGTCAATCACTGCAAACGCCATTTCGCACGAACCGACCACTACATGCGCAAAATCGCCCAATGCTATGAAATATATGAAGACCAGTATTGTTAAAAATCGAAAATATTTCGTTTGAGGAGCTATCCAAACCAATGTTGCGATGATTATTCCTGCCGGAATTCCTCTTACTAAATTATCTATCGCAGGTAAGCGCATTATATGAGCTGCTATTTCGTGTAATGCTCCCGATATTTCAGGCGATACCGCATAATCACACGACATAAACGCCGCCGCCAATGCCGTTCCGACTATATTAAAGAAAAATACTATGCTCCACAGCCGAATTACCTTTAAAAACTTCTCAAAAGACCAATCACTTAATAGCGGAACCATTGTTGTTATAGGATTTTCAGTAAACAGTTGCATTCGACCCAATATTACTATCAAAAAACCCGTTGTGTAGCCCAAACTCGATACTAAAGGCTCAAATTGCGAATCGCCCATGTGTAAATGGAATACTGCTCGGAAAAAAAATGAGAATGAGACGAAAATACCTGCCGCGAGTGCCGAAAATGCCAATGCTCGGAACGGACGGCGTAATTCTTCTTCTCCTTCCTGCCTAATTATCTTGAACAGCATATGCGGAGCCATCATTTCATGTTCGCGCAATATTTTCTGTTCTTCATGCGGCAATTCTTTTACAAAATCATCGTGTTCTTTCAATTCGATAACCTCCAATATGAATATGATGATATTTTACAGGTTAATTTTAATCTGTCAAACGAAAAACCCTCCGAATCACTCCGAATGGCTTTTTTTAGTCTTCGTAGACATAACGCAATGAATTTAGGTTTTCAGTGTTCAAATCCTTGTGGAGGACGCAACAATTTGAGTTTAACTCCATAGTTTGGCGATTATCTGCGGAATATTTCTCCCAGTGCGGAATAAATTCGTTATTTGGGTTGCCCGTCGCTGCAAATGCCGCCCATGATGCTTGAATAACCTTTACTAACGTTTGATTCGGATTCGGTATAATGTGATCTCCTACGTTGAAAGTATACGGCAAGTCAACCGCATGACACGAGCGAAAATCTCCAACAGGCGACTGCTCACTGAATAAATAATAGTAAACATCATCGAAATTCGATTGATATTCTGCCGCCAATTCCTGTCCGACTCGCCAATCAAGCTGATTTACAAAATTTATGAAGTTTTCTTGAGTATCCTGACGCCAGTTAAGCCACTCGCGATAAATTTCCTGCGGAGTTTCTGTTCCTTTGTATTTTTGAAGTGCCGGCGAAAGAATTTTTGGATCTGCGCGGAAGACTTCAAAGAAATTATCCATGTAAAACAACCAATAACGCCACTCGTCGGCTGTCGTACCGGTTAAAAATTTAATTCCGCGTGCCGCGCCGTTTTTTAGTGCTTTGAATGGGTCAAGCGGCATAAATTTCCCGTCACATGTCGGCAAATAATCGCCTTCAGTTTCAGCAATGCGAACTGTCGTAACTTTTTCGTAAAGACTTAAAAGCTCGGCGGAAGTTTTCTTCATCATGTCGCTCATTGTCTTCGCGCCGCCCATTTCCATATAAATTGCCGCAATTTCAGCTGAATATTCCGGCGTATTAAACATATACGAATTTGCAGACTGCGGAATTGCCTTTTTGAAAAGATTTTTAGCGGAGGGCGTAACTGTCAGCAACATACATGAAATTGAACCCGCACTTTCGCCAAAAATCGTAATGTTATCCGGATTGCCGCCGAATTCGCCGATATTTTCCTTAATCCACTTCAAAGTCGCCACTTGGTCTTTAATTCCGAGATAACCGCTGTCCTCATAGCTTGAATCTATGCTTGCGAAGTTCACAAAGCCGAAAACATTCACTCGATAGTTAAAATTGACGAGAACGACATCATTAGCCGCAACAAAATTACTTCCGTTATAAAGCGGGTCGCTTGAACCGCCGCTTTGGAAGCCGCCGCCGTGAATAAACACCATAACTGGCTTATTTTTGCCTTCGCCGCGTGTCCAAATGTTCAGCGTCAAACAGTCTTCACTTTGCGGATTTACAGAGGCTCCTTCATTTTCGTCAACCACTTGCATAGACGCAAATCCGAATTTTTTGGCGTCAAACGTCTTATTTGAAGGTTTTAACGGTTGAGGAGCACGCCAACGCAATTTTCCGACAGGCGGTTGTGCAAATGGGATACCCAGCCAAGTTTTTACGCCGTTTTTATCGACAAAACCGTTAAAAGTGCCGTATTTAGTCTTTATAGTGCAATTATCCGCCGCAAAAGCATTTTCAGGCAGAATACCAAGCATATTTACTGCCAAAAAGCTCATCGCCGCGCCTTTTATAAATTCTCGGCGTGTTAAATCATTAAACATGGTATTACTTCCTTTAATTTCAGCTTTCATAGACGTAGCGCAAGGAATTTAGGTTTTCCGTATTCAAATCTTTATGTAAAACACAGCCGCTTGAGTTTAAATCCATAGTTTGGCGATTTTGAGATGAATATTTCTCCCAATGCGGCATGAATTCATTGTTCGGATTGCCCGTAGCCGCAAATGCCGCCCATGATGCTTGAATTTGCCTTACAAAATGAGGCGCAGGATTTGGATTGTAATTTTTATCGGGCAAATTGAAGGTATAAACTAAGTCAATGCCATGATACGCACGCAAATTTTCAATCGGAGACTGCTCGCTGAATAAATAATAGTACACGTCATTAAATTTCGATTGATATTCCGCCATAATTTCTTGACCGACTCGCCAATCAACATTATTTGCAAAATTAATGTAGTTTTCTTCTGTATCGGGGCGATTTACAAGCCATTTGCGATAAACTGCCTCAGTAGTATCCGTTCCGCTGTATTTCGACAAGACAAATCGTGAATTCGCGCGGAGAATCTCAAAAAATTTAGGACTCGCGAACAATGTCCAAAAACACCATTCATCTGAAGCCGTGCCTGTTAAAAATTTAATTTCGCTCGCGTAGCCGTCTTTTAATGCATTAAACGGCTCATTAGGAATAAATTTCCCGTCGCAAGTCGGCATATAATTCAAAAGTGACGTATTCGGATTAAGACTATTAACTTTTTCATAAATATTAATGAGTTCGGCGGAAGATTTCTTCATAAGTTCGCCAATAGTACTTGAGCCGCTCATTTCCATAAAAGTTTGGGCAACTTTGGCTGATTCTTCTGGCGTATTGTAAAGACCAAGATGACCGGACTGCGGAATTGCTTTTTGGAAAAGATTTTTAGCGGCAGGAGTAATTGTAAGCAACATAACCGAAGTTGAGCCGGCACTTTGACCAAAAATAGTAATATTATCGGGATTCCCGCCGAATTCGGCGATATTTTCCTTAATCCATTGCAAAGCCGCGATTTGGTCTTTAATTCCGAGATAACCGCTGTCCTCAAAGCTTGAATCAATGCTTGCGAGGTTCAGAAAGCCGAAAATATTCAGCCGATAGTTAATCGTGACGATAATAACATCATTTTCAGCCGCAAAATTCATTCCGTTATAGCGAATATCGCTGGTTCCGCCGGTTTGAAAGCCGCCGCCGGGTATAAATACCATTACGGGCAAATTTTTAGCATTTCCGCGCATCCAAATGTTCAAAGTTAAGCAATTTTCGCTTTGCGGTCTGATAGATGAAGTTTCTCTGTCGTCAACAGTTTGCATAGCCGTAAATCCGAATTTTTTGGCGTCGAAAGTCTTATTTGACGGTTGCAAAGGTTGCGGAGCACGCCAACGCAGTTTTCCGACTGGCGGTTGAGCGTATGGAATGCCGAGCCACGTTTTAACGCCGTTTTCGTCAATAAAGCCGTTAAAAGTGCCGTAGTGAGTTTTGACTGTGCAATTATCTGCCGCAAAAACTTTCTCGTCGGGCAAAAGTCCAATCGTATTGACTGAAACTAATCCAACTGCGGCACTTTTGATAAAGTCTCTGCGATTTAGATCTTTAATCATAAAAACACAACCGCCTTTTTTATTTTTGATTTGAATTTTAGCAAAAAAATTTTCCTGCGTCAAACGAGAAACCCTCCGACACTCGCCGAAGGGCTTTTTTTACTTATCTTCGTAATGTGTGCCACATTTATATATTTTTATCATTTCATTTTCGGTTTTGAAGATTAAGCATTTTTTTTTAAGCATTCAATCTTTGTCAAGCGTGATGATTTATGCTACAATCTGCGCGGAGGTGTTACTGATGAAAATTTTTAGCTTGACTCTGTTAATCGTGATGATGTTTTGCACAACGACTTTTGCCGAAGAAATTCACCCGCCGATAATTTCCGTAAGCGGCGAAGGAATTGTTGAGGCGTCGCCCGACCGCGCTACTATTTCCGTCGGCGTCGTCACCCGCGATAAAAATCCGTCCGCCGTCCAAGCCGCTAATGCCAAAGCCGCTTCGTCCGTTATCAATTCGATTGTCGCGCTCGGCATTGAACGTAAAAATATTTCGACGGGCAACTACAACTTCAGCCCGACTTATCGCCACTCCGATA
>JAFZIV010000063.1 GCA_017554235.1 Selenomonadaceae bacterium
CACGCAATGGGACCTAATGTCGCGGGCGTCATCGGTACGGCGGTTGCGGCAGGTACTATGTTAGCAATGTTGAAGTAGTGAAAAGTAATCAGTGATCAGTGATCAGTGGTCAGTGATCAGTGGTCAGTGATCAGTAAAAAGTGAAAAAATTTCTGACCACTGACCACTTACCACTGACCACTTAAAAAAGGAGCGATTTTTATGGAAAAGGCAGTAATCGTTATCGACATGCAAAACGATTTTGTCTACGGTGAACTAGGCACGGAAGAGGCTATTGAAATAATTCCGCGCCTTGTAGAAAAACTTGAGAAAGTTGTTATCGGAAAATCTGCGGATATAATTTTCACGCAGGACACTCACAAAGATGATTATCTTTCGACGCAGGAAGGACGCAATTTGCCCGTCGTCCATTGCATTAAAAATACTGAAGGCTGGGAAATTATTCATGACTTGAAACCGTTTATTCCTCACGCTAAGGCGGTTATTGAGAAAAAAACTTTCGGGTCAACGCGCTTGCCTTCACTCATTAAACCCTACAAGGAAGTGGAATTTGTCGGCGTTTGTACGGATATTTGTATCATTTCCAACGCACTTTTAGTCAAGGCGTTTTATCCTGAACTTATTGTAAGCGTCGATTCAAATTGTTGTGCGGGAGTTACGCCGGAAAGTCATGCTACAGCTCTTGCAGCTATGAAGGCTTGTCAGTGTAAAATTTATGATTAAGGAGAGTCATGGCGCGTCAGTATAAAAAAATTTTAAAAAAAATTCAGCCGAAAGAAAAAAATTCTAAGCCGAAGGAAAAACCTGAAAAAATCGGTAACGATTACATTTTGTTAGCAGTGTTGGCAATAACAATAATATTTATGCTTATCGGTTGGGAATTTTTCACGAATTTAAATCGCGGGCTTTACGTGGCACTTGCGACATCACTTTTGACGACTTACATACGCCGTCACGCAAAACTTACTGAAAAACAAAATTATTGGATGGAAAAAGCAAGTCAAGCTTCAATGGGAATTGCAATTGTACTTTTCGCCATCGTCGCATATTTTCAATATTTCGGCGAACCAACTGAATAATTAAAAAATTTTTGCCGCTTGATAAATGTCGAGCGGAAATTTTTTTTTGTAAATTTTTCGTGAGATTTTAATTTTTTTTATAAAATTTAATTTTTGGAGTGATTTAAATGAAATTGAAAGCCGTTTTAACTATCGCAGGTTCTGATTGTTCAGGCGGCGCGGGTATTCAAGCTGATATTAAAACTATGATTGCTAACGGAGTTTATGCAATGAGCGCAATTACCGCGTTGACTGCTCAAAATACTTTAGGCGTCCGCGCAGTTATGAATGTTACGCCAAAATTTTTATCCGAGCAACTCGACGCAATTTTTGAGGATATTCCTCCCGCCGCTGTAAAAATCGGTATGGTTTCTTCCGCTGAATTAATTGAAATTATTTCAAAAAAATTAATCGAATATCGCGCAGAAAATATTGTTGTAGATCCAGTTATGGTTGCAACTTCCGGCGCAAAATTAATTGATGATGACGCGATTAAAATTTTGACTGAAAAACTTTTTCCAATCGCCAAAGTTATTACGCCGAATATTCCCGAGCTTGAAATTCTTGCAAATAAAAAAATTTTTTCAAAATCTGATATGGAAATCTGCGCGGAAAAAATTTTTAAAAAATATAATTGCGCGGTGCTTGCGAAGGGCGGTCACGGAATTAATGACGCGGACGATTTACTTTTTGACGGAAATTTAATTTGGTTCAACGGTAAACGCATTGATACAAAAAATACTCACGGAACCGGTTGCACTTTAAGTTCTGCGATTGCATCGAATTTGGCGAAAAATTTTAGTCTTCGTGATTCTGTTGACGCCGCGAAAAAATATTTGACAAAAGCTTTAAAATCCGATTTAAATTTAGGTCACGGTAACGGTCCGATTAATCATTTTGTTATCGACTAAAATTTTTTATTTTCTGCTGAAAAAATTTTTTGTAAGATGATTTGTATGGATATTGGCGAAATTTTTAAAAAAGCTAATAAAAAACACGTAGTCGACACGATTATTTTGTTCGAAGGAATTACTAAAATTAAAGATGAAGAATTCGAATTTTATGACAAACTTGAAAAAGTAATTTTGCCTGAAAGTTTGATAAAAATCGGTTCTAGTGCATTTGCTTTTTGCGAGAGCTTGAAAGAAATAAATTTTCCTAAAAATTTGAAAAAAATCTGCATTAAGTCATTTGCTCATTGCAAGAGCTTGAAAGAAATAAAATTGCCGGAAAGTTTGACTTCAATCGGTCATTTTGCATTTAAAGATTGCACGAGCTTAAAAGAAATAAAATTGCCAGAAAGTTTGACTAAAATCGGTGTTGGTGCATTTTCGGGGTGCACGAGATTAGAAAAAATTTATATTCCAGATAATAAATCAGTTTTTGTTGGTCTTGGCGCATTTGTTTTCAGTAATGAATCGGCTGAAATAAATTCATCTAACTTTTATCAATCTATAAATGTAAAAACTTTGAGAGTTTTTTTTAAACTTGAAAAAATAACAATTCCTGAAGGAATTACTTCAATCGCTACTTATGCATTTTGTGGTTGCAAGAGCTTGAAAGAAATAAAATTTCCAAAAAGTTTAACTTCAATATGTTTTCTTGCATTTGATTATTGCACGAACTTAGAAAAGATAACTTACTACAAACGCACAGAAAAAATTTTAAAAAATTATTTTGGTTGGAAATGGTCTAAACTTCAAAAAACTGTGCTTTATTAGAAAAAAATATTTGTCGCGAAAAAAAATTAACTTGCCGCTTAAAAATGGTCGGCAAGTTTTTTTTATGAGATTTTTATAGGTGATAGAAAAAAATTTGTCAGGAAAAATTTTTGGAGAAAAAATAAAAAATTTTTTTAGCAGAAAAATGAGAGGTCTCAAAATGGGTTAAAATAGCCGGTTAAAAATTTGCTGAAAGACAAAAAAGTCAGATGTGGCGTAACATTTTTGAGTATTTCCGATAAATTTTAATAAGGAATTTTTGTAAAGAAAAAATTAAGCGCAAATAATTATTGTAAAGAAAAAATTCAAATTTAGCCGTTAATCGCTTTTCGTTTCATTACGTAATTCCAAATCGTTACGATGACGGTTGCGCCGAGTTTTGCCAACATATAATGCAACGTGACAATCTCGACGAAGAACCACATACAAATTTGATTCAATCCTAAGCCGACGATGCTTGAGCCGATAAAAATTGTCGCTTGCTTTGGAGTTTGTTTTTTTGCGCCCTTGAAGACGTAGACGACGCACAGCCAATAATTGAAAATTACAGACACTGTAAACGAAATTCCCGCAGAATAAAGATAGTGGACGCCGAAAAATTCCGTTAATCCGAATAATACGCCGCAATCGACGATTAATGACAATCCGCCTACTAAACAAAATCTTATAATTTCTAAAAATTTTTCATTCATATTCAGACCTCAACGCACTAAAATTTACGGCAGAAATATTTTTTTCGTCAAGAATTTTTAAAACTTTCGGCGACGTAACCGCATTTAATTCCGCCTCAAAATTATGTTCCCACTTACAAAAATTTTCTAAAACTGAATTATCTGTGCCGGGATGTAACATTACTTCCGTTGTACCTCCGCGCAGATTTTCAATCAAATTTATCATAAAATTTTCCGTAATTGATTCTCCGGCGACAATTCCTGTAAAATGATTCGGAAATAAAAAATTTTTATTTTTAGCCTTATTCGCTGAAAATTTTGCTAAAGACGCTAAACCTACTCGACCGATAAATTGACCGATTCCGCCGAAATTTCCTTCAAAAATTTTAGTATCAGAAATTCTTATCGCATTAATATTCGCAGATTCAGCCAATTTTAAAACAATATCAATAATTTTTGGCAAATGATGTAAATGTTGATGACTGTCAACGTGAGTAGGTTTTAAACCTGCGCGGAAAATTTTTTCAATCTGCGCTGAAAGTTCGTCGCATACTTCATCAAAATTAATTTTTCCTTGCAAATATTTTTTTAAAAAAATCGCGTGATTATCGTAAAAAGTTCCCTCATTCGTAACGAGCGAGGGAATTTTATTTGGCGGCAAAATCGGATTACCGTTTACTAAAGTTAAATGTATACCGACGCCTAAATTTGGAAGATTTTTAGAAATTTTAACTGCGTCGTCGAAAGCAATTCCGCCAGCCATAATTGTTGCTGAACGCAAAAAACCTTTTTCATAAGCAATTTTTACAGCGCGGTTTATTAATTCGTGACGACCAAAATCATCTGCATTTATAATTAATTTTTTCAAAATTATTTACCCATTACCTTTTCAAATCTGAAAAAATATTCGCCGCCGGGCATATCAACTTCATTTGGGTCAGGATTTTTTGGATTATAAAACTCGACGATGTGAAAGCCCAATTTATTTACATAAAAATGAATATTTCTTTTTTCAAAATACGGCGTGACAGTCTCCCAAATTTTTGTATTTGGATAAATTTTTTCAATTTCACGCCAAGCAGCCTGCCCGATGCCTTTGCTGTGACAATCAACATTTACGAAAAAAAGTGAAATTTCGTTGAGATTATTTTCGTGAATTTCAAGAATAATTCCGCCGACGATTTTATTTTCGCAAAAAATGTTGTAAGTTACGGCATAAGGCGAATTAAAAGAATTTATAATTTCTTCACGAGAAATAATTTCTTCGTCACAATCGCCAAATTCTTCGACGAAGGCTTTTTTAAAAGATTTTTGTATGTTGACGATAAAATTTTCTTTTTCTGAATTTTTTATCGGAACGAGTGAAATTTTTTCCATATAAACATCCTTTCAAAATTTATAAAAAAATTTTATCACGAAAAATTTTAAATTTCAATGTGTAATTGTAAAATGCGATTAAGTTTGATATAATAAAAAAAATTTTAATGGAGGAATTTTTATGAGTATATTAGCAGCAGTAGTGGTGCCGCACCCGCCGATAATTTTGCCGGAAGTTGGGAAAGGTGAAGAAGAAAAAATTTCAAAAACAAGCAATGCTTACAAAAAAGTTATGAGTCGCGTCGTTGAAATGAATCCTGACACGATAATTATCACGAGTCCGCACACAATACTTTACGCGGATTATTTTCACATTTCGCCGAGTGAATCAGCGAGAGGAGATATGACGCAATTTCACGCGCCGCAAGTTGATTTAACGATAAATTATGACACAGAATTTGTAAAACGTCTTAGTGAATTGGCGGAAAATGAAAATATTCCTGCTGGAACAATGGGCGAACGTTCACCGAGATTGGATCACGGAACAATGATTCCAGTAAGATTTTTGGAAAAATCGGGATTAGATTTAAAAAAAGTAAAATTTTTGAGAATTGGACTTTCAGGATTAAATTCCGAAATTCATTACAAATTTGGGCAAAAAATTTCAAAAGTTGCCGAAGAACTTGGGAGGCGAGTAATTTTTGTAGCGAGCGGAGATTTATCGCATAAATTAAAAAAAGACGGACCTTATGGATTTGTAAATGAAGGTCCGAAATTTGACGATGAAGTTATGAAAATTTTGGGCGAAGGAAATTTTTTGCAACTTTTGACGATGGATAAAAATATGTGCAAAAAAGCCGCCGAATGTGGATTGAGAAGTTTTTGGATAATGGCGGGTGCACTCGACAGAAAAAAAATTAAACCGGAATTTTTATCTTATGAAGGAACTTTTGGCGTAGGATATGGAATTGTATGGTTTGACATTGACGGCGAAGATAATGGAAGAAATTTTGATGAACAGCTTAAAGAATTAAAAAAATACGAAAATCTTAAGAGAAAAGGCAAAGAAGATGAATTTGTAAAATTAGCGCGGTTAAGTCTTGAAACTTTTGTCAAGACGCATAAGCCCGCAGAAATTCCCGCGAATCTTCCTGAAGAAATGTTAAATCGTCGCGCAGGAGCATTTGTAAGTTTGCACAAAGACGGAGAATTACGCGGATGCATAGGGACGATTGCGCCGACGAAAGATAACATTGCGCAAGAAATTATTCAAAATGCAATTTCAGCTTGTTCACGCGATCCGCGCTTTTCGCCTGTGACGGTTGATGAACTTGACGATATTGAATACAGCGTCGATATTTTAAGTGAGGCGGAAAGAGTTTTCAGCCTTGAAGATTTAGACGTAAAAAAATACGGCGTCATTGTCGAAAATGGCGGGCGTCAAGGTTTACTTTTGCCCGACCTTGAAGGCGTTGACACCGTTCAGCAACAGGTTGCTATAGCTATGCGTAAGGGAAATATTCCTAACAATCAGCCTATTAATCTTTGGCGTTTTGAAGTTATTCGTCATCATTAAAAATATTTTCAGATAAACTTTTTATGTCAACGGCAAGCCCTGCCACCGTCAAGAAAACTTTTTCGGAGTTGGCGGCAATATGTTGATTGGCAAGCCCCGCAATGTCGCGAAAAATTCTAGCCAATTTATTTTCAGGGACAATGCCCGCACCGACTTCATTAGACACAAAAATTATCGTGGCGTTGGAATTTTTAGCCGCGTCAATAAGACGTTGGATTAAATCTTCCGCGTCACGATAAATTTTTTCTACGTTGTCAAGATTCGCCGCGCAGATGAAATTACTAAGATAAATTGTCACGCAGTCAAATAGAATTGCGTTAAATTTTTCAGCTACCGTCAAAATAATTTTATCGGCGTCGAAGGGAGCTTCATACGTCGTCCAATTTTCTTTACGTCGCTCTTGATGAAGTTTAACACGGTGCGACATTTCGTCATCAAAAATCTGCGCGGTAGCAATGTAAGCCGCTTTACCGTCGCCAATCTTCAACGCTAAACTTTCAGCAAATTTACTTTTACCGCTACGTGCGCCGCCCGTCACTAAAATTATTTTTCCCATTAATCTTTCAAAAAATCTTTCAGCGCGTTGTACAAATTGCCGCCAGTAAAAAGTAAAGTCCTCTGAACGCCCGCATTTATTCCGCATTCAATATCACGCGGCTTATCACCAATCATTACAGATTCTTTAGGGTCAATATTCATTTCCTTGCACGCTTGAAGAATCAGACCGGGTTTAGGTTTGCGACAATCACAATCTTGCGCGTAACCGTCAACTGTTCCGTTGGGATGATGCGGACAATAATAAAATGCGTCAATGTGCGCACCATTTTTTTCAAGTTCACTCTGTATATGGGAGTGAATTTTTTTAACATCGTCTTCGGTAAAAATTCCGCGAGCAATTCCGCTCTGATTCGTTATGACGACGACCAAGTAACCTTTTTCATTGCAAAGTTTAATCGCGTCAATCGCTCCGTCAATCCATTGAAATTTTTCAAGTTCGTGCAAGTCGATAACGTCAACATTCAACACGCCGTCGCGGTCAAAAAAAATTGCTTTATCCATAAAAATTTCCTCCGTAACATTTAAAATCAATTCGATAATAGCATTGTTTAGCGGCAGTGTCAAATTTAAAAACGCCGAGAAAATTTTTCCCGACGCTAAATTTTTTATTTACGATTAGATTTTATGCTTTATGACATTTCGCGCAATGAGAGCAATCTGAACAGTTACAGCAAGCCGCCTTGCCTTTAGAAAAATTGTTGTAAATACGTTTCATTCCGTATGCAAAGCCGCCCGCTATGCAAATTCCTAAAATTATCGTTGCAACCATATCAATCACCTATTCAAAGCCTAAAATTTTTCCGACTTGATAGACGAGCAATGACGCTATCCAAGCTACCGCGCAGGTGTACAGGAACGCAAAACCCATCCATTTCCAACTTTGAGTTTCTTTTTTGATTGTGCCGAGTGCCGTAACGCAGGGCGAATAAAGTTGAGTAAACACGATGAACGCCAACGCCGCTAATGGTGTGAAAGCACTGCCCATTCCCGTTGCCAACATTACTTCGGAAGTTTCGTCCGCGTCTTCAGCTTCCGTTGAAACATCATCTGCGCCGTATAAAATTCCAAGTGTCGATACAACAGCTTCTTTCGCCATAACTCCTGTTACAATTGCCGCGCCCGCTTCCCAAGTGTCAAAACCTTGCGGAGCAAAAATCGTTGAAGTTACCGAGCCGATACCTGCCAAATAACTTTCGCTCATATCGTCAGTCATTCCGTCCGAATTAAAATTACTCAAAAACCAAATTGCTACCGACATTGCAAAAATTATCGTACCTGCCTTGACGATATAGCCTTTTCCTTTGTCCCAAGTCTCAAGCAAGACCGTTTTTAAATCCGGCATACGATAAGGCGGCAATTCCAAAAGGAAAGTTGATTCCTCTCCTTTAAACATTGTCGAGCCTAAAACCTTCGCCATAATTATCGCGACTGTCAATCCTGTAAAGTACATTGCAAAAACTATATCAGCCGCATTGTTGGGGAAAAACATTGCCGCGAATAATGCGATAATCGGAACTTTCGCGTTACAAGTCAAAAACGGCGTGATTAAAATTGAAATCATTCTGTCCTTGTGCGAATCAAGAGTCCTAGCTCCCATTATCGCCGGAACGCCGCAACCAAATCCCATTATCAACGGCATAATTCCTTTACCGCTTAAACCTGCGCGACGCATAATAGGATCCATTACAAAGGCAACCCGCGCCATATATCCCGTGCCGTCAAGAAAACTTAAGAAGAAAAATAACGTGAAGATTAACGGTACAAAACTTAAAACACTGCCGACGCCTACAATAATTCCGTCTGATACAAGCGACTGCATCCAATCTGCAACGCCTGCCGCAGTCATTGCCTCACTTGCCGCAACTGCTACGTTTTCTTCAAAAAATTCACCGAGCATATCAGCAAGCGGTTGACCAATCCAGTTAAACGCAATTTGAAACAGTAGGTAAAACATCGCAACCATTATGACGAGTGACGAAACTCCGTTTGCAAGGTAAGCGTCAAGTTTATCCGCCAAAGATTTATTCGCCGCGTTAATCGTTACGGCACTTTCCATAACCTTATCTATAAAGTCATACCGCGCAGTTATAATTTCTTCGTCAATTTCATCAGCAGGTTTGTCACTTGCTTTCAACGCGTTTACTTTATCAATATGTGCCTGTAAAAGTTTGCTTGGCTTATAATTCGACATACGCGTATTTGTAAAAACGTCAAGCAATGTTCTGACGCTGGCATTACTGCGCCCGACGGTACTGGTTACGGGCATTCCGAAAGCTTCTTCAAGTTTTTCTTCGTTAATTTTAATTCCGTGCCGCTCCGCCTCGTCCATCATATTAAGATTGATAATCAGCGGAATACCCTGTTCCATAAGTTGGAGAGTTAAAAAAAGATTTCGCGCCATATTCGACGCGTCAATAATATCAACAACAATATCCGGCTTATTATCTCTAAAATAATCACTGACAACTTTTTCTTCCTGCGAACGGGCATTGATTGAATAGGTGCCGGGCAAATCTACGACGGAAATTTTTCTATCCTTGTATTCGACGACGCCAACTTTTTTATCGACCGTAACGCCGGGATAGTTGCCGATTTTCTGATGCAAGCCGGTAAGCTCATTAAAAATTGTACTCTTGCCGCAATTAGGATTTCCCGTCAAGGCAACTGACAAAATAGACATAAAATTGCCTCCTTATCCTTCAGCTACTAAGATTTTTTCTGCGTCATGCTTACGAATTGCCAAATTGTAGGCGCGTAACCTAATTGATATGGGATCTCCCAAAAATGCCGAACTCAAAATTTCTACGCGTGTATTTGGGATTAATCCCATACTCATCAAGCGTTGTTTAATTGGAGATTCGTCGACGGAAATTACTTTTACTGTTGAACCAACTTTTACATCTCTAAGTGTCAATTTTAAAACCTCCTCGCTAAAAATCCTTTCTTGCTAAAAACTTTTATCATTTGTTAAATTTTATCACTTACAATTTTTTTTGTCAATAAAAATAATTTGCTTCAAACTAGAGCTTTTGTACAAAAAAAATCCCCCGATACGTCGAGGGAAAAATTTTATTTAGAAGTTATGCGCTACTTCATTCTGTCAATGTGGAAAGTGCCGCGTATAATTTCTTTGCGATGACAATGCGGACATTCATTGGTGATAATGCCCGTGTATCCGCAAACAGGGTCGCGGTCTACAGGATGATTGATTGAAAAGTAACCCATATTAGCATCGTGCATAGCGCGGACAACTGCTTCAAAGGCTGAAAGATTTTTCGTAGGGTCTCCGTCCATTTCAACGTAAGCAATATGTCCGGCGTTACAAAGTGCGTGGTACGGTGCTTCAATCATAATTTTATCATGTGCGCAGATTGGAAAGTAAACCGGCACGTGGCTTGAATTCGTCATATAATCGCGGTCGGTAACGCCTTCGATGACGCCGTAAACTTTGCGATTAGCGCGTTGGAATTGTCCTGCAGTAGATTCGGCGGGAGTTCCAAAAGTCGTCCAGTTACGAGTTTCAAGTTTAGTATATTCGTCAGTACGTTCGCGAAGATGTTTGACGATTTTTAAGCCTAACTCCTGCGCGGTTTCACTTTGTCCGTGATGTTTACCTGTAAGAGCCACAAGACATTCAGCAAGCCCGCAAAATCCGATTGAATAACTTGCGTGCTTTAAAACGTCCTTAATTTTATCTGTAGGCTTAAGCTTGTCCGAATCAAGCCAGACGCCTTGTCCCATAAGGAAAGGGAAGTTGTAAACGTGCTTTTCTTCAATCGTCTTAAGGCGGAAAAGTAAATAATCGTGGCAAATTGTAATGTACTTGTCATACAGGCGGAAAAATTCATCAAGATTGCCTTTCGATTCAAGCGCAAGTTTAGGCAAATTGATAGTAGTGAAGGCGAAATTTCCGCGTGAACCCGATTGCTCGGGACCGTTGACGTTGGACATTACGCGAGTTCTACACATTTTAAACCTTTGTCACCAAAGGAACAGACTATATCTTCTTTACACATTGTGCAAAGCCGTTCGCTTCGAGGCAGTGCCTATCTCTGCCCCTACTCCTCTACACTCATCGAGGATAGTCGTTACACCTTCTGATAAATTTTATCAGCTTGGCACGGTCTCATCTTCGCAGAAGACCTAACCGTTAGCCCTCAAAGAGGACACCTGCGGGCGCAGTTCAAACGGAAGGGCTGTAGCTTAGCTTACCCATTGTCGCAACGACGCTGTTATAATCACCTTCCTTGTAATACGGCAAATTGTATGACGCATCTATCGATAAAAAATTCGGAAAAAGACGTTTTGCGCTTACCTTACAAGCTTGCCTAAATAAATCGTAGTTTGGATCGTCGATATTGTAATTGACGCCAGCTTTAAGTTGGAACACGGAAATTGGGAAAATCGGAGTTTCACCATTTCCGAGACCTGCTTCAGTCGCGTTCAATACTTCGCGAATCACCAATCTGCCTTCGGGACTTGTATCCATTCCATAGTTGATTGAGCTAAAGGGTCAAATGTTATTATCGACAGGCTTTTTATCCTGTCCTCCGGAACTTTCGTTCATTTTCAGCAATCTGTCAATTCAGATTCGGTTTGGCGTACGTTTTCACCTTCGACTTTACGTTAAGGTGTAGGACACTCTTGGAGAATTATATTCCGCTATGCGGTTTCATCTCTACGCTCTACGGTGTCGCCGCCTGTTACAACGGCGATTACCTCGACATTGGCATAGATTAAAATCCTTAGCTTTTGCCGATTTTGCCCTATTCAAAGCTACGTATTTCTACGCAGTCAGGCAATTTTTACCTGCGCCCCTGCTCTCGAATGTCAATGAACCGTTGCTTTCGCAATACTTCAACACACTTTGTTTCAAGTGTCGGATTAGACTATCTCATACCTTTCGGTCTTCACGCTTCGCCGTCGGAATTTCACCGAATCGGCTACCTCCTTGCGGAGTAGTCGTTACACTTTTTACAGCACGGTATTACCAGCTATCCTTTTAAAAGGACCTTAGGTTCTCTTAGGGAGTTGCTTCGCCCTTGAATTGTGGATAACGATTGTCACGTTATCGGTCTTATTCCGCTCCTACCGTTAGCCCTGCAGAAAATTTACAGGACACCTCGAATTTTCAAGTTCGTGAAGTTTTTCCTTCATAAGCTGTAAAAGTTACAACTTACAGGCTTCCCATATTGAAAGTGTTAAAGTTAAATATTAATGCTTCCATTGCTTGATGAGTTTCCTCTTCAACGTCCCTGCAAGCAGATTTATAAACTTTTTCGGCAAGTTTTTTTGAGCCGACAACCTTAGTTAAATTTTCTACTGCGGCGGAATTTACGCCTTCCGAATAAGTGCAAACATTAAAATCAATTTCCGCGCTAGGTTCAATGTCGCAAAATTCGGCGGCACGTTTCACCGCAAGTTTTATCGCCTTCTTAAATGATTTTCTTACACCTTCAGCCATAGCATAATCAAATGCGTTTATGCTCTGCCCGCCGTAACAATCATTCTGATTCGATTGTACGGCGATACAAGCTAACGCTGAATAAGCACGAATCGAATTTGGTTCGCGTAAAAAACCGTGACCTGTCGAAAATCCACCGTGAAAAAGTTTTAACAAATCAATTTGGCAACAATTCAAAGTTATTAAACTGAAATCTTTGTCCTTTGACTATATCATAATCTCATAAGAGATTTCGGGCACTTCGGCAAACGGAATTTCGCCGCCTGCCTACTCTACTTGCTTACGCTTTCGATAGTCGATGCACTTTACTAAAAAAGTCTTAGCACAGGATTTTCCTTTGGTAGGCGTTCCCTGTTAGCCGCACTGTTAATCGCCATTTCCTGCGAGTCCTAAACGTCAGTACGACACCTCAAATTTTTGAGTTCACCCGATTTTCCATAGCGTGTCACCACACTACGCCACAACTTTTTCATGGATATGAATCCAGTTTTCTTTATCTGCCTCCGCAAATTCTTCCGGCAAAACGTAATTGTCTACGAAAAACTTTGAACCTTCCGCGCCGAGCTTAAATAGGAATAGGTAACCCTTTGATATAATCTCTAGGTTTTCCCCTCCTCTGGACTGTACGTGCACTTTTCAATGCATACAGCCCGCCATCAATTACTCTTTATCCAGTTGTTTACGATACTTTTCAATCTTGTATTCTTTACTTGTTCCGTAATGTATCTCTCTGTGAATTTCTGTTTCTACTAACGTTAATTTCTTCAATTCATTTCTTCCCTGAACTTTTCTAGGTTTTATATGGTGTATGCACATATCATAAATATCTAAACGTTTACCCGTGACTTCAGAAATATCCCTCTGTCTCGTGTGAAGCATATAGGCGTAGATTCTGTATTCGTCTTCAAATGGAATCGTTTTAATCTTTTCACGCTCTTCAATCCAAAGTTATTTACAAGGTATTCCTTGAAACTCGTCCTACTTCTTTTTCTCCATTCATATACATCAATTTCAACTTTCTCCCGTCCGTCCTTAATTGAGTATACGCTACTGGATTCTCTTTTGAGTACGTTGTTTCTTTTCGTGCTCCTCGTATATAACCTTGTTGTAACTTTATTAAGGAATTTACTCATGTCGTTGCAGATGTCAAAGTAATATATTACCCCTCTGAACCATTTCAAGAAATCGTAGAAATTTTTGTTGCTCCTGAAATTAAATCTGCCCAGTTCCTTGATATATTCCTTTTCGTCTTTCATACGAATCCATACATTTTTCTTGCCGTTGTCACTTTTGTAAAATCTGTAACCAAGATATTCAAACCCGTTTGTCCTTAACTTAGTTTTATCTTCGTTCACTTTGAGTTCAAGGACTTCTTCTATGAACCGTTTCACTTTTTCTTTCACGTATTCTGGCTCTTCACTGTTCCTGCAGGCAATGAATGTGTCGTCCGCAAATCTTACGTATCTTATCCGAAGTTTACGTCCCGTTTCCTCATGCCATTTAATCCATTCGCCTTTATGTCTTTGATATTCTTTCGTGTAATTTACACTTCGATTTTCCAATTCAAAATTTTCTTCCATAAAGGTGTCAAGTTTATGCAGTACACAGTTACAAAGTAAAGGTCCAAGAATCGTTCCCTGTCCAAGACCTACTCCTTGATAGTCTTTGCTGACATACATCAGATGCTTAATTGTGCTTAAAAGTTTACCGTCTGTTATTCCCATTTCTCTAAGCATATCTAATGCTATGTCCAGCTTTATGCTATTAAAACAACTTTTTATATCGATTTCTACGGAATGTACGTCAAAATTCATAATGTAGTTAGCGACTTTGCTGGCTGCTATCTTTGTCCCTATTCCTTCCCTAAAGCCGTAGCTATATTTACTTTGCTTCGGTTCAAGTATCGGACTAATCACTCGTTTCACCGCTTGCTGCGCTATTCGGTCGAAGTAGTTAATAACCGTCAAAGTTCTATCTTTGCCATTTCCTTTGGGAATTTCTATTGTTCGACTTCTAACGGGAGTTCTTTTCCTGAGTCTGGATTTCACTTCCCGTATTATTCTTTCAATCGGAATGTTAGTTTCTTTGCTTATCCCGTCTGGTCCTGAAGTCTTGCTTCCTGAATGCCGCTTAACTTCTTCAATCGCTTTAACTATGTTTTCAGTTTGAAGTACTTTACCGTAAAGTCTCAACTTACAACTCGACATTTTCATGTCTCCTAATCTGTAAATACTTCGTAATTGACTGCCGCCCTTCACTCCGCTGTATTTCTACAGTTTCATCGCTACTATGGCGGTGCTGACTTCCTGCTACAAGCACTTAGCGCACAGTATTATGCGTTTACCATACTTTCCTTATTTCTAAGTGCAGGGTCTCAACAGTCCCATTGTGTTTAGTTACATTGAGATACTTAGGTCAACCCTTTAAGCCGTCGGCTAAACCTTCGTTCACTTGATAACCCTTTAATCAAGTATCGTCAGTACTAATGCAAATACCTTCGACAACCGCCCTACTGTTCGTAGGTTTAATCAAGGAATCTTTTCTTAGACGGTTTATTCCTCTGGGATAACGACTTGTACAACCAGATTTTCATACCCTTAACCATATATCTCTCACTGCCCGAATCAACTCGTTGCCGCTACCGTAAGGCAACTTTAAATCCGACTTTGACGTGGCTTTCTAACCCTCAATTACTTTTAGGCTAGCACGTAGTTTCTAGCAATCGGTCAATCTTGCTTTGTTTGGGTAGCAAGTCCTGATTCAACACAATAGTTAGCTGTTCGCACGCATAATTCCCATTGACGCATCAGCATTAATGTTAGCGTTATCGCGTTTAAAGTCGACGCTCTCCGATGACGCAAAGAAAATATCTTTGTAGGTATCCATGAGATTTTTCTGCGCGTCACGTCTCTGCGCGTGCTTGTAGCGATATACGACGTACTGTTTGGCAACGTCAAAAAAACCGTGACTCATTAACGCCCTCTCCACAATATTTTGAATTTCTTCGACGTCAATGCCATCACGGTCTGAAATTTCGTTCTCGACATAATCAGTTACGCGCTCCACATCTTCCGCGTTAAGCTTGTCGCTTGCGGTACTGGCGTCACGATTCGCGCCCGCAATGGCATTAAAAATTTTTCTGCGGTCGTAAACAACACTGTTGCCCGACCGCTTCGTTACAGTTTTTAGCGTCAAAAAAATCCCCTCCCTTCATTGAAAAAATTTTCCCCCATATTATTTGGGTCAGTGTCGATATTTTACCAAATGAAAAATTTTAAGGCAAAACGATAAAAAAAGCATTTGAGGGCAATTATAAGGGTAAAAGTTGGTAGGATTTACCGTTTAAAGATTAATATTTACGCTAAGATTTTCTAGGCTTTAAAAACTAAATTTGACGTTGACCCGCCTAACTAAAACTGATAAAATAAATTTAATCAGAAAATTTATTTTTTTGGGAGGGAAAAAATTTTGAACAGCAAAGTTTTGTTTAATGTGCAGTACGGGCTTTTTGTTTTAAGTTCCAACTTAGACGGCAAAGACAACGCCTGCATTATCAACACCGTTACGCAGGTCACTGCGGCTCCTGTATCTAAGGACAGAATTTCAATCTGCGTCAATAATACCAACTACACGCATGATTTAATTGCTAAGTCGAAAAAATTTACCGTGTCGATTATCAGCGAGGCGGCGACCTTCGATTTGTTTAAGAATTTTGGTTTTCAGTCAGGTAAAAACGTTGACAAGTTCGCCGACTTCGACAAAGTTAAACGTACTTCCAACGGGACGCTTGCCATTACGGAGGGAACAAACTCTTACATAAGCGCAAATGTAATCAATCAAGTTGAGCTTGATACGCATTCAATTTTTATTGCTGACGTTGTTGAAATGGAAAAATTCAATGCCGTTCCTTCGACAACTTACAATTATTATCAGTCACACATTAAGCCTAAACCTCAACCTGTCGGCAAGACTGCGGAAGGTAAAACTGTTTGGCGTTGCAGAATTTGCGGCTACGAATATGTCAGCGATGAATTGCCCGCAGATTTTATTTGCCCGATTTGCAAGCACCCTGCAACTGATTTTGAAAAGATTGTTCCCGTTGTAGAAAATCCTCTTAAGGGTACGAAGACTGAACAAAATCTGCGCGAAGCTTTTTCCGGCGAATCGCAAGCCAGAAATAAGTATACTTATTTTGCGTCTGTTGCCAAGAAAAACGGTTATGAACAAATTGCCGCGCTCTTCCTTAAAACTGCCGAGAATGAAAAGGAACACGCTAAACTTTGGTTTAAGGCGTTGGGAGAATTGGGCGACACTACAGAAAATCTTTTGCACGCGGCGGAAGGCGAAAATTACGAGTGGACAGATATGTATGCACGTATGGCGCGTGAAGCTGACGAAGAAGGTTTCCACGAATTGGCGGAACAGTTTAGGGGCGTTGCCGCGATTGAAAAGCATCATGAGGAACGTTACCGCAAACTTTTGAAAAATGTCGAAATGCAGGAAGTCTTTAAGAAAGCCGGTGTTCAAATTTGGGAATGCCGTAATTGCGGACATCTCGTCATGGGAACTTCCGCTCCTGATATTTGTCCCGTCTGCAATCACCCGCAGAGCTTTTTTGAAGTCAACGCTGAAAATTATTAATAAAATTTTGAAGTAGCATAAAAATTTTTATTTGCCCTGCCAAATTTGAGTATGGGCAATTTTTTATTGACACTCGGCGGCGAAAACTGATATTATAATGAAAAATTTATGGAGGTTTAAAATTTTTGGGCTTTGAGATTTTACCCATCGACGACAAAATTTTTTCACGCATTGACGGTAAATCTTACAAGAAAAATTGTACATTGCCGATTGAAAATTTACGTTATCTGCGCGTCCTGCACAAAAATCTTGAAGGGAAAATTCTTGACGGCGAATTAATTTGCAACGTAAAGATTGCGGAGGACTTGATAAAAATTTTTCAAAGACTCTGCGCGGCAAATTATCCTATTGAAAAAATTTCCTTAATCGACAACTACGACGCGGAAGACGAACTTTCCATGCGCGATAATAATTCATCGTGTTTCAATTTCCGTTTTATCTCTCACACGAAAATTATTTCAACGCACGGGCTTGGATTGGCGGTTGATATAAATCCGCTTTATAATCCCTACGTCAAGACGGTTGACGGTACGCAGGTTATTGAACCTTCAACTGCCGTTTCATATGTTGACCGCAAAAAAGATTTTCCGTATAAGATTGTTGAAGATGACATTTGCGTAAAAACTTTTACCGAATATGGATTTTTATGGGGCGGAAATTGTTGGTACAACCGAAAAGATTATCAACATTTTTTTAGAAAGGATTTGAATTGATGAAAAAATTTTTAACACTGATTTTAATGGTGGCAATGCTTTTAACAACGGCTTGCGGCAATGAATCAGAAAAGGGAACTTTGCGCGCAATGCTCGGCTCAAATGTTGTATCGCTCGACACTGCAAAGGCTACGGATAATGTTTCCTTTGAAGTCATTTCTGATTGTATGGACGGACTTTTCCAGCTTGACGAAAATGGAAAACCCATTCCCGCCATTGCTGAAAGTTATGACGTTTCGGCGGACGGAAAAACTTATACTTTTCACCTGCGCGACGCTAAATGGAGTAACGGCGACGATGTAACCGCTGACGATTTTGTTTTTGCGTGGCGTCGTCATTGCCAAGAGTCTGACAAATATTCTTACATAATGGGCGATACGGTTGCTTGCATAAAAAATGCTGACGCCGTTATAAAAGGTGCTGATCCTAAAACATTGGGCGTATCTGCTCCCAATCCCAAAACTTTAGTCGTTGAACTCAACGCGCCTGTACCTTTCTTTCCTTCGCTGATGTGTTTCGCTACTTTTTACCCAATCAATGAAAAATTTTACAGCGGACTTGAAAAGGGAACTTACGGCACGACGCCTGAAACTTTCCTTTACAACGGCGCATTTATGATAACTTCCTACTTGCCGGGCGCGGCTAATATTCAGTTGGCAAAAAATCCTAGCTATTGGGACGCCGCTAATGTTACGTTGGAAAAAATTAATTATCAAGTTGTTTCCTCCTCTGATAATGCGTTGACTGCTTTTAAAAATAATTCCCTTGACATCGTTCAAATTGCCGGCAATCAATTTGTACACGTCAAAGACGACCCCGAATTGTCAAAGAATTTAAAAGTTGTCGATACCGGTGCTCTTAGTTATCTGACTTTCAATCAAGACCCGAAAAATCATCATGCCGGCGCACTTTCCAACGTCAATATGCGTCTTGCGATTTCCAATTCGATTGACCGCGAATCTCTCGTCAACAATTACATTATGGACGGCTCAAAGGCAACTTATACGGCAATTCCGATTAACTTTGCGCCTAATGCCGAGACGGGAAAATTTTTTGCTGAAGATCAAAAACAATTTGCTGACTACGTTGGCTTGAATCCCGACCGCGCCAAAGAATTTTTCAACCGTGCTAAAACTGAACTGGGCAAGGATAACTTTGATTTAACTTTAATTTATGCCAATGACGCGGGAGATACTACCGTAAAAATTGTGCAAGCTATCAAATCGCAGGTTGAATCAAATTTAGACGGCGTGAAAATAAATCTTCAACCTATGACGAAGGCTGAATATCTCGACAAAGTTACAACCAACAATTACGATATGGCGGTTACGAGTTGGGTACCTGACTATGATGACCCGATGACATTTTTCACTTTGTGGACGACAAGCGGCAGTGAAATCAGCGAACATTGGAGCAACGCCGACTACGATAAAATTATTGAAAATTGTATAACAGGCAACCTTGCCGCCAATTATCCTGCGCGTTGGTCTGCCATGTACGACGCAGAAAAAATTTTGTTGGAAAATGCCGTTATCGCTCCGTTGTACACCCGCGCAGAAGTCAATTTAATTTCGCCAAATGTCAGCGGAATTGAATTTCATTCCGTAGCTGTTGATCGCGTCTTCAAGCATGCTGTTGTAAAATAATTTATGGCAAAATATATTGCAAAAAGAATTTTATTGGCACTGGCAACATTATTTGTAATAGTATTCGTGCTGTTTGTGCTGATTCGCATAATGCCCGGCAACCCTTTCAATGTTGAAAGAATGACTGCAGAAATGATTGCACTCAAACGCGCAGAGTTAGGATTAGACAAGCCGATTTTGGAACAATTCGTAAATTATTTGTCAATGCTGATGCAGGGAAGTTTCGGCAACGGAACTTCCCTTTACAATGGTGCGCCGATTAAGCCAATACTTTTTTCTTGTATGGAAAATTCTTTTAAGATTGGCGGATTGTCTATTTTAATTGGCACAGTAGTCGGGCTTTTGATTGGGATAACTGCAGCACTTCATCGTGGGAAATTTCTTGACGGATTTTGTACAGTGACATCAATTCTCGGCGTCTGCGTTCCGTCATATGTGTTTATGATTTTCCTGCAGTATTTTTTCTCGTACAAAATTCCTTTCTTCCCATATTTTTTCGACTCGTCGAATTTTGTATTTTCGTCGATAATGCCCGCGCTTTCGTTGAGTCTGTTTACAATCGCGACGGTTTCACGATTTACGCGCAATGAAATGGTTGAAGTAATGAATAGCGATTACGTTAAACTTGCTGAATCTAAGGGACTTTACGGCTTTGAACTTTTGCGGAAACACGTTTTAAGAAATGCTTTAATTCCCGTCGTAACCGTAATTGCTCCGCTCGTCGTGGATTTGATGACCGGCGCAATGGTTATTGAAAAAATTTACGGTATAAACGGTATGGGAAAATTAATGGTCGATGCAATAGCCGGCGATGGTGTAGATTATAATTACGTTTTGGCGTTGGGTATTTTATTTTCGGCCATGTATATTTTTGTAATGCTCGTGCTGGATATTTTGTACGGAATATTAGATCCGCGAATCAGAATCGATAAGAATAGCGGAGCGTGATTATGCTTTTTCCTGAAATTACTTTAGCGCAAATTAAAGAGTTGGGGCGCATAAAGAGTTCCGAAAATTTACAGACATTGATTGAACTTTATAGCGTCATTGAAGATATTGAATTGCTGCGGGAAATTGTTTCGTCAATCGGTCGACAGACTGATAATAAAATTATTTTAGACTTTATAAGCTCCAACGTTTACAAGTGCGGCTTTATGGATTTGGTTTATCAGATGTACAGGACTTGCCTTTATAAAGGGAAAACCTGCGCGGAGTTTAAGAAGTTAGGAGAAGAAATTAGAAAATATTTTAACAATGAAGTCTTGAACAAAATGCGCGAATACTATGATTATCGTCAAGATAGAGTTGGAAAGTTGGAGCGCGTGATAAAATATGACAAGCCGATTTTGTTATGCGGAAATAATATTGAGACGTTGAAAAAGGTTGATGAAAATTCTGTTCAGCTGATATTTACTTCGCCGCCTTATTACAACGCGAAAATTTATTCCAACTATCATTCTTATCAAGATTATTTGGAAGATATGTTTCAATCTCTTATGGCGTGTCAAAGAGTTTTGGAGGACGGCAGATTTATAATTATAAATGTTTCGCCTGTAATTTCTAAACGTCCCGGCAGAGAATTTGAAAGTATTCGTTATCCGATTCATTTTGATTTCCATAATTTATTGACCCACGCAGGTTTTTATTTTGTTGATGAAATTCAATGGATTAAGCCTGAATCTTCGGTAAAAAATAGAAATGGCGGCTATCAACAAACGCATATGCCTTTGAGTTACAAGCCGAATTGCATTAACGAAAGTATTATGGTTTACAGAAAGTCTGCGCCGTTTTTGTTGGACAAAAATATTGCGATGTATGATAAAACTTTTGCCAACGATGAAAATTTTGATTCGTCAAATTGCTGGTACATTGCTCCGAAGTCGAATAAAAATCATCCTGCAGTTTTTCCTAAAGAATTATGCCTAAGAATTTTAAAATATTATTCGTTTAAAGGCGATGTTGTGTTAGACCCTTTCGCAGGTTCGGGGACATTTGGCGAAGTTGCCATTGAAATGAATCGCATACCAATACTTTGTGAGCAAAATAAAATTTATTGTGACTTGATTAACGCAGATAATAAATATGTTCAACTTTGAATCAAGAAGGAATTGATATATTATGATTATATTGATTACAGGCGCATCGCATACAGGAAAAACTCTTTTGGCGCAAAGGATGCTAGAAAAATATAATTATCCGTATATTTCAATAGATCATTTGAAAATGGGGCTTATTCGTAGTAACAATACGGTATTAACAACAGAAGATGATTATTCTCTTACGGAGTATTTGTGGCCAATTATTCGTGAGATTATTAAAACTGCTATTGAAAATAAGCAAAATTTAATCATAGAAGGCTGTTATATTCCGTTTAATTGGAGAAATGATTTTGATGAAAATTACTTAAAATTTATCAAATTCATCTGTCTGGCAATGACTGAAAAATATATAGAAAGTCACTTCGCTGAAATTATAAATTACGAGTCAGTAATAGAATCAAGATTATTTATTTCTGATTGTAATATTGATACTTTGAAGGAAGATAATAAACGCTATATCGATGGTTTCCGAATTTTAGGAGAAAAAGTCCTAATAATTGATTCTGACTACGAAAAAATATTAAATGGATTTTTAAAAAATTTCTTAAAGGAGTCAGGCGCATGAATGAAAGTTACACGCCGTGTAAAGATGATTTTGAATTTTTGACGGACAGAAATATTGAAGTCGATAAAAATTTTGCGTCGCAGGGTTATTGGAAAGGCGTTGCGTTACATTTTTTTAAAAATAAATTTGCTATGACCGGAGTTGTTCTTGTCACCGCAATAATTTTTTTGGCAATTTTTGGACCAATTTTCAACGAGTACGATTACGACGATATTATTTCAATTACAGTCAACGATAAGCAAATTGTTGCAAAAAGTTTGTCTCCTCAATTCGCAGGTAACGCCGAAAATTTCTTCGCGGACAAAACTTTTCTATTCGGTACGGACGACATGGGACGCGATTTGTGGACGAGAGTTTGGGAAGGCGCAAGAGTTTCGCTGATAATAGCCTTTGTCACG
>JAFZIV010000064.1 GCA_017554235.1 Selenomonadaceae bacterium
ATCAGACGCAGATAAAATTAATAATTCTCTTTCAGGTGAAACGATAAACGCGCTTGCAGGAAATGACACGATAATTAATAGCGGCGCGAATGTGTACATAGACGCTGGCACAGGTGCTGATAAAATCACTTTGAAGAGTTCGGCAAAGAAAAATACAGTTTATGGCGGCGCGGGTAATGATACTATTTACAGTTCGGTTACAAGCGGCGTAAGGTACAATTACGCTAAAGGCGACGGCAATGACGTTATCAAGAGTTGGACGGCTAATGATACAATTTCAATAAGCGGAGCAGAATATACCACGTTGACAAGCGGCTCAAATATTATCGTTGGAGTAGACAGCAGCAAAATAACTTTAGTAGGTGCGAGCGGTAAAACCCTCAATATTAAAGGCATACTTCATCAAGATGAAGAGGATTCTGACAAAAATAAGCTTATCATTGGAACAGCAGTCGCAAATAATTTGTCTAACACCACCATAGATGAAGCTACTATAAGCGGACTTGGAGGATCAGATACTATCACCAATTACGGACATAGCGTTTCAATTTCGGGCGGTGCGGGACACGACACAATAAGCAATTCAGGAACAGACGTTACTATTAGAGGTGACGCCGGTAATGATACCATAGTTACAAATGGCAACGGCACATTAATTGACGGAGGTACTGACGATGACGTTATAAAATTGTCAGACAATGTTTCCAATGCAACGATTATGGGCGGTACAGGTAACGACGAGATTCATCTTAACGATAACCCACAGCTGATAAAATATAAAACTGGTGACGGTAAAGATACAATTTTTGGATTTGGTGATAAAGATTCTGTAAAGGTAACGATAACGTCAGGAAAAATTAGTGGTCCTATGCAAAGTGGATCAAACGTTGTTTTCGATATTAGCGGAACGAATAATGCGATAACCTTTAGAAATGCTTCCTCTGAAGATTTCAAGATTGAAAATAACTTAATCACTTTTGCTAAACGTGAAATAACAACTATTACGTGTTCGAGTAAAGCAGATTCTACATTAAACAGCCGTTCATCAGCAGTAATAAATGCGCTTTCAGGCAATGATACTATAAAAAATACAGGTGACCACGTTACAATTTTAGGCGGAGACGGCGACGATAAAATCAGCTTAGGCGGCAGTGCTGCTGATAATGTTTTAGTTGGCGGCAAGGGCAACGATGTGATTTACAGCAATGGTGAAGGTAATTGCATTAAATATGCGGCTGGCGACGGAAATGATTCTATTTACAGCTTTAGTGGGACAGATTATATAGAGATAACGAATGGAAAAATTTTCTCAGTAGCTGCTGATTTATCTGATAAGAAGTTCTACATTAACGATAAAGACCATTTCATAACAATTAAAGATGGTGCGTCAAAGAATTTCAATGCCTCTATCGGAGGTAACAGCATTAGTCTGAACCAAGAGAACGATTTTTCAGCAATGCTTGACGAAACGTCGGAGATAAATTATCTTTTGGCGGACAACAATTTTGAGACGAGCGAATTTCAAATTGATTCCATAACTGAAATTAGCGATACGAATTATAGCGCAGGCAAGATAACTGATTCTGCAAGCTACGGCAATTTAACGAACGATACGCTTGTGGCGGCTTATATTTACAACAAAGATAAATAAACTCTGCGCGGACTGATTGAGGTTGAAAAAGTTTATAAAATAGCGTCTTTCTGAAATTGAGGGGAACGCTTTTTTAGTTGTTAAACCAAAATTTTTCAGAAAACTTGACGCAATTAAATACTTGTGATAAATTTTAACCAATTTAAAATGTTAAATATTGGCATTTTTTATTTAACTTGAGGACTCTTGTCTATAACGTTGGCAAAGAAGTATAATTTTGGCGGGACGGGAAATTTTACCAACATATTTGTTCCATGTGCCAAAATTTTGAAAGGATGTTTTAAATAATGAAAGTAATTTTACAAGCAGATGTTAAAAACGTCGGTTCAAAAGGTGAGATTGTTAACGTAGCGGACGGTTACGGCAGAAATTTTTTATTGCCGCGTAATCTTGCCGTTGAGGCGAATACCGCTAACATTAACACCGCTAAGACAAAGGCTGAAAATAAAGCGCGTAAAGCTCAACAAGAGGCTGACGAAGCTAAATTGCTCGGTGCGCAACTTGAAAAACTTAGCGTGCGTATTCCTATAAAGCTTGGTAAGGACGGAAAACTTTTCGGTTCAGTCGGCGGTAGTGACATTGCTAAGGCGTTAAAAGAAAATCACGGGCTTAATGTCGACAAGCGCAAAATTTCTATTGTTGATGAAGTTTCCAGTATCGGCACTTATGAAGCAATTATCAAGTTGCATCCTGAAACTTCTGTTAAAATGAAAGTTGAGGTTGTCGAAGGATAATTTTTAATTAAGAATTAAATTTTTTTAGGCTTAAAATTTAAGCTGAAAAGGAAGTCAATTTTTGTTTAAAAAATTATTTGGTTCACTGAGACAAGCATTGGGCGGCAAGAAAAATGCTGTCGAGACAAATTATGTTGAAAGCGATTTAGATCGCGAAATTGCCGCTTTATACTCAATCGTCGTCGACGTTATGGGTTCGGACAGATTAGTTTTACAAGCTGGCAAAATGGACGCGCTAAGATATTTACGTTCTGAAAAAGCCGGCGAAAGAATTTTGGCGTTACGTCGAATCTTGGAAGAAAATCCTACGCTTGGTCCTGCGCCTTCGTCTAAGTCTGAAATTAAAGAAGAAATTGTCCGCGTTTCCGAAATGATGGCTGATATTATTGCGCGTCGTCAAGTCGAAGATAAGATTGACCGCAAAGTTTCTGAAAAGCTTGAAAAGGATCATCAAGAGTACGTAAAAGATATTAAGTTGCAGATTTTGAAGGAAGAGCGCGTTGAGGCTGAAACGCCGCATGAGGCTAAAAAGCGTGAACATCTTGAAAAGCTTGATAAAATTCAACTTACTCAATCTGTTATGGAACTTTTACGCCCAAAGTCGCTTGAAGAAATTGTCGGGCAGGAACGCGCCGTAAAATCTCTTCGTGCTAAATTGGCGTCGCCTTATCCTCAACATTTGATTCTGTACGGTCCTCCCGGCGTCGGCAAAACTACAGCTGCGCGGCTTGTACTTGAATCTGTTCGCGAATTGGATTACAGCCCTTTTGGCTTGGACGCGCCATTTGTTGAGACGGACGGCACAACTTTACGCTGGGATCCGCGCGATATGACTAACCCGCTTTTAGGTTCTGTACACGATCCCATTTATCAAGGTGCGCAAAAATCTTTGGCTGAAAGCGGAGTTCCTGAACCTAAGCCCGGACTTGTGACGGACGCGCACGGCGGCATTTTGTTCATTGATGAGATTGGCGAAATGGATATGATGTTGCAGAATAAGTTGTTGAAAGTTTTAGAAGATAAACGCGCTTATTTTGAGTCAGCATATTATGATCCGACTGATGAAAGAGTTCCGCCGTATGTGAAAATGCTTTTTGAAAATGGTGCGCCTGCAGATTTTGTTTTAATCGGAGCTACGACACGTGATTCACATTCAATAAATCCTGCGTTAAGGTCGCGTTGTGCTGAAATTTATTTTGAGCCGTTGACGCCCGCGCATATCGTTGAGATTGTGAAGAATGCCGCAGAAAAATTAAATGTTGAACTTGACGAAGGCATTGCCGAAACGATTAGCGAATATACGATTGAGGGACGCAAGGCGATAAATATTTTGGCGGATGCCTACAGCCTTGCACTTGAAGATGACAGCGTTAATAAAAGATTTGAGCCTGACAGCGATTACACGTTGGAAGAACTTACGCGCGTTAAAATTCTTAAGAAACATATTTACGAAGTCGCGCAGGTTAGCAGACTGTTTCAATTTGTCACGAAGAAGGCGTCAAGCAATGCGACTGTCGGACATATTTTCGGATTAGGTGTAAGCGGATTTGTCGGTTCAGTGATTGAGATTGAGGCAATGGTTTTTCCTGCCGAGAAGGGCAAAGGGACTATTCGCTTTAATGAGACGGCGGGCAGTATGGCAAAGGATTCTGTGTTTAATGCGGCGTCCGTCCTGCGTCAAGTTACAGGTAAAGAACTTCACGATTACGACGTACACATTAACGTTATCGGCGGAGGCAACATTGACGGACCGAGTGCGGGAACTGCGATTTTAGCGGCATTAGTCAGCGCAATTACGGGCAGAAAAATTCGTCAAGACGTTGCCGTTACTGGCGAAATTTCTTTGCAGGGTAAAGTCAGACCAGTCGGCGGAGTTTTTGAAAAAGCTTACGGTGCAAAACAAGCCGGCATTAAAACTTTAGTAATTCCTAAAGAAAATGCTAAAGATATTCCGCAGGGACATTTGGGCTTAAATATTTTTCCCGTCGATACTGCAGAGGACGCTTTCAAACATATTTTTGAAGATAACGAATAATGTCGCATACAAAATTAGTTCCCAACTTAAAAGTAGGTTGGGAATTTTTTATTTTTTTCATAAAAATTTCAAGTGCCATCCCATTCTAGGTGTTATAATATTCAAAAAATTAAATAATGATTTTTTGAGGGGGAAATTTTATGAAGGTGATTAAGTTTGATATTCAGCGTTTCGTTGAGACAATCAACGGCACTGAAGGAAACGACACTATCAATGTTGAAGCTTCACAAACTGCTGTATTTGTGTATGGCGGAGATGACGAAGTTTGGAATGGTCTTGGTAGCAATTATGATTCATATGACCAAGTTACTATAGTTGGCGGTTCAGGTTCTGATACCATTGTAAGCGGTTATGGTAGAAATTCTTCCGATAGTGTTTCTATTGTTGGTGGTGCAGATAATGACAATTTAACCGTTAAGGGAAATAATTCAACTATTAGCGGTGATGATGGCAATGATAACATTGACATATACGGAAATATTAATTATGCAAGCGGCGGAATAGGAGATGATTACTTAATAAATTCCGGTGATAGTAATACTATTCTTGGGGATAGTGGAAATGATACTATCTATGGTGGTAGTGGTAGCTACGTGTTTATCGATGGCGGTGCTGGTAACGACACGATCCGTTCTATTGGTGGTTCTGGAGTGACGATCAACGGCGGAATGGGCGATGATTATCTAATAAACAACTCTAGAAATAAAGATGGCTTAATTATTGGTGGCGATGGCAATGATTACTTTATGATTTATGGATCCGCTACTGTTAATGCTGGTGCTGGTAATGATACGATAGACATGGTTTCTAACGGTAGCGTTAATGCTGTTATTTACTATTCAAACGGCGATGGCAACGATATTATCCACGGCTTTGACACAAATGATACGCTCCTAATTGCAGGAACCGACTATTCTACTTCAACAATATCTAACGAATTATTTGTCAATGTCAACGATATTGTTGTAACTGCAGGAACTGGCAAAATTACTCTTGTCGGTGCAGCTGACAAATCTTTGAACATACAAAGCACAAGCTCGCCAACTCCTGAGCCCACACCTACACCTACGCCGACGACTTCAAGTATATACACTTATACAGGCGGCAATGCTACTATTTCAGCAGGAATAGGAACTTCAAGTAGCGTTACGTCAGGATACAGTGCTTATGAGCAAATTAATATTGCAACTGATTTTACAGGCGTTGAAGTTGACGGCGATAATATTATTCTTAAGTCAAGCTCTGGAAAACTTACAATTCAAAACTCGCGCGGAAAGTACGTAAAATACGGTGACAGCAACTCTAATCTTGTAGCGTATTCTTATATGGGTACAAACGAGATTAGCAGTAGCGATAACAGCTCGGTTGGTAATGCTTACGTCAGTTACAATACCATTGACGGGAGAAATGTCGGCGCGGTTTATGAAGTTTTGATTGGCGGCGAAAATGTCGACGATAAAATTTATGCAGGTTCAGGCGGTTCCAGCTTGTGGGGCGGCAACAATGGCAATGATACGCTTGTAGGCGGTGACGGTTACGACGAATTTGTTTATAAATCCGGAAACGGCAGTGACGTTATCCAAAATGCCGGCGATAACGATGTAGTCAACCTTTCAAGTATTAATCTCAGTCAAATTTCTGGCGTAGAAATTAACATAGGACAAGTTAACGTTGACTTTGTAGACGGCGGCAAATTGCAAATTCAAGGCGGAAGTGGTGTCGCTTACAGAATCGCGGAAGGAACTTTTGTCGTAAATCAATTTACTAAAGAATGGTCAGCCAAATAACTATTGACATTTATATATAAAAATTAAATCCCCAATCTTCAGTAGACTGGGGATTTTTTGTCTGAAAAATTTTTACGAAATTTATATTTAGTTTTTATTTCCGAAATTTCTAAGCGTCAACCACAACGGTCCGGCAATGAATATTGATGAAAAACATCCGCACGTAAAGCCGACTAATAATGCAAAGGCAAAATCTTTAGTCGTCTCTCCACCAAAGAAAAATAATGCCGCCGTCGTAAATAAACACGTGAAGACCGTGTACAGTGAACGCGTCAACGTCTGATAAATTGAACGGTTGACTAATTCTACAACGTCACCGCCGCGCTTAAAGTGCAATTTCAAATTTTCGCGTATCCTGTCAAAAATTACTATCGTGTCATTGATTGAGTAACCGACAATCGTCAGCAGTGCCGCTACAAATGACGAATCAACCTGCCTTTGCGTAAATGAAAATAATGTCAGCACAATTAAAATATCGTGAATCAACGCAATTATCGCCGCGATGCCGAATTTAAATTCAAATCTGTAAGCAATGTATAAAATTATCAGCACCCACGAAATTACCAACGCCATTACCGCATTGAAAATTAATTCGCTACCGATTGTCGCACCGACTTTTTCTTCGCGCAGAACTTCATAATTGCCAACGTCTTTTTTAATTCCAGCCATAACTTCTTTGCGTTGAACTTCTTCTAAATCAATCGTCCGAATCATGACGTTATTTGATTCCGACACGTCCGAACTTTCGCCCGATAACTGAATTGTACTTCCGTCGAGCCCAAAAGGTTTTAACGCGTCACGAATCTTTGAAATTTCTACGGGTTGTTCAAATTTTAAATCAATAATCGTGCCGCCCGTAAAATCAATTCCAAAATTAAATCCGCGCGTTGCCATTGAAATTAATCCCGGAATAATTATCAGCAGTGAAATGGTAAACCAAAGTTTTGCGCGTCCTGCAATGTCGAATTTTGGCATTTATTTCACCGCCTTTTCATTTCTAATATCAAACAGTACAAAGCCGTCCGCACCGTATGCTGAAGGATTTTCTATAACTCGCGAATTGACTAAAAGCTTTAACATAAATTGCGTTAATGTTATCGCCGTGAACATACTCAACAAAACGCCTAAGCCAAGCGTTATTGCAAATCCGCGTATGTTTCCCGTTCCGAAGAAAAATAATACCGCCGCCGCAATTATCGTCGTGGTGTTCGAGTCAAAAATTGTCGTGAAGGCGCGTTTAAATCCTGTCTCCATTGCAAGTCGAAGCGATTTACCTAATCTAAATTCTTCTTTGAAATGTTCAAAAATCAAAACGTTAGCGTCAACCGCCATACCGATTGATAAAATTATTCCTGCGACGCCCGGCAAAGTTAAAGTTGCGTCAAGCCCTTTCAAAATCGCCAGTAACAGCAAAGTATACGCCATTAAGCTGATGTCCGCGATAAATCCGCAAAGTCTGTAGAAAAGCAACATAAATACCAAGACTGCCGCAACGCCTACTACGAATGCAAATTCAGATTTATCTTTAGAATCTTGACCGAGAGAAGGTCCTACGGTGCGAGTTTCAATAATGTTGACTTTAACGGGTAACGCGCCGCTACGAAGGAGGACAGCTAAACGTTGAGACTCTTCCAAATCGCGTTGACCTGAAATTTCTGCGCGTCCGCCAAGAATCGGTTCACGGACAACGGGATCAGTCAAAACTTCTCCGTCAAGCAGAATAGAAATTTTCCGTCCGACATTATTTAAGGTCGCGTCAGCAAATTTTTCTTTACCTTCATCGCTAAATTCAAGATTGACAACGCTTTGACCGTTTTGTTGATTCATAGCCGCTTGTGCGTCTTTCAAGTCAGTTCCCGTCAAAAGCGTGTTACCGTCTTCGTCTTTGAACTCCAACATTGCGGTCTTACCAATCGTCTCAATCGCCTTGTCAGGGTCTTTAATACCCGGCAATTCGATAATGACGCGGCGAGTGCCTTCACGCTGAATAATCGGTTCAGTTAATCCCAATTCATTTATGCGGCGTTCCATAATGCTTACAACGCGTTGCATTGCATCTTCGTCAACCTGCGCGATTTCTGTATCTTCCGCTTCAAGTACAACGTGTGTGCCGCCCTGCAAGTCCAATCCTTGACGTATCGAGTGCGCCAAAGGTTTAATAAATATCACGAATAATGCCACGATTGTAACCAAACAGATTAGCAATTTGGCTAATTGGTCTTTCCTCACAAAAATTTTTCTCCCTTCGGAAAATGTTTTTGGTAAAATATACTACAATATTGAATTTTATACAAGATTTTTCGATTTAAGATTTTTACGGTTAATTTGAAAAAAATTTTTTGGCATTTCCCGCAAATGTGCTATAATAGCAAAAATTTTTGAAAGGAGAATTTTTTTGTCCGTGAAAACTACGTTACGCGTTCACTTCTACGATACTGACGAAATGGGCGTTGTTCACCACGCAAATTATATTCGTTGGTTTGAGACGGGGCGCGTTGAATATCTGCGCTCAATCGGCATTACTCTAACCGAAATGATGAGCGACGGAATTTTATTTCCTATCACTGAAGTTAGGGCAAAATATCTTAACGCCGCCAAATTCGATGACGATTTAGAATTGGAAACTACTGCACTTGAACTTACAAAAGTTAAAATGGAGTTTGATTATAAAATTCGTCGTCAGATTGACGGAAAAATTTTAGTGAAAGGTTACAGCCAAAACGTGTTTACAAATGCGGCAACGGGGAAAATTTCTCGTCTGCCGGAAAAATATTTTTCTAAATTGGAAAAAGCTATGCTTGAGGAGATGGCGCAGAAAAATGGTAATACTTGAAGGATTAATTGTCACGGCGGCAACAATTATAGTTGTCGGTGCAGTCGGCGTAGGAATTTTTTTGAACATACGCGGAAAAGAAAAAGTTGTACCGCGTCTTAATCAGCGGACGCCGTTTAAGGTTGAATATCGCGACGCAAGATCCATTACACTTTCGACGACGATAGAATTTTTTAATGAAGGTAAACAGAGCGCAATGATTGTCGACGCAATTTGTAAGCCGCAACTTCCCTTTGAACAGTACGACGGAATGAGCGTTCGCGGAAAAGCAGAGCGTGAAGGTGTGCCGCGTGAAGATGATTATTTCGAAGCGTTAGTTTTGGAACATCAGCAAGGCGTAAAGCTTGTTGCAAAAGTTACGTTGACTGCGCGGAAGGGTATGACGCTTGAAGAGGCAACCGCGCATATGGTTGACTTTCCGATAGAATTTATTTACCGCGAAGTCGGACGTACACCTATGCATTTTTCGATAGCAAGAATTTTTTTAACCGCCGAAGAATTAGCTCAAATTGTCGGCGTAAAGTTAATTACGGATTAGAATTGAGGTAAAATTTTTTATGGCAGTTGGAATAATTCCCGTCAAGACAAGAATTTTGACGCCGAAGGATAATATTGTTGACGTGATTGCAAAGTATACGAAAGATATTGTTGGACCTGATGACGTTGTAACGGTGGCGGAAAGTGTCGTCGCGATAACGCAGGGCAATTTGATTCGTCCCGATGAAATGAAAATCTCGTGCTTAGCGCGGCTTTGTTGCAGATTTATCCCTGACTACGGAAGCTTGGCGACGCCGCATGGTATGCAAGCCCTTATGCGGAAGGAAGGCGAATGGCGCGTAGCATTTGCGCTTGTCGGAGGATTTTTGGGTAAGCTTGTCGGACAACGCGGACTTTTTTATAAATGGGGCGGACGGCAAGCGGCGTTGATTGATGATGTTACTGGCGATATGCCGCCTTTCGACAAATGCGTTGTCTACGGTCCTGAAGAGCCTGACAAAGTTGTTATGGAAATTAAAAATCGACTCGGTTGTTTCGGCGCGATGATTGCTGACGTAAACGATTTGAAACGTTCGCGAATTGTCGGCGCAACTCCCGGTATGGATGCGCAACTTGCATCAAACTTGCTGATTGATAATCCTTTCGGTAATGCGTCTGAAAAAACGCCTATTTGTATTTTGAAAGGTTTCCGTCAAGAGCAGGAACATAAGGGATAAAAGCTTAGGACTTAGAAAATCTTCCCTAATCCCTGTTCCCTATTCCCTAAAAATCTCGAAAGGTGAATGGTTAAATGAACTTTCTAAAGACAATATTTTTTGTGCTGATGATGACGATGATTTTTTCAACAACGGCTTGTGCGGCTCCCGTACCTCTGCGCGGAATAGTCGAAGGATTTTACGGAACTCCTTGGACTTTTGAAGATCGCGCCGATATGATGAATTTCTGCCGCGAACATAATTTGAACGCTTACATTTACGCGCCGAAAAGTGATCCTTATCACCGTGATAAATGGCGTGAACCTTATCCCGCCGAGCAATTAGCCGAACTTCAAAAACTTGTCGATGTCGCAAAAGCTAATGGCGTAAGATTTACTTTTGCAATTTCGCCGGGACTTGATTTGCATTACACAGGCAACGAAGGCGACAAAGATTTTGACTTGCTCCTTAAGAAAATGGAAGCTATGTATAAAATCGGTGTGCGCAGTTTCGCAATTTTCTTTGATGACTTGAAAGACGATAAGGGCAGACATCACGAGGACGGTAAACTTCAAGCAGAATTTTTGAATCGCCTGCAGGACACTTTTCATAAACGTCACAAAGATATTGTACCGTTGATAACTGTACCGACAGAATATTTTTATGATGATATGATTGACGGCAACAAGGTTAAGAAGTATACGCGTGATTTTGCGGAAAATCTTGATGAAAAAATTGTTGTACTGTACACGGGCGACGGCGTAGTTTGTAAAGGAATTTCTGATGCGCAATTTGAAGCCGCCAATAAAATTTATCGTAGAGATCGCGGCTTAGGTATTTGGTGGAACTATCCCGTAAACGATTATACTTTACGTACAAACGGCGGGAGAAATTCTAAGTTGGCACTTGGTCCTATTGTAAATCTTCCAAAAAAACATATGCACGCGATTTATTTTAATCCTATGGGACAAGCTCAAATGTCGAAAATTGCGATTGCGACGGGTGCGGAATATGCCAATGCCCCTGAAATTTATAATCCTCAAGAATCTTGGGAAAAAGCTATCGAAGAACAATTTGGTGACCTTGCACCGGCGATGAAAGTTTTTGCGTCACATTCCCAACATATGAAAAATAATTGGGCGGATTGTGGACTTGACGACGCAAAATATTTCAGTTCGTCCGCAAATATCGTGATTATGTCTGTGAATAAGGGACGCAAGGCAGATTTTACGGCGTTGGACAGTTATATAGACGAAATGGAAAAAGCCGCCGATACTTTACTTTCACGCTTGCCGGAAAAATATTTGAAGGAATGTAGACCGCAACTTGAACAGTTTAAACGTATCGCGCAGGCTGACAGGCTCGCAGTAAATTCTTTGAAAGCTGGTAAGCTTGATTCAAATTTGAAAACTCTCCGCGCAGAAATTGAACGCCACGCGCCGAAAGCTATTTTGTCCGAATTGTCCGCGTTGAAATTTGTTGACGACGTTTTAGCACTTAAATGGTAAAATATATTTAATTCTCTACGAAAGGAACTAAAAAATGGATAATTATAAAAAATACAGCAAAGGTTATTTTATGCCGCCTGAAATTGATTTGGATTGGGCGAAAAAAGAATATCCCGACCACGCGCCGATTTGGTGTAGCGTTGACCTGCGCGACGGTAACCAGTCACTGATAATTCCGATGAGCCTTGACGAAAAAGTTGAGTTTTATAAAACTCTCGTCAAAGTCGGCTTTAAAGAAATTGAAGTAGGTTTCCCTGCCGCGTCAGATACTGAATACGCACTTCTTCGCAAACTCATTGAAGAAAATTTAATTCCCGATGATGTAACCGTACAAGTTTTGACGCAAGCACGCGAACACATTATCAAGAAAACTTTTGAGGCACTTGAAGGCGCGAAAAATGCTATCGTCCACGTTTACAACTCCACTTCCCTTGCACAACGTCAACAAGTTTTCCGTATGTCTAAAGATGAAATTAAACAAATTGCGGTTGACGGTGCAAAACTTCTTCTTGAACTCACAGAAAAAGCTAATGCAAATTACCGCTTTGAATATTCTCCTGAAAGTTTTACTGGTACAGAGCCTGAATACGCGTTGGAAGTTTGCAACGCCGTTTTGGACGTATGGCAGCCTGTCATTGACCGTAAACCGATTATAAATATTCCCGTAACCGTCGAAATGTCAATGCCGCATATTTACGCCATGCAAGTTGCTTACATAAATAAATATCTCAAATATCGTGACAAAGTTGTTTTGAGTTTGCACCCGCATAACGACAGAGGTTGCGGTGTAGCTGATTCGGAACTTGGACTTTTGGCGGGCGCGGACAGAATTGAAGGCACACTTTTTGGCAACGGTGAACGCACAGGCAACGTTGATATCGTTACGCTTGCAATGAATATGTTTGCACTCGGCGTAGACCCCAAGCTTGATTTTACGCATATGCCGGAGCTTGTCGAAATGTACGAGCGCGTTACGCGTATGCACGTTCATGACCGTCAACCTTATGCGGGGTCGCTTGTCTTTACGGCGTTTAGCGGCAGTCATCAAGACGCTATTGCTAAGGGTATGCGTTGGCGAGATGAAAAAAATCCCGACCGTTGGACTGTTCCCTATTTGCCGATTGATCCGCATGACGTTGGGCGCGAATATGACGGCGACGTTATCAGAATCAATTCGCAGAGCGGCAAAGGCGGCGTAGGTTTCATTATGGAGCAACGTTACGGCGTCGATATGCCTAAGAAGATGCGCGAAGATTTCGGTTACTGCGTCAAGCGCGTTTCAGATAAAAAGCATAAGGAACTTTTGCCGGATGAGATTTACCAAATTTTCCACGACGAATATATTAACGTTGAAAAGCCTTACAAGTTGCTTGACTTTCATCTTAAGAAAGAGCCAGACGGTTCACGTTCCGGTGATGTCGAAATGGAAATTGACGGCGAACACGTAATTTACTCTGCGCGGGGCAACGGCAGACTTGACGCGGTGTCTAATGCTTTGCAGAAAAATCTTGGCGTGACTTATAAAGATTTGACGTACAATGAACACGCGCTTGAGATTGGACAAAGTTCCCGAGCCATTGCATATATCAGCATAACGGGCAATGACGGTAAAATTACATGGGGCGTCGGTATGGACACTGATATTATAACCGCGTCCATTCAAGCTTTAATTAGTGCGATTAACAGAATGGTTAAGGCGGAGTAAAAATTTCTTCAACCTAAAATTTTTCGTAAGTTTAATGTTTTTTAATGAAATTTAAATTTTTGTATCGTACAATATTTTTTGTAGATATTTAAAAGAAAAATTTTCAGGAGATGTTTAATTTTGAAGTTTAAGAAAATTTTAAGTGCCGCTTTAATCGGCGCATTTATATTTGGTGTATCGTCATCTAGTTTTAACGTTGCAAGTGCGGCGTCACATAATGACATTCAATCCGCGCAGGATAAATACGATAAGGCGAAAGAGACTAAAGAAAAAATCGACGACTTGAAAAACGGTAAGCAAGACAAAGATAAATCCGAGCACCGTGAGCCGCCTAAAGATGAAAATGGAAATATAATTCCGCCGCCCCATCATCGCGGTAATGATTATAACAATGACAAAGATAATTCCGAACGCCGCGAGCCGCCGAAAGATGAAAATGGCAACATAATTCCGCCGCCTAATCGTCGCGGTAATGTTTCTGAAAACGACAAAGATAAATCCGAACACCGCGAGCCGCCTAAAGATGAAAATGGAAATATAATTCCGCCGCCTAATCACGACAGAAATAAATCTTCAGATTCTAAAAATAGCCACTAATTTTGCGTCAACAAAATTAAAAAGAGCAGGGACAAAATCCCCGCTCGATTTTTTTATTACGAACTAATTTTTATAAAACGACGTGAGCCATTACAAATCCTACGCAACAACCGCTGATAACGCCGATAAGCCCCGGTATCATAAAGCTGTGATTCAAAATATATTTGCCGATTCTTGTCGTTCCTGAACGGTCGAAACCGATACAAGCCAAGTCGGAAGGATAGGTCGGCAGGAAGAAATAACCATAACACGCGCTGATAAATGACATTAACAAAACTGGATCCATTCCAGCTTGCAATCCCAACGGAAATACTATTGCGATTGCCGCCGCTTGTGAGTTAACCAACTTAGACGTAAGGAACGCGATAATTGCAAATGCCCACGGAGCTTGCGCAACTGCAGCCTTGAGGAAGTCACTCAAAACTGCCATATGTGCCGAAAAATATGTATTCGCCATCCACGCAACGCCGTAAACCGATACCAATGCTACTATACCTGATTTGAAAACTTGACTGTTGCCAACGTCTTTTGCTTTGACTTTGCAGACAAATAAAATTACCGCCGCAACTAACAGCATTACCATCTGAATGACAGCCGTCATTGAAATTGCTTTCATTTCACCTTTAGCGTTGGGGAAGTGCGGCAATAAATCTGAAAAGTTTCCAAGTGCCGCAATGATTATAATTCCTACAAAAAAAATGTACATTGCGTGAAAGTAGCTGGCGGGTAAAACTTTACCTTGAAGAGATTCTGCGTCACCATAGACATATTTTTTATTTTCGGGGTCTTTGATGAACTCTTGAAATTGTTCGTCTTTATCTAAGTCTTTACCGCGTCTGTAACTCCACAGTGCCGCGAAGAATACGCCTAATCCTGTTGCGGGTATTGATACCGCCAAAATTTGTAAAACAGAATAATTATATCCCGCCGCCGCCATAAAGCCGACGATTGAAACGATTGCAACTGATACCGGCGATGCGCAAATTCCCATTTGTGACGCAACCGACGAAACCGCCATTGGTCTTTCTGGTCTGATACCCTGTTTTATCGCAATGTCGTAAATGATTGGGAACATTGTATAGACAACGTGTCCAGTGCCACATAACACCGTTAAAAACCATGTTGTCATCGGTGCTAAAATTGTTACGTGTTTTGGATTGTTCCTCAAAAATCTTTCTGCGTACTGCAACATTACTGTTAAGCCGCCTGATGTTTGCAGGAAACCCGCGCAGGTTACAACCGCTAAAATCGTCAACATTACGTCGATTGGCGGTGAACCGGGCTTGTAATGAAATACGAAGGTAAAAATTACAAGTCCAATGCCGCTTATGACGGCAAGCCCGATTCCTCCATGCCGCACGCCTATAATTAAACACGCCAGCAGGACAAGAAATCCTATAGCCATTTCCATTAAACCTCACCCTTCCTTTAAAAAAATTTTTTTTAATCTTCAATGCTATTCTAGATTTTCTGTACATTTCCTTTCAAAAAATTTTTCACGACAATAAAAAATTCGACAATCCTTAAGGACTGCCGAAAAATTTTTTTCACAGAGATTTTAAAATATTATTTTTAATATTAAATCTTAAGCTTTTACAACTTTTTTTTCTTTGATACGAGCCGCCTTGCCGGTAAGTTTGCGCAAATAATAAAGTTTAGCGCGACGAACAGCACCGCGACGGACAACTTGAATTTTATCGATACGCGGAGAATGAACAGGGAACATTCTCTCTACTCCAACGCCGTAAGAAATTCTGCGAACCGTAAACATTTCGCGAACTCCCGAGCCTTGACGACCAATTACTACGCCTTCAAAAACCTGAATACGTTCGCGATTACCTTCCACAATTTTTGCGTGAACTTTAACCGTATCGCCGGGTCCAAATTGCGGAATATCTTTTTTCAACTGTTCCTTTTCAAGAATCTCAATGATATTCATAAAATTTTTCCTCCTTTGCGCTCATGGAAAATTTCCAGCGGAGCGTTGCAATAACTCGAAAAGTTTACCACATTTATTTTTTTACGTCAACTTTACTTGCTTAAATTTTTTTTCTGTTAAGAAATATCATTGGCAGAATAATTTTCTAAAATTAAAATTTTTTCCACTGATTATGTGTCATGGGATTTTTTTTGCTATAATTAAAAAAATTTACGAAAGGAGCTTTCTCATGACTTTTGATGAAATTCTTAAAAAATATCGCCAAAATTCTTTTTCGGAACACGACAAGGGCTCGCGATTTGAAGTTCTGATGAGAAATTTTTTGCGCACTTATCCGCCTTATCGCGGCAAATTTTCTGACGTTTGGCTTTGGAATGATTTTCCGTACAAAAATGATTTCGGCGGTAAAGATTTAGGCATTGACATTGTAGCCAGAACTTTTGACGACGATTTTTGGGCTGTTCAATGTAAATTTTACGCCGAATATTTATACATTGATAAACCTTCCGTCGATTCTTTTCTTGCTACGTCTTCAAAAATTTTTCAAGGCAATAAAAAATTTTCTGCGCGGCTCTGGATTTCTACAACAAATAATTTTACCGATAACGCTGAAAAAACTTTGCAGAATCAAGACCCTGAAGTTTTAAAAATTTCTTTAACTGATTTGAGAAATGCCGCCGTTAATTGGGATAAACTCGACGCAGGGATTTTCGGTGATGACGCAAGAAAAAGTTTTCGTGAACCTCTGCAACATCAGCTTGACGCGATCCACGCCACGCAACAACATTTTCAAAAAAATTCGCGTGGAAAATTAATTATGGCTTGCGGCACCGGCAAAACTTACACTTCTTTGAAAATCGCCGAAAAAATTTTTCCAACAGGCAAAATTTTATTTCTCGTGCCTTCAATTTCTCTTTTATCTCAAACTTTGCAGGAATGGGCTACTTTTTCTGAAAATCCTTTCAATTATATTTGCGTCTGCTCCGATGATACCGTTTCAAAAAATGCTGACGAAATTTTAAAAGTTAATCTCCCTATGCCTGTCACTACCGACTCTGCAAAAATTTTATGCACATTTCAAAATTTTTCTCACGATAAAATGTCAGTAATTTTTTCTACTTATCAATCTATCGAAAAAGTTGCCGACGCTAAAATTTCTTTCGATTTAATTATTTGCGACGAGGCGCACCGCACTACAGGTTACGGCGAAAAATCTAATCAATTTACCGCCGTTCATTCAGAAAATTTTATTTCTGCAAAAAAACGTTTGTATATGACTGCTACTCCTCGCCTTTATAATTCCGACGCCAAAAAAAAAGCTTCCGATAATAATTTGGAACTTTGGTCTATGGACGACAAAAATATTTACGGCGATGAAATTTTTCATATCAGTTTTAGCGACGCTATCGAAAAAAATTTGCTCTCCGATTACAAAGTTATCGTCCTCACTGTCAACGAAAATTCTGTTCCGCCTGAAATTCAAAAAATTATCGCTGAAGATAAAATTTTAAATCTTGACGACGCGTCTAAACTTATCGGCTGTGTCAACGCTCTTCAAAAACGCAGTTTAAATGATTTTGATGAAAATTTTTCGCCGCTTAATAAAGCCGTTGCTTTTTGCCAAAATATTAAAATTTCCGAGAACATCTCAAAAATTTTTAACGCGCTTAATATGAACGTCGAATCTCAACATCTTAACGGAAAAATGTCCGCCGCTGTTCGTGATGAAAAACTTTCTTGGCTTAAAAATGCTGAATCTTGCCGTATCTTGACTAATGTCCGCTGTTTATCTGAAGGCGTTGACGTTCCAAGTCTCGACGCGGTTTTATTTTTGTCGCTGAAAAAATCTAAAGTCGAAATTGTTCAAGCCGTCGGGCGCGTTATGCGTAAAAGTTTTCAAAAAAATTACGGCTACATTATTATTCCTGTCGTCGTTCCAACTTTTATTAATCCTGAAGACGCTCTAGATTCTTGCAAAGATTTTTCTACTGTTTGGGACGTTCTCAACGCTTTACGCGCTCATGATTCTCGTATGGATATTTTTGTTGAAGAAATTAAATTAAAAAATTTCAGCTCTCATATCATTATCGAACATTTTAATCGAATTTCTGAAAAATCTGTTCAACTTCCTATTTTTTTCGATAAACTTCAAGATTTTATTTATGCTCGTATGGTTGAACGCGTTGGAAATCGACGTTATTGGGAGCAATGGGCTAAAGATATTGCTGAAATTGCTGAACGTCACAAGAAAAAAATTTTAAATCTTGTTAATCGTCAAGAATTTAAAGATTATCTGCTCGGACTTCGCACAAATATTAATCCTACAATTACTGAAATTGAAGCCGTTGAAATGTTAGCTCAACACGTCGTTACCAAACCTGTTTTTGAAGCTCTTTTTGAAAATTATTCTTTTGTTCAAAACAACGCCGTTTCTAAGTCTATGCAAAAAATTTTTGAAATTCTCGATACTGACGAAGATAACGAACATCTTAAAAAATTTTTTGATTCTGTAAAAAATCGTTGCAAAATCGCTAAAAATGCTGAAGATAAACAAAAAATTATCATCGAACTTTACGATAAATTTTTCAAAACCGCGTTGCCTTTGACTGTTGAGCGGCTCGGCATTGTTTACACTCCCGTTGAAGTCGTCGATTTTATTTTAAATTCCGTTAATGACGTTTTGAAAAAAAATTTTAATCGCACTATTTCCGATAAAAAAATTCACATTTTAGATCCTTTCACCGGCACCGGCACTTTTATTACTCGACTTATTCAAAGCGGCTTGATTCGTCAAAATGATTTACTCAGAAAATATCAAACTGAACTTCACGCCAACGAAATTATTTTGCTTGCTTATTACATCGCCGCCATAAATATTGAAAATACTTTCCACGACGAGTTAAGTAATCAGTTGTCAGTTATCAGTGATCAGAAAAATTCTAAATCTTCACTGACCACTGACCACTTTTCACTGACAACTTTTTTTCCTTTTAAAGGAATTTGTTTGACTGATACTTTTGAAATGTTTGAACGCGACGAAGTTGAATTTTTAAATTTTGCGCTTGAGGAAAATGCCGAGCGCGTCAACGAACAAAAAGAAATTGAAATTAAAATTATTATCGGCAATCCGCCTTATTCAGTCGGTCAAAAATCTGCGAATGATAACGCTCAAAATAATTTTTATCCGAAACTTGAAAATCGAATTGCTGAAACTTATGCGAAAAATACTCAAGCGACGAATAAAAATTCACTTTACGACAGCTACATTAAAGCATTTCGTTGGGCGAGTGACAGAATTGGAAAAAGTGGAATAATTGGATTTGTGACGAATGCAGGCTGGATTGACGGCGCAGCTATGGACGGTATGCGGAAATGTTTTTCCAAAGAATTTTCGGAGATTTTTATTTTTAATTTACGCGGAAATCAGCGGACGCAAGGAGAAATTTCACGAAAAGAAGGCGGAAAAATTTTTGGAAGTGGTTCACGCGCACCGATAGCGATAACAATTTTTGTAAAAAATCCGAATCACGAAGGCGATACGGAAATTTTTTATTTAGATATAGGCGATTATCTTAGTCGCGAAGAAAAACTTAAAAAAATTACAGAAATTAAAACGGTATTAAGCGAAGAATTTAAAAGAATTTATCCGAATGAACGAGGCGACTGGATAAATCAGCGCGGCGATGAATTTGAAAATTATATACCGCTTGCACCTGATAAAAAATTTGATTTTAATACTGAAAGTTTTTTTATAATAAATTCAAATGGTATTCTTACAGCTCGTGATACTTGGTGTTATAATTTTTCTAAAAAAATTTTATCAAAAAATATTAAGACGACAATAAATTTTTATAATGAACATTCACCTGAAGAAAATGATTCAACAAAAATTTCTTGGACGCGAGCAACAGTTAAAAATAAAAATCGTGGCAAAAAATATTTTTATGATGATAAAAAAATTATTGAATCAATGTACAGACCATTTTGCGAAGAAAATTTTTATTTTGATTCTGATTTGAATGAAATGATATATCAGATGAAAAAAATTTTTCCGAGCGGCGATGAAAAAAATTTTTTGATTTGTGTTTCAGGTTTAAGCAACAGCAAAAATTTTTCAGTTTTTATTTCAAAAAAAATTCCGTGCTATGACTTCATAGAAAAAGGGCAGTGTTTTCCGCTGTATTGGTACGAGGAAGAAAGTAATTTATTTGAGAAAAGCAAGGCGCGGCGTGACGGAATCAGCGACTGGATAGAAAATTTGGTGCAAAAAAAGTACGGAATTATTGTAAAGAAAAAATTCAGAAGGAAGAAATCTTTTATTATGTGTATGGCTTTTTGCACTTGCCGAGTTACAGGGAAAAATTTTCAGCAGAGTTGAAAAAAAGTTTACCGCGAATAATATTGGTAGGAGAGAGTGAAAAATTTTTACGAATCAGTGAAGCTGGGAGGAAGTTAGCAGAAATCCATTTGAACTACGAAAAATTTGAAAAGCCTGATGAAGTAGAAGTTAAGATAGAAAAAGAAAATTTTTTGGTAAAAAAAATACGGTTTGCGAAAGACGACCGCAGCACGATAATTTACAATGAATATATCACGATAAAAAATATACCGTTGAAAGCATATGAATACGTAGTGAATGGGAGAAGTCCTATAGAATGGGTAATGGAGCGTTACCAAGTGAAAATTGATTCAGCGAGTGGTATCGAAAATAATCCTAATGATTGGTGTACCGAGCATGACAATCCGCGCTACATTTTGGATTTGCTTTTGAGTTGCATAACGGTGAGCTTAAAAACTTTAGAAATTGTAGAAAATTTGCCGGAAGTAGAGTTTTAGTACTTGAAAAAAAATTTTTTATGTGATAATATTTTGGCGTGATTAAATAGAAAATTAGATAAGCAGAAAGTCGAGCATCGTTATCACAGGCGCAAAAAAAATCCCCTCCAAAGAGTTTTGTGAGAACCTTTGAAGGGGTTGCGTCTATTCAACGCCATTTTTTTGCGTTACCGCAGTTTCCGCAGAAACTTTTTAATCCATTTTGCCGCAAAATCGGAAAGGATTCTTGCTCCTGTCATTTCTAAAACTGTCAACAGAAAGTCAAGCACAATTATCACCTCCTATCTTCTACCAGATTGGAGTGCGGTAACTTAGGTATTTTACAACAACGCGGCAAATTTATCAATAAAAAAACTCTGATGAAAAAAATTATCGTCGGAGCTTTTTTTATTTTAGAAAAAAAATTTTATAAAAAAATTTGCAAAAAAATTTTGTCCGTGATAAAATGCGATTGTGATTAAAAAAAAAAAAATTAGATAAAAAATCGAGATCGCGTCCATTCATATCACAGGCGCAAAAAAAATCCCCGAGAAATCTTTACCGTAGATTCTTGGGGGTTGCGTCTATTCAACGCGATTTGTGCTCATTACCGCAATTTCTTACGACAACGCGGCAAATTTATCAATAAAAAAACTCTGATGAAAAATTTACTCGTCGGAGATTTTTTTTTATGTGATAATGCTATGAAGCATGATTAGCTTATGTTTTATTTTTGGACTTTACCAACATTTTATAAGAATTTCCAATCTTTTTTTGTAACAGATGTTTGACGATCCTACAACTTGCTTAAATTTTTTTAATGATAATTTATTTAATAATAATCCAACGTTAATTTTATTTTAATTTTAGCTGTTTATAATACCCTCAAAAGTTAATGAAGTGATTCGATTGATTTAGGGGGTTTTTTTAATGAGTAACTACAACTTCAACTTCAACTTCGGCGACAACTACAACTACGACGATGACTATTACAACGATGACTATTATGACTACTACGACGACGATTATTACTACGATGACTACGACTATGACTACGCTGACTATTATTACGATGATTACGACTACGATTACGACTACAATTACAATCATAATCATAGCAGTTCTTATACGTCTGTCGGAGTTGCTTATGGCGGAAATGCTTATGGCGGCAGTGCTTATGGCGGAAATGCTTATGGCGGCAGTGCTTATGGCGGAACTGCTTACGGCGGAGTTGCTTATGGCGGAAATGCTTACGGCGGAGTTGCTTATGGTGGCAGTGCTTATGCGTCAAGTAATTACATTAGCTATTACAGCAATTCTTACGGCGTTTCGCGCAATTTCGGCGGCTATTACTACGGAAGCAGTTATTCGGCTAGCATAAGCTATTCAGCGACTAATTTTTACGACGTTGGCAGGCGCAACGGTTATTTGCAAAATTACAACTCGCGTAACAGCGTTATGAATTTTGTAGACTTGAATATTTCTTACTTTAGCCGTAACGATAGCTACGTAAGTTTTGGAATGTCTAACGGAACTTCTTTCCAAGCGCAGACTAGCAGTTCCGAAAATGAAATCTTCCAGTATTCGACGGATGGTTACAATATTTCTTATGCAAAACTCGGTTATCAAGAAAGAGATAATCATTTTACCTACGAAAACGGCGTAAATTATTATAGCGGCGGCTCACGTGCGAACGTTTTGGATGTAACCTCTTACGAATCCGTGACAGTTCATCTTGACGGTTCAGCCGGTGTTTTGTACGATAATATCAATACGATTGATGCGACTTCATCTTACGGGAATAATGAACTTTTTGGAAACTCCAACAATAATGAAATTCACGCAGGCAACGGCAACGACAGACTTTGGGGCGGCAAAGGTGGCAACGATTTGCTTTACGGCGGCGCAGGTCAAAATACTTTCTATTACGGCGTACACGAAGGCAACGATACGATTTACAACAGTGTTTCGAGTGATAAAATTAGTTTGTACAATGTTTCATTGAGTGATATTGTTTCGGCTGGCGAAGTTGGACAAGATTTTGTAGTAAATATGGCAAGCGGCGAATCGCTGACGATTAAGGGGCAAAATGGCGCGTCGAACTTCGTACTTTCCGACCAATCAGCTTACAGTTACAGTCGCCAATCCCACACTTGGACAAAAACTAATTAAAAGTTGACTCTTTTGTTTAAAATTTGTTATCGCTTATAAAATTTCTATCAACAAAAAAATCCCAACGACTACCGCTGGGATTAATTTTTTTTATAAATTAACATTGAATCTGAATTACACTCTGTCTAAAATTCAATTATTACCAACTTTAGATTGCAGTTCTTCGATTTGCTTTTTAAGCTCGGAAATTTCCTTATTTTTCACTTCCAAAAGTCTTTTGTTGAGAGCGGCTCGCGTAAAGAAGTACGAATAAAGCGCAACTTGATCTTGCAGATTTGTAGAAAAATATTTTTTACGGAAAATGTCATTAATCTGCGCGGGCGACAATTTATCAAAATCGAAAACGGCTTGACAGATCGTCCGCAATCTTCCCTGAACATACCAATCGATGAACAAATATTTGTAGTCAGGATTCTGGACAAGAAATTCCGTTTTCTCAATAACTTTATCCATAGCCTTCATCGAGCCGATAAGATTTGAAGTCATCTCGTAGCAGTCGCGTCCCCTGTGTGACAGGGAATCATTTCTGATACGGTAATAATAAATCGCGTAGGGAACACGGACATAATTTTTAGCGCGTAAGATACAAGTAAACGAAAAAACTAAATCTTCCCACGCGGTTATGTGCGGAAATTGAATGTTATTCTTAACAAGAAAATCTCGGCGAAAAAGTTTATTGCAAGCCCACCATAAAGTTTTCCAATTTACAAATTTTGCGATTCGCTCGCCAATATCTTCAGTCTCCAAAGTCGGCTTGGCAACGTAGGGAGGCTTCTGGAAAGTTTTTAATTTGGATTGTCCATCTTCTTCGGTATACTCGTAATATTTTTCGCCGTGAACAATATCAGCGTCATTTTCTTCAGCGGCAGTGTAAAATTCTTCAAGTGCCTTATCCGTGAAAAAATCATCGCTGTCAAGAAAAATTATGTACTTGCCTTTAGCACTCGCCATCGCGGTATTTCTGGGAAATCCGGGATAGCCGCTATTTTTTTTGAGCCGTATCAATTTAAGTTTGCCGTCAAATTTCGGCGCAACATTATTAACGACGGCTACAGAATTATCTGTGCTGCAATCGTCCACAACAATAACTTCAAAGTCTTGAAACGTTTGTGTCAAAAGACTTTCAAGGCAACGTTCAACATATTTTTCTGTGTTATACATCGCGATGATAACGGAAATTGCCGGTACAGCAGCAGACTTTTTATCAGATTTTTTTGCCATAATTACTGCTACTTAAAACATAGACAAAAGTCTAAGTCAAGATGAATCGGACAGACCTCGCGATTCTGTCTTACTGCTTCAACGTGTTCGTTCTCGGCTTACCTACTAACGTTTGCTTAACACTCCACAGTCGTTACTTTCCGGCTAGCCACCGGTAGTTGTTTTACGCTATTTCATATTCCGGCGCATTTTTCAAGTTGATTGCCGCGTTCAAATCTCTATCCAGTTCTAACCCGCATTCACATCTATATATCCTATCTTTTAATTTTAATTCTTTTTTGATTTTTCCACATTGTGAACAT
>JAFZIV010000065.1 GCA_017554235.1 Selenomonadaceae bacterium
CACTCCACAGTCGTAAATTCCCGACTAGCCATCGGTATTCATCTTGTAGCTTTCTCCTTTCATAATTATGTGAGTATAAAGCCCTCCGGCTTATTTTCCAGTCCTTGCCCAACGACTACCATCAGGATTCTACTCCATAGTTAGCAGGACTGTTTCAACCTGCACTGGTTCTTTTCCTGTCATTCCGGCTGCTTTAAAGTTAGCACAAACTGGCTCATTGGCTTTAAAATTTTATGAGCTTTCAGCATTACGCTGCATACAATTTCATATCATCGGCTATATTTTTGTATATTTTGACTAACCCTGTTAATCCCTCCTCTCCAAAAAAATTATTTTTAAATTGCAGTTTTGATTTTGTCCAAAATGTTACTGTGAACATAATCCTGCGCGATACCTATAGCACTGCAAATAGATTTTGCGTCCGAACTGCCATGACTGATGATACAATAGCCGTTGACGCCAAGAAGTGGTGCGCCGCCATTTTCAGAAACATCAAGACGTTTCGCAAGTTTTTTCAATGCAGGCATAAGCAGAAACGCGCCAATTTTCGCCAAAATACCACTGTCGGCAATTTCTTCCTTAATCAACTTAAAAATCGTCAAGGCAAGCCCTTCACCAAATTTCAACACGACATTTCCGACAAAACCGTCACAAACTACAACGTCGAATTTACCAACAGGAATATCGCGCCCTTCAGCGTTGCCGATAAAATTTATATTGGACGCATTCTTCAAAAGTTGGTAAGTCTCCTTAGCCTGTTCATTGCCCTTTGTCTCTTCCTCGCCAATATTCAGCAGACCGACTTTAGGATTTTTTTTGCCGAAAACGTGTTCGCAGTAAATCGAACCCATCATAGCTACTTGAAACAAATGTTCGGGCTTACTGTCGACGTTAGCACCGGAATCCAACATAAGCGTAACGCCGTTGGGAGTAGGAATAGGCGTAGCAATAGCGGGACGCCCAATCCCGTGAATGCGTTTAAGAATCAACTGCGCGGCGGCAACAGCGGCTCCCGTCGAACCTGCGGAAAGTACGGCATCACATTCACCGTCTTTAACCATTTTCGTAGCAACGACTATTGAAGAATCTTTTTTGTTACGAACGGCGTCGGCAGGGTGTTCACGCATTGAAATAACTTCTGTAGTATGTCTTATTGTAAGAGGCAAATCTTTTATATCGCCCTGATTTTTCAGAACGTCTTTAATTTTATTTTCGTCGCCTACCAAAATAATTTCACATTGAAATTTTTTAGCCGCTCTTACTGCGCCCTTTACAATTTCTTCGGGGGCATTATCGCCGCCCATTGCGTCAACTGCAAGTTTCAAAATTATGCCCCCGTAGTTTTATTGCGCTTGATTATCATTAAAAAAAAGCGGGCAGGTTTTTTATGCCTACCCAAAAAATTTCCGCTGTCCTTAAGCCGTTTCAATAACTGCTTTTCCGTTATAGTAACCGCATTCCAGACACACATGGTGCGGGAGTTTAGGCTCGTGGCATCTAGGACATTCCACATAATTCGGTGCTTCTAACTTCCAATTTGCACGTCTTCTGTCGCGTCTGGACTTACTTAATTTTCTTTTTGGTGCTGCCAAAAAAATACCCTCCTCGTTTTAGCTTTAAGCTTTTAGCTTTGAAGTAGCCGCAAGCTAAAATCCTTAGACCGCATTAAATCTTAAAAGCGGCGCAAGTCTGGGATCAACGTCAGATTTATCACAATTACATTTTCCGTCGTTTAAATTTTCACCACATTTCGGACAAAGTCCCTTGCAATCCGGCTTACAAAGATTTTGTATTGGTTGCGCCGCAATAAGCGTATCGCGTACAAGTTCGGTAATGTCTAAAATTCCGTCAACAATTTCCGATTCGTCAATTTCCTCATCAAATTCGTGTACCTGATTTTCTTCCGCTTGAATTAAACATCTATCACAAATAAATTTCTTACGGCAATAAATCTTTCCCACAATTTTTAAAGTCAATCCGTCATCTAAAACTTCGCCGACAACTTCGACATTCCCGACAAAATTTTCTTCGTCAGAAAAATCTTCATTGAAAAGTTTTTCTGCTGATTCTACAAACTTAAATTGCGCATTAACGCCTTTGCTGATTTGCACTCCAAGCATTTTACAACACCATAACTACATTGTCAAGAATTTGCAAATTTCAACCGTCTTCATTTCTTGCCGATAGTTTTTGAGTGCATACCCCTACCCTTAGCGGCGGCAGCTGCTGCACTTGACGCCGAAATTTTTTCCTGAACGCTATGAAGATTTTCCTGCATTGAACTCAAGCAAGCTTCGCAGTAAATTCCGCCTACAATTTCTTTGCCGCATTTCTTACAGTTAGTTGTAACGTTGCTCTGCTCGAAACGTCCTTCCTCAACCATTCGGCGTACAAGAGATTCTTCCGCGCCAGTGCCTTCCGTTATGTCCTGAAGTTTGCATCCGGGATTATCGCGCACAAACTCCATTACCTTATTTTCCATTTCCCTATCGGCGTCACGGCATTCACGACAAATTTTTTCCCTGTTCTGTTGCATAAAAAGTTTCCCGCAACGCTGACAGTTTTTCATTTTTCCTGCCATATCTCAATCAGCCCCTTTCAGCGTTTTTTGAACACCGAATTTATTTTAAAAGTCAAAGGGGTCTTTGAATTTTTCATCAAAGTTTTCGTCTAAATCGTCCAAGCCGAATTGACTTAAATCTATGTCATCATTAAGCCCGTCCGCTTGTTTATTCAACTCTTTGAAAAATTCTTCCTTACCGACGTACAGATAAAATTTTCCCCAATCTGCAAGCATTTTTAAAGCACAAAAATTTTCTGCCTCGCCGTGTCGTGGAGTTTCCGGCTCTTCATCTCGTCCCAACGTCGCAACCATTCTTATCGTCAAGTGTCCAACGTAGATATTCAGAAATTCCGATACGACATCATAGGCGTCTGAAATGTCTTCCGCTAAATGATTGTAAGCCTGCGCGAATTTTTTAAAAGCGTCTTCTTCGGCGAAAAATCCAACAATTACCGGCGTTTCACCTTTAACCTTAACCGTCGCGCCCAAAAGTTTTCCTTCCGCATTTTCTGAATTTGGAAGTAAAATTACCGTTGAGCCAAATGATTCTGATGTAAATTCGTGAAAACTTTTTACAACGTCAACTTCCAACGGATAATCCAATTTTTGTTCAGGCGGCAGTGACTCGTAACGTTTCGCAAAAGCTTCATCAATCGGCGGAATTTCCAACTTGTGATATTCTTCCAAAAGTTTTTCGAGTTGTTCCGCGTTTACCTTGCCGCTGTCTATCAATTCTTGTACAAGCCATATTGATGAACTTTCTTTAATGCGTGCCGCCCGCGCAGATTGCCCTTGATTCAAAACATTTTTTATCATCGAATCGTATTTGTCTTGAATTTCTGATTCGTGATAATGTAAATATTCGTCAAGGCTTTCAGTCGCCTGCAGATTTTTCAACGATTCTTCAAGCTCGGGCAATGACACCATACGCAGGAACAATGCCTTTGTCGCTAACGTTGATTTTTTCTTCTTGGCGGCAACTACCAATTCGGCAAGTTGATTTTCGTCGAGAAAGGAAGAATTAAAAAGAAATTGACCAAAGTCATAGCTTTTCATAGAGACCGCTCCTTTAAGAGTTTGATTCGGACTCTGCCGCTTTCTTCAAAAATTTTTCACGCGCACGCCTTATCGCTTTAACTGCGCGGACAATTTGTTCTTTCGTATAAGGTTTTTGAATGAAATCTATTGCACCCATTTTAAGGGTCTGCATTAATTTTTGTGGAGTACCTGCTGACGACAACATTACGACCGGCACATTGGGACTAACTTCACGAATAACTTGCAACGCTTCAATGCCGCCAACTTCCGGCATTACTATATCCAAAATAACGCCGTCGGGTTCGTGCGCCATATCCATTTCGATAGCTTCTCTTCCGTTTGATGCCTCTAATACTTCACAACCGAGATTTTCTAAGTCTTCGCGTAATTTTTTTCTCAACAATCTTGAATCGTCCGTTATCAGCAGACGCAATTTTTTTTCTTCCGGCTGAACTTGAGTTCCCTCTGAAACTTGTCCGCCGGCATTTGTGTCACTCATTAGTTTTCCCCCTAGCTGGCGTTTTCAATTTTGCCGTAATTCTAACATTTACCTAAATTTTGGTCAAGGATTTTTAAACTTTGTCACTTATTTTAATGAAATGGTTTTACTCAATTAGCTAAAATTTTTTAATCCTCAAAATGCAAAGTCGTTGACATGCCGTCCTTACCGCAAATTGTATTTTCAAAAATCGCCGTAGCATTTGGCAGATATTCTCTGGGGTCTATTATCTTATGCGAATAATGCGCGAGCCAAAGTTGTTTAACGTCAGCACGTTTAGCTGTTTCAGCGGCTTGCCGGAAAGTCATATGACCGTGTCTGTTTGCAACTTCCTCTTGTTCATTTTCGCCGAAGGTTGCCTCGCAAATCATCAAGTCCGCACCTGTCGCCGCATCAATTAAACTTTCGCAAAATGTAGTGTCACCGGAGAATATAAATTTTAAACCTTTTCGCGGTGCACCCATAACTTGATTCGGCAAAATAATTTTATCGCCGACTTGTACGCTGTTACCCTTTTGTAAAACGCTCCATTGCGTGATTGGGATATTTAACGCCTGCGCTTTATCGGGTTGAAATTTTCCTGCACGTCCCAACGTAAAACAATATCCTTGACTTACTATCCTATGTTCCGTCGGGAATGCTGAAAGTTTTGCCTCATAAGCCCAACCTTTTACCAATTCACAAAGTTTTAATCCTTCCGGCGGAATTTCAATCAATTTTATTTCATACGATGTTTGCCACGCCAATTTTAAAATCGGTTCCATTGCCTTTTGCAAGCCTGCCGGTCCTATGACATACAAAGGCTCGGTGCGTTCCAAATTTGAAAATGTTTGAAAAAGTCCCGGCAGTCCGAAGACGTGATCTCCGTGATAATGCGTCAAGGCTATTATGTCGGCTTTCATTAAGCTGACGCCCGCTCGTCTTGCCGCTGTCTGCGTCCCTTCACCGCAGTCAAAAAGTATCCCATGTCCGCCGCAAAATAAATATGCCGCCGTTAATGCTCTTTTCGGCAACGGGAAAAGTGCCGCCGTTCCAAGTAATGTTATGTCTATCATAAAATTTCCCTTTATGTTCAACTAAAAATTTGTCCCGGCAAAACTTTCTTTTCTTTTGTCGGGAACATTGAATCAAACTTTTTAAATTCTTCAGGATTTTTTTCTGCAACGAAATATCCTTCAGGCGTTGCATATTCGCCGCTGATTCCTTTCAAATATCCGCCAATAAGTTCTTTGCAAAGAAAAAATGAATCGTCGGCATTTTCAGGCAAACCGTGATAGCGGATATTGTATTCCCGCGCATATTTGAAACCGCTTTTGCCGTAAAAATTTATATTTCCTTCAAAGCAAATTGCACCGCAACCTAAATTTTTTGCCTGTTCAAGCGAATAATCCAAAAGGATTTTTCCATAACCTTGACGCTGAAAATTTTTATCAATGCAAATCGGTCCCATCGTCATAATTGGAATATTTTTCCCGTCATCAGATTTTATGTTCGCCCGCATAAAAACATTTTGCCCGATAATTTTGCCGTTTTTCTCCATTACAAAATCTAATTCAGGAACAAAATTTTTATCATTCCTCAAGCAGTGCAAAACATAATGTTCAAACGCGCCCGGTCTGTAAACGTTCCAAAAAGATTCTCTTACAAGATTTTCAACGATTCGATAATCTTTTTCAGTTTCTCTGCGAATAATAATTTTATTTTCCAAATTACTCACCCAATAAAATTTCTGCATTGTCACAATAAACTTTTTTAGTCAAATCGCGCTTGTCAAGTTCATCGTCGAGAGATTTTTTATTATCCAACAAAACCTGCGCGGGGATATAGGGAAAATCACTGCCGTAAAGTAAATGGTCTCCGTCAGTAATTTTCAAAAGCATGTCCATTTGTTCAGGCATTGGATCTCCCGCTAAGTCAAAATAAAATTTTTTAAGTTCCGTTTCAACGTCAACGGAATTTGTTATATTCATACCTGCCAACGTTTTAAATATAGAATCAGCGCGTTGTTTCATATACGGCATGAACGAACCGCAATGCGGCACGACAAATTTTATTTTTGGAAATTTTTCAAGCGTACCGTTGGCAATCATATTCAAAACGGCGCGGGTAGTATCGGAAGGATGTTCGTAAAGAGCCATAACATTTCCCGTTACAACGTCACTGCGCGGCAATTTCTGCGCGGGGCTGGGATGAATAATCACGAGAGCTTGACGGGAATTTAATTCCTCGAAAATTGGGTCAAATATTTCATCGCCCAAATAAACGCCGTCGGAATTGCTTGCAACCTTGACACCCAACGCGCCCAACTTCGACATAGTATAATTAATTTCATTTACAGAACCGTCAACGCTCGGCATTGGCAGCACAGCCACAAAACCAAATTTGTCAGGATGTACGCGGCAAACTTCGGCAAGCTCCGTGTTAATTTCACGAGCAACTTGGCAAGCAATTTTTTCTTTAGCATCGCCGTTATAAATATGCGGTGACGGCATGGATAAAACCGTAAAGCCAATTCCCGCGTCATTCATAAATTTTAAATGTGCGTCAACCGTCCACTTAGGCAACGGCAATCCTTCAACTTCATGCGGGTCAATGTCCAAACGTTGAAGTCCGTTTATATACGACAACAAAATAGGATGCGCATGAAAATCTACTTTGCCGTGTTTAGAAGTTTCTTCCACACCAAATGCCCGCCAACTTCCCAATGCCAAAGCAACCGCACCGATTCCAATTAACCTTATAAATGATCTTCTTCTCATAAATTTAATTACCCAACCGTATACACAAAATTTTATTTTATTTTAACATAAGACAAAAATTTTTTTCAATATCTATAACTCAACTGAATAAAAATTATTCCAACAAAGAATTTTCTTTTTTTCAGTGCAATAATTAAAATATATGTACTTTTTTTTCGAGGTGGTAAAATTTATGGGACATCCTGTAACGACGAACCCGTTTATAATAATGATGATTAATATGACGGTCGTCTTTATCGTTTTGGTGGCACTGAGTTTTTTAATTCAGCTGATACACAAAATTGATCCGACGAAAGAGCCGGAAGTTGCCGAGCCGTCCTCAACGGAATCAGTCGAAGGCGACGAAATGCAACGCATAATTAATCATGTAAAAGATTCTAAAACTGTAACACATCTTGACGTACCAAGCGAAGATGACGACATACCCGAAGAAGTTATAGCGGCAATAGTTGCGGCAATAGCGCGTTGCGGCGTTACGGGTGAAATTCGCGCAGTACGTATGATTGAAAAAAATAATACAGCGTGGAAGAGTGGAGCTCGTTCAAATTTAGGAACTAAGAATCGTTGATTTTTTATAAATTTAAATTTGTAATATTGTTTTAGTTTTTGAATATACTTTTCTTTTGGCGCAAAAGAAAAGTAACAAAAGAAAACATGTCCGCAGCCTTCGCATCACGCTCAGGGTGCGGACGGGTGCGCGTCCTTGCGCACCTCACCTCTTCCATTAAACTTTAAAAACAAGGAGTGAAAATTTTGGAATTTGTTGACGCATTTGCAGTATCGTTGCAATCGGTGTGGAATGACAGTGGCTTTTCGGCATTTACGCCCGGCAACGGCATAATGATTTTGGTCGGACTTTTACTTTTGTATATGGCGTTCGTCAAGGAATTTGAACCGCTTTTACTCGGACCAATCGCGTTCGGTTGTATCCTCGCCAATTTCCCGAACACAGGATTTTTCGGCGAAGAAATGAACGTCATGAAGGCGATAAATTTAGGTATTCAATTTGAAATTTTCCCGCCGTTAATTTTCTTAGGTATCGGCGCAATGACTGACTTTGGACCATTACTTGCACGTCCTTGGACATTACTTTTGGGAGCGGCGGCACAAATCGGCGTATTCGTGGCATTGGCAGGCGCAATGATAGTTGGCTTTGACATAAAAGAAGCGGCGGCTATCGGAATTATCGGCGGTGCTGACGGTCCTACGTCAATTTATCTTTCAATCAAACTTGCTCCGCACTTACTCGGCGCAATCGCGGTCGCGGCTTATACTTATATGTCACTCGTGCCGATGATTCAACCGCCGATTATGAAAGCCTTGACCACTCAAAAAGAACGCGAAGTCGTAATGACGGAATTGCGTCAGGTTACAAAATTTGAACGCGTAGTATTTCCGATTGTAGCAACAATTTTTATCAGCTTGCTTTTACCGCCGATTGCCGCGTTATTGGGAATGTTAATGCTCGGCAACTTACTTCGTGAATCGGGCGTAACTGACAGACTTAGCGACACGGCGCAAAATTCTCTGTGCAATATCGTAACAATCTTTTTGGCAACCGGTACAGGTATGACGATGAACGCTAAAGATTTTCTTGTACCTGAAACTTTATTAATAATCTGCTTGGGACTCGTAGCATTTATGGGAGGCACGGCAGGCGGCGTATTGTTAGGTAAAGTTATGTGTCGCGCAACCGGCTGGAAAATTAATCCTCTTATCGGTTCAGCTGGTGTCTCTGCAGTACCTATGGCGGCGCGTGTTTCTCAACTCGTCGGTATGAAGTCTAAACCGGGCAATTATCTTTTAATGCACGCAATGGGACCTAATGTCGCGGGCGTCATCGGTACGGCGGTTGCGGCAGGTACTATGTTAGCAATGTTGAAGTAGTGAAAAGTAATCAGTGATCAGTGATCAGTGGTCAGTGATCAGTGGTCAGTGATCAGTAAAAAG
>JAFZIV010000005.1 GCA_017554235.1 Selenomonadaceae bacterium
ACTTCCGCTGTTCGTAATGGTATCGTTTCCTCCAACTGCGTAAATCGTAGCACCGTTGGTTTCATTCGTGTACTTATCGCCTTTGGCAGTCAACGTTACCGGCGTCAGACTTTCTGTCAGCATTATTACATTGTCTTTGATTTCAAAGGTTTTATCCGCACCGTCTTTTACAGTTATGGAACTCTTGCCAACTGCAAATATCATATTCGCGCCGCTCTTTACCGATTTACTAATAGTTCCCGACGTAATTTGAATTGAATCGTCGCCGCTAAAACCTACGATAGTATCTTTTTCATCACCACTTGCATATTGAATCAAGTTGCTATTGCCATTGGTGTAAATGATGTCGTTTCCTGCGCCGCCTATCAGCGTATTGTTTGCAGAACTCGCGCTTATGCTGATTTTATCAGCACCTGCTCCACCGTCTATGTACACATTGCTTGCTGTATTCGTTATTGTATCATTACCAGCTATTCCATAAATCGTTGCGGCAGTATCCTCATTGACATATTTATCTGCATTTGCAGTTAATGACACCGGCTTTAAGCTTTCTTTCAGAGTGATTACATTGTCATTAACCTCAAGAGACTTATCTGCACCGTCTTTTATCGTTATGACATTATTTTTATCAGAATCGACTGTTACAAGTAAATTCACCCCGCTTTTTACAGTCTTGCTGATTTTGCCAGTAATCTTAATGGAATCGTCGCCGCTGAATCCAACAATAACGTCTTTGCCTTGTCCTGTCGCATACTGAATCAAATTGCCGTTGCCATTGGTGTAAATGGTATCGTTGCCTTTGCCGCCAATCAGCGTATTGTTTGCAGAACTTGCGCTTATGCTAATTTTATCTGCATCTGCGCCGCCGTCTATGTAAACATTCGTGCCGCTATTCGTGATTGTGTCATTTCCTGCCATTCCGTAAATTGTAGCGGCAGAATCTTCATTGACATATTTATCTGCACCTGCGGTTAATGTCACAGGCTTTAAGCTTTCTTTTAACGTAATTACATTGTCATTAATTTCAAGAGATTTATCCGCACCGTCTTTTATTGTGATAACATTGGACGTTCCCGAGCCGACTGTTACCAAAACATTTGCGCCGCTCTTTACAGACTTGCTGATTGTCCCGTTAATCTGGATTGAGTCATCGTCGCTAAAGCCTACGATAACGTCTTTTCCGTCGCCTGTCGCATACTGAATCAGATTGCCTTTGCCATTGGTGTAAATGGTATCGTTGCCTTTGCCGCCAATCAGCGTATTGTTTGCAGAATTTGCGCTTATGCTAATTTTATCAGCATCTGCGCCGCTGTCTATGTACACATTGTTTGCAATATTCGTGATTGTGTCATTACCAGCTATTCCATAAATCGTAGCGGAATCATCTTCATTGACATGTTTATCTGCATTCGCGGTTAATGTCACTGGAACAATATAATCAATCGGTGTTATCATAATTACATTGTCTTGAATATTAAGGGACTTATCCGCGCTATCTTTTACAGTTATCGAACTTGAACCTACTGCAAACACCATATCTTTTCCGCTTTTTACCGACTTGCTAATCTTCCCTGACGTTAATTTAATTGAGTCATCTCCGTTGAATCCTACGATTACGTCTTTACCATCGCCATTAGCATACCGAATCAGATTGCCTTTTCCATTAGTGTAAATAGTATCGTTACCTTCGCCGCCAATCAGCGTCGCATTTTCAGCTTTGCTCCCAAGCGAAATTTTATCCGCTCCTGCTCCGCCGTCTGCAAATACGTTGATTCCACTCGCCGTTATGGTATCGTTGCCTGCGTCTCCTCTTATTGTCGTTTCATCGCCACTATCATAAATCTTGTCATTGCCTTCGCCGGCAGAAATACTCACACTGTTTCCGCTATTATTAATAGTGTCTGCTCCACCTAAGCCGCTAATTATCGCACTGTTAGCTCCATTATTAAGGCTATCCGTTCCCGCCGTTCCTTTAATCGTTGGAATCGTAAACAGCCTGAATACATTATCTTGAATTGTTACATCCTTATTCGCAATTCCTTCGACCGTGATTTTATTACTGCCGACTGTTAAGATAATATTCGCGCCGCTAACCGCCGTTGTATTAATAGACCCTGACGTAATTTTAATGGAATCGTCCTCGCCAAATCCCTTTATAATATCGTTGCCGTCGCCTGACGCGTAGGTATAAAGAACGCCGCTCGTAACACTGCTGTATATTGCATCGTTACCTGTGCCGCCGCTTACGGTATACTGTGCAGAACCTTGAATCGTAATTTTATCTGCGCCACCATTGCCGTAAACTGCGCAGGTATCATCATCAGAATTTGCTATAATCGTATCGGCTTTACTTGTACCGCTAACTGCTGTCACACTGTCAGGTACAACGATTGATTTACCTGCCGACGTAATTGTTGCCCAGCTACCTGATACTACAGTATCGGTATCATCACCACTGGGAATAGTATCATCGCCGCCCGAGCCTGTATCCTTGCCGCCGCCTGCTACCGTAACGATTTTTACCGACGAAAGGCTAGCCGCACCTTGCAGAGTAATTTTGCCAGTACCTGCCGTTACAACTAAATTACCGCCGCTCTTTGTCGTGCTGTACTTCGTGCCGCTGATAATAAGCGTATCACTTCCGCCAACACCCAAAATAACGTCGTTGCCGTCTCCCGCCGCGTACTGATAAACGTTTCCACTGTTATGCTTGGTAATAGTTCCGTCGTACTCATTTTGATTGATAATGGTATCGTCGCCCGTTCCACCGTTAATCGTCAAGCCTTTGTTTACGCATTTGATTGTAGTTTCTTCTCCGTCTGACCAAAACCAATCTGTAGGATTAAATTGCAATACAATAGAATCATTACCTGCGCCGCCACTGAGTGAGTTGTAATTTCCTCCATGAATGGAAACATCATAATCATATGAACTCCCATTGAAAAGGGTATCGTTGCCGTCGCCGCCGCTTATCGTCACGTAGTTGCTACCGTAAATGCTAAGATAGTCATTGTCTGCGTCGCCGTTAGCAAGTACACTGTCACCGGTTCTTACCCAATACTCTTCATCGCCATTCATTGAACGACGATGCCCCTGACCAATATGGATATTGTCTTTTCCGTTGCCGCCGTTTATCGTAACCTTTGATCCGTGATTATAAATTTCATCATCGCCGGCACCACTGTTTATCGTGACATTTTCGCCGCCATTATAAATATCATCATCGCCTGCGCCGCCCGTTATCGTAACCTTTGATCCGTGATTTTCAATGTAATCATCGCCTACATCGCCGTTTATCGTGACATTTTCGCCGCCATTAGAAATATCATCATCGCCTGCGCCAACACTTATTGTTACTTTATTGGCATAATTTGATATACTGTCGGCATTGGCAGTTCCAGTGACTACTGTGTTACTTGTGCCATTTCCTTTAGCGACACCCATAACAGACGCAGGTGCATCGAATTTTCCGTTGACGATTTTGTAACTGCCTTTAGAACTTATCAAATTCCCGTAAGAGTCTACAAGAGTTTTGCTATTAGTATTGGAAACTGTCCCGCTGAATCCTGTACCAATCATAATACAATCATAACGCGTACTGATATTTGCGGAAGTATTTGCCTTGCTTGCCTTAAACGTCGCGCCGCTAATCGTGACATTGCTCGTGCTGTCAAAGAGATAATTTACGTCCGAACTGTAACGGACGCTGATATTGTCTCCTGCACCCGCAACTATCGTAGTATCTTCATTGAAAATCTCTTGTATAGTGATAACGTCAGCACCTGCACCGCCGTTAATCGAAACTTTGTTATTTCCTCCAATTTCATTAATGGTTATAGTGTCAGCACCTGCACCGCCGCCTATCGTAGCATAGCTTGTCTGCTCATAATCAATAAGCTTGTCGATAGAAATTAAATCTGCGCCGTCGCCGCCGTCAACTTTAACGGTAGAATTATAAACTGCCGAGTCCCAACGCTCTGGATTACCGTTAATCTTGATAGTATCATTGCCAACGCCGCCATCGATTGTAACGGAGGAATGATACATAACAGCCCATTGTTCATTGGTTACGTTAATTAAATCGTTACCGTCGCCGCCGTCAACTTTAACTGTAGCTGATTGGATTACAGAACCCTCAGACCTGTTAATGTAAATGGTATCGTCACCAGTACCGCCGCTAAATGTTGCTTGCCCGTCCTGAAATCCGCCTTCAATGCTAATTTTATCAGTACCGTCACCACCGTCAACTTTAAGCGTTGAATCGTAAATGGCAACTACATTCTTCGACGTGATATTAATTGCGTCATTGCCTTTACCAGCATTCAACGTAACATTTGAACCCTGTATAGCAATTCTCTCATCGACATTACTTGAGAAATTAATAACGTCATCATCATCGCCGCTGTCTACGCTAATAGTTGAAAGGTACGTATTAAATTCATTAGACGTAAAGTCAATCTTATCTTTGCCCGCTCCAGTATTAATTCTCAAATCAGATTTTTCAACGAGTCCATTGACACTAACTTTGTCCGCCCCAGCTCCGCCGTCAACTTTAACACTGGATTGATACATTCCACTTAAATTAACGGTATCATTGCCCGCGCCGCTATTGATAGTGATAAGAGCAGTGTGCATTCCGCCATCGCTATCATTTGAAATATTTACAAAATCGTTACCGCCGCCGACATTTGCTTGAAGTGTGGTCATATGCATAGGAGACCATTCGTTACCTACGATATTAAGAGTATCGTTGCCCGCGCCGCTGTTAAACGTTACATTGGAATTGTAAAGCGCGAGTCCTATTTTATTTCGTATTTCGGTATAATTGTCGCCTTCGCCAATATCAACATTTAAGGTAGACTCCTCGATACCATACCATTGATTAGCAATAATTTTAAGCGTATCGTTGTCTGCGCCGCCGTAAACTTCAACGGAAGATTTAAGAATCGCAGTGCCGCCATTGTCATAAGTGTGAACGTTGATTTGGTTATTACCTTCGCCACCGTTCAACGTGACTTGAGAATTCTCTATTGCCACCCATTCGTTGGTGGTAACGTTAATAATATCGTCGCCTGTGCCGCCGTTGATGCTTGCTTTAGATGCCCCAATTTTGTCATTCAAATCAATTTCGTCGTTGCCGTTCCCGCCATCAATCGTTGCTTTGGATTCGGCAATATTACCAAATTTAATGATGTCTGCGCCATTGCCGCCATTTGCTTGAAGGGTTGAATTCCCACTTGCAGAACCACGTTCATTGGCAACATCAATCGTATCATTGCCTTCGCCGCCGTTGAGGGTTACTTCAGCTGCTCCCATTCCGCCCTTCCAATTAATTTCGTCGTTGTCGTTACCGCCGTCAATGAGCGTCTTAGATGAACTAATGTCACCATTAATCGAAACTTTATCAGCACCTTCACCGCCATAGACATTAAGCGTCGATTCATGAACAGCGGGGTAATCGATTGCGTTCAAAACAATGGTGTCATTGCCCTTTCCAGCGTTCAATGTAACATTTGAGTTAGCAATAACAATGCCCTCATTGGCATTAGTTGAAAAAGTCATAACATCGTCATCATCGCCGCTATCTATGCTGACTGTGGAAAGGTGCGTATTGAATTCATTAGATGTAAAGTCAATCGTATCTTTACCGACACCGGCGTCAATTTTCAGCAAAGAACCTCCGACAAGTCCATTAATGTCAAATTTATCAGTACCTTCACCGCCATAAACTTCGACAGAGGAGTTATATATTGCGCATGCACCTTGTGACGAATCAATACGGACGGTATCATTTCCACCTCCGCCATCTATAGTGAGTTGAGCGATATGAATTACAGAACTGCCGATATTAACTGAATCATTACCGCCGCCGACAGAAACAGCACGTGAAACTTGATATACGGAGGATACTTTGACTACATCAGCACTGCTCGTACCGTTGGCAGTCATAATGCTATCAGCCACAACGGTTGAGTTTCCTGACGACGTAATCGTTGCCCAGCCGTCAGTTACGATATCGTCGCCGCCGGTCAAGGTGCCTTGAATTATAGTAGAAATATTTGCCGCGTCCTTCAAAGTGATTGTGCCGTTATCTGTGGTAATAATCAAGTCATCACCGCTGATTAAAGTAGAATAATTTTCGCCTACATCAATGCTATCACTTGCCACAACGCCGTAAATGACATTTGAACCGCCGCCAACTTTAATGTAATTATTTTCTCCAGTAATGTAAATGGTATCGTTGCCGTCTCCCGCAGTGATAGAGTTGCCGCCTTCACTACCGACACTTACCAAATTATTTCCTGCGCCTGCGTCAACCGTAACACGCTCGCCCGTAACAACGACTGAATCATTGCCCGCGCCCGCGTAAATTGTACTGTCATTTCCATTGTAAAGGTTGATTGAGTCATCGCCTGCGCCAGCCTCAATATAAAATTTTTCTCCGTCGCCGTTAATTGTATCTTTGCCTGAACCGGTTTTGATATTCTTTTCATTCCAGTTATTTGCGTAGACGCTGACAAAGTTTGCACCTGCGCCCGCATCAATCACGCCGTAATTGCTGTAAATGGTATCGTTGCCGTCTCCTGCAGTAATGTTGCCGCCGACTACACTGTCACTGCCGCTACCCGACAAGCTGATAAGATTATTTCCCGCGCCTGCAGAAATTTCATTAGCCCATTTGTGCGCGTAAATTGTATCGTCGCCACTTCCGGCGGAAATTGTGCCTTGACCTATGTCGATTAAGTTATTGCCGCCACCCGCATTAACGCTATCATAAACATCATCAATATAAATCTTATCGGCACCATCGCCTGAAGTAACGGTATTCATACTGCTGGTAAGACTTACGAAATTTTTACCTGCGCCCGCGTTAATTACGTTAAGTTGAGCTCCGTAAATAGTGTCATCGCCGCTACCTGAATTAATGGTGCTTGACCAGCCGGTTACGCTGACTAAGTTTGCACCGTCGCCAGCCTCAATCGAATTGTTCGCCGAACCCGTAGCAAAAATTTTATCGGCATCTTTACCGGCACTTATGGTATTACCTCTGCTATGATCGCCGCCGTCAACAGAAATATAATTAGCTCCTTCACCGGCTTTAACAAAAGTATTTCCATGCGTGTAAACGGTATCCGCGCCATCGCCTGCAGTAACAGTGTTGCTGGTAGTCCAGCCGCCCAAACTGACGTAATTGTTACCGCTACCGGCATTAACTGCATTTTCAGTGTTGATGTCGCCAACATTGAAAAAGATTCGGTCATCACCGCCTAGAGCATTAACCGTGACTCTTGAGCCGCCATTACTGGTAATAGTATCGTCATCTTCAGTTCCGGTTACTACCGTATCGTTTAAGCTGTTACTAATGACGGCGAAACGCTGAATTTCAAAATGAACCTTTTCCATAGATTCAACCACACGATGAGAATAATTCACGCTGGACTTGCGCTTAATCTCCAAAAGATAATCTTTCATAAAAAAAATCCTCCTCCTTGAAAAATGAAAATTTTAACAAAACCTTATTGCAATTATAATCGAAAAAATTTTTAATTTCAAATAGTAGGCGAAAAAATTTTTTGATAATTAAAAAACGTGTCAAATTATTTCAACGTAAATGTTTCACTACTTTTTATACGCAAAAAATCCCCTGACATTATGACAGAGGATTTTTTTATATAATCAAATTATTTTCTAAGTGGTGCGATTGGCGCGATTCGAACGCGCGACCTACTGCTTAGGAGGCAGTTGCTCTATCCTGCTGAGCTACAACCGCTTTTTTAATTAAGAATTTAGAATTAAGAATTGTGAATTACTATTCACTATTCACTAACTACTATTCACTAAACTATTTTTCAGCTGATTTAGCTTTGTGTTCTTCAATAATTTTTTCGGCAAGTTTATCAGGCATAGGTGAGTAATTAGAAAACTTCAAGCTGTAAGAGCCGCGCCCTTGAGTTTGACTGCGAAGGTCGGTAGCATATTTGTAAAGTTCAGATTCAGGAATAAGTGCCTTGACTTCCGTCATACCTTTACCCTTAGGATCAGTTCCGAGAACGCGACCGCGTTTAGAATTGAGGTTGCCGATAATGTCGCCCATGTAGTTATCAGGGATAACAACGGAAATTTCGTCAATCGGTTCAAGCAAAATAGGTTTCGCGGCAAGTACACCCTTTTTAATTGCAATAGCTGTAGCCGTTTTGAAAGCCGCTTCGCTGGAATCAACTGGATGGTAAGAACCGAAATAAAGGTCTACGATAACGTCAACAACAGGATAGCCCGCGATAACGCCTTCCGCCAAAGTTTCATTAGTACCTTTTTCGACAGCAGGGAAATATTGACGCGGAACTGTACCGCCGACAATACTTTCTTTGAAGACGTTACCATTGCCGGTTCTTGCAGGGTCTCTGTTAGGTTCAATTCTCAACCAAACATCGCCGTATTGTCCGTGACCGCCGGATTGTTTCTTGTGTTTACCTTGAACTTCAACTTTCTCACGAATCGTTTCACGATAAGCTACACGAGGTTCACCAAATGCCATTTGTACGTTGAATTTACGCTGAATTTTATCGCTAAGAATATCAAGATGAAGTTCACCAACTCCGTACAAAATAGTTTGTCGGGTCTCTTGATTCTTGACAAGCTTAATTGTCGGGTCTTCATCTTGTTGACGCCTAATCGCCGTAATAACTTTATCTTCTTCGCCCTTTTTGATAGAAGAAACAGCCATTGCCAACATAGGCTCGGGATAATTTACGCGCGGATATTTAATCGCCGCAGATTTTTCGCAAAGTGTATCGCAAGTTTTCGCCGCTGAAAGTTTCGACGTTACGACAATGTCACCGGCATGAGCAATTTCCATAGGAATTTGTTTTTTACCTTGCATGGTGAAAATTCCGCTGATTCTCTCTTGTCCTTCGTAACCTTCGCCGTAAAGCTGATAAGTTGCGTCGCCTTTCATATCGCCGGAGAAAATTCTTATGTAAGACATTCTTCCAACAAACGGGTCAACCATCGTCTTGAAAATCTGTGAACTGAATGCGTCAGTTATCTTACGTTCAACAGCTTCATCGTTATTCGGATTTACACCGCTGAAAGTTTTGTAATCAGGTGACGGGAAATATTCTACAACGTTATTCAAAAGTTTGTCAATACCAACATTTTGAACAGCAGAACCTACGAAGACGGGGAAAACTTTTGCCTGCTTAATACCTTCGGCAAGAGCTCCTGAAATTTCTTTTGGGTCAAGATTATCAGTTTCGCCTTCAAGATATTTTTCCATTAAGTCATCGTTGAACTCGGCAACGCTGTCAAGCATTTCAAGTTTAGCTTCTTCGACTTCGTCTTCAAGGTCAGCGGGAATTGCGTCACCTGCAATTAAATCCACAACGCCTTTGAAAGAATTTTCTTTGCCGATAGGAATTTGAACGGGAACAACGGCGTTACCAAATTTGCTACGGAGTTCTTCTAAAGCCTTGTGAAAATCTGCGTGTTCGCGATCCATTTTGTTGATAAAAAATGCGCGAGGTAAATTCAAATTTTCGGCAAGTGCCCAAGCTTTTTCCGTTTCGACTTCGACACCGGCATTGGCGGCAACGATTATCAATGCGGAATCAGCGGCGGCAAGTGCGCCTTGAACTTCTGCAACGAAGTCGGGATAACCAGGCGTATCAATGAAATTTATTTTACAATCTTTCCATTCAGTAACGGCAAGTGCATCACTGATAGTCATTTTGCGTTTAGTTTCTTCTGCCTCGTAGTCAAGAAGGCTTGTACCGTCATCAACCTTGCCAAGACGTTTTACCGCACCGCTGTTAAAAATGCAGGCGTCAAGAATGCTGGTCTTACCGGTCTTGCCATGTCCGACTACTGCGACATTTCTTATAAATTCGCTTGCGTATTCCTTCATATAAAATTAACCTCCAAATTTATTTCCAAAAACTAATATTTGTATTCTATCAAAATTTTTATTATCCTGCCACGCAGATTTTTTAATTTTATGGCGACGTAAAAAAATTTTTGTGGTACAATTACGCGCGAAAATTTTTGAAGGTAAATTTCAATTAAAGTAGAATTTTTTTTATTTCAAGAAATATTTTTTGGGAGGCTACTTTGGAGGACAAATTTTTTACCGAACGTGTGCTTGACGTTATTAAAAATAATTTGTTTGAAATAAGGAAATTATTTTTCAATATGGATGATTGCGTTTCAAAGAAAGATTTTAATCAGTCGCAAAGTCAACTTTCTGACGCGCAGGGTTCGATTGAAAAGTTGCAAAATGTCCGCTCGCAACTCGAAAAGGAAATTTCCAACAAAAATTTTGAAGTCATAGATTTATTGCGGCAAAATTCCGATTTGAACAGTGACTTAGAGCGGCAGTTTGAAGAGATTGAACGCCGTGAAGAAAAATTAAATTCTGCGCGGTCGCAAATTGAAGAGTTGCTTTCATCGTTGGAAGAAAAAAAGCGGCAACTTATTGAACAATCTGCGCGGCTGAATTATTATGCAGAAAATTATTCTGAACTTGAAAAAGCGTATCAATCTTATAAAAATTTGCCGGACGAGTTAAAGATTTCGCTTTCAGAAATTTTTGGAGTAAGTGATACTGCAACAAATTTTATGGCAAGTCTGTTGAAGGAAGGGCATTTGGAAATGCTTTTTGAGTACATAACAGACGCGCTTGAAGTCGGCGAGCCTGATGATGATGTTGAAAATTTGTTGAGGATTTTTGATTTTGCATTCAAGGCGGCAAATGGAGTAAGTAACAGTGATATGACGATTGAAATTCAAGCTGATATTAATGGATAGGGCTAAGGGCTTAGGGGATAGTAAGTAGTTACCAGTATCTTTTCACTATTCACTGTTTACTATTCACTATTAACTAAAAGGAGAAAATTTTATGGGTAAAGAAATTGGAATTGATTTAGGGACGACAAATACAGTTGTATCCTACGTAAACAAAAGTGGCAGGATTCGCGCTCTGCGTTATGATAAAAGTGAAATTATTCCGTCCGTGTTGTATTTTCGCACACCTGACGAATATTTTATAGGTGGCACTGCGAAAAAACTTTTGACGCAAAATCCTGCGGCAGGTATAGCAAATTTCAAAACTTCCATAGGTGATTCGCAACGCCAAGAAATTACCGCTGAAAATGGCGAAATAATTTCCTTGCGGGCGCGTGATGCCGCTAAACTTTTTCTGAATAAAATTGTGCAGGGTATTGAAGCTAAACTCGTCAAGGAATTTGGAGCGGCGGCAGGTTGTATCGACCGCGCAGTTATCACTGTTCCTGCAAATTTCAGTTCGACTGAAAAAAGTGCCGTTAAAAATGCCGCAAGTGATGCCGGTCTGGAAAATGTTAAACTTGCCGCTGAACCTACTGCCGCTGCCGTTGCTTATGAAAATTCTAAGGGCGAAGATACCGAAGAAATTATTTTGGTTTACGATTTTGGCGGAGGTACTTTCGACGTTTCAGTTATACAAAAAGTTCGCGGCACATTTGAAGAGATTACGACGGGTGGCGATAAACATTTAGGCGGAAATGTTTTGACTGAAAAGATTGCCGAAAAAATTTTGGCTGACGTTAATGAAAAATTTTCTACGGAATTTCCTGCCCACGAAGATGAATTTGACGAAGATTTTCATAAAATTTCTGCCGCTGATTATCGATTGAATATGAGCGAAATTTGGCGCACCGCTAACCTTATCAAAGAGGATTTGTCCGAAGATGAAAACGCCGAAGAATTTTTCAATATTGCGTTGCCCGACGGTAAGTCAGATACTTTTGAATTTACTCTGACGCGCGAGGAACTCGAAAGGCTTATAGGCGAATACATTAGCCGCACTGTCGAAATTACTATACGAACTATTCAAACTGCGCGGGAAAAAGGCATTGAAAAAATTGACAGAATTGTTTTGGCTGGCGGCAGTTCAAATATTCCGCTTATCAAAAAATGTTTAGAAGATAGCCTGCAGAATCAAGATATAATTTTCAGCGATGACGTGTCCACTTTGATTTCACGCGGTGCAACGATTCTTGCGGGACGGTATGCGGAAATGGATAAACTTACCAAGCCGATTACAACCGTGCAAATGGGAATTACTGCCGCCGAAGGCATGGAGTTTGAAAAATTCCAATTGTTAATTCCCGAAGATGAACCGTTGCCTTGTACGAAAAAGCGGACGTTTTATCTTTCACGTGACAATCAGCGCAGATTGGAGATTGATTATTACGAGCGCGACATTAAAAATTATCCCGATTCAAAATACGGTTACGACAAGGGCATTGAGCAAATTGATTCTCTTGTAATTGACAACTTGCCGCCAGATTTAAAAGCTGGTGAAGTGAAAGTTGAAGTTACGTTTACCGCGCAGATTGACGGCAGTCTTGACATTAATGTTGAGTTAAAAAATCTTGACGATGAAAAAATTAGTCAAGGCGGCGTAACTTTCTCTAAGAAAAGCGATTTAGAATAAGAAAACTACAAGATAAAAGTTAATAATGGAGGTAAATTTTTATATGGAATTTATGGATTTGATAGGTTTAGGCGGTCTCTTGGGACTGCTGGGATTTTTAGGAAAATGCGGTATTACTGAAAAGGTTGACGAGGTTAAAAGCGACGTTGCTAAGAATACCGAACAGATTGAAAGTCGAATCAAAAATGTTGAGAAAATTGCCGCTGATGCTAATCGTAAGGCGCAGGACATAAGCAACGATAATCAGCACTTCGCTACGAAAATCGATACTGATAATTTGTCTAAACGTATTAGCGAGGTTGCAAGTGGTGGCGACAATGAAAAAATTTCTTTCCTTGAAAGTAAGCTCGAGGAAGTTTTAAATACCAATGCCGCATTGCAACAGCGCATAGATACTCTTGAAGGCAACAACTTCGATGAATCTATTCAGCGATTAACTGAAAGCGAAAAAAATTTTGACGGCAATTTCTCAATAATTGATGAGCGTCTGAAAATTTTTGACGGCAACTTTAAAGCGATTATTAACAACTTCAAAAGTTTTGAAGAGCGCATAAAAACTTTGGAAGATCGTCCCGTAGAATCCGCCGATGATGATTCTGCGTCCGATGAGGATTCCACCGGTAAATTTGAGGAGCGTTTAGGCACTGTTGAGGAAGAATACGCGGACTTCATGAAAAAAGTTGAAGAGTTCAACGCGGCTCTCCAAAAACATCATGTCGCGCTTGTCCAGTGGAAAAATAATTTTGTCGCGATACAGAATAGTTTTAACGCCGTTCAATCTAACTTCGACGAAAATAAAAAAGTTTTCATCGCTCTTCAAAGTCGGCTTGACGCGCAGGAAAAACTTTTCGATGAATTCAAATCTAAGTTTGACTCACAAGAAGGTTTATCTGATTCCGTTCAACAGAATTTTGACGAGCATAAACAATCTTTAGCAGATATTCAAAGCCGTCTTGATGAACAAGAAAAACTCTTCGACGAATTTAAATCTAAGTTTGATTCGCAAGAAGGTTTATCTGATTCCGTTCAACAGAATTTTGATGAGAATAAACAATCTTTAGCAGATATTCAAAGTCGGCTCGACGCGCAGGAAAAACTGTTCGACGAATTTAAATCTAAGTTTGACTCACAAGACAGTTTATCTGATTCCGTTCAACAGAATTTCGACGAAAATAAACAATCTTTAATTGTCATTCAAAGTCACCTTGACGAACAGGAAAAACTTTTCGACGAATTTAAATCTAAGCTTGACGCGCAGGACGGATTGCTTGATTCCGTTCAACAAAATTTTGATGAGAATAAACAGTCTTTAGCGAATATTCAAAGTCACCTTGACGCGCAGGAAGAAACCCTCGACGACATTAAATCTAAGCTTGAAGTACAGGACAGCGTGCTTGATTCTTCGCAAAAGAATTTCAATGAGCATAAGGAATTGTTAGTAGCCCTTCAAAGTCGCCTTGATTCGCAGGGAATTATGCTTGACGGCTTTAAAACTAAATTTGACGAGCAGGAAACTTTGATTGATTCTTTCCAAAAAAATATTGCAGAGTTTGAAAAAGTTTTTGAATCCTTTAAAGAAGATACCTTCTTGACGATTGAGAATTTTGACATTAAGCCGACGGGCAGAATTTTCTTCACGAATAAGCCCGACGAAGTTTTTAAAAATCTCAAAATCGCCAGCAACCTTTCAGGAATAACTTCTTTCCTTGAAGGTTCCAATTACGATAAGAAGGGAAATTTCATTCGCATAGTAGAAAATTACCGTCAAAATCTTAAAAAAGTTACAGACAAAATGCGCCGCAAAAAATTTAATGAAGACGCACTTTCAGAGGAAGTCACGGAAGCATTTTTCAATACGCTTTCAAAATTTTTCTTGGCGACGATTCCAATTTCAATTTATCGCGGAGCGCGTCAAGAAACGCTTGAAGGACTTGATGAAAATATTCAAAGCGAAGAATTTAAATTTTATTCAACTTTCCTCACGAAAGTTAATGAATATCTTGCCGCATGTCAAGTTTATACCGCGTCCGTTTTGCCTAAAACTGCAATGACTTCCGATGACGTTGACAGAATGAGCGTAACTCGTAAGGAAACAGCTAATGAAACGGAAGATAATTTGATTGATGAAGTTGAACGCCTGCCGTATTATATGGATTATATGACTGAAGGCGGCGAGGTTGAAAATTTCTGCTCCGAAGGTAAAATGGTTGTCCTCAAATTCGACGGTGGCGCACAATGAAAACTTACGTCGGAATAGACTTGGGCGCGTGTGATATTAAGGCGGCAAAAATTTCTCCGCAAACTAAACGTATTCAGCCAATCAAGTTGAATATGAACATTGCGGGAGGTTTTGCCTTGCCGTCCGCGATTCTCTACGATTACATTAACGGTTCGATTGAAGTCAAAATTGGTGACGGCGCACGAGCCAGCGTTGACATTGACAATAAAATTTCGCATTTGACGCCTAAGCTTGCCAGTAAATCGTGGAGCAAGTTTATTCCCAATCTTAACCGCAAAATTTCTGCCGCCGATGCTTTAACTGATATGTTTGCAAAAATTTGGCGGAATATTTCCAAGCAAGCTGCGCGGGATGAAAATTTTGACGTGACAATTACCGTGCCTCCTGCCTTTTCCGACGTACAGAAAAAAATTATTCGACAAGCCGCGATTAATGCTGATATTCCAATTTCGACAATTATAACCACGCCTTTTGCAGAAATTTTTTCTTGCGATGAACTGATTGAGACGGACGCCGCGCAGATTGTTTTAATTTTCGACTTCGGCGGTACAATGCTTGATGTTAATCTTTTCAAAATTGAGCGCACTAAAAATTTCAACGTGACGACACTTTCGGCGGCGAATCTCAATTACGGCGGCTTAAATATTGATTACGCGATTTTGCGAAATGTTTTTATGACGAAGTACGCAGACAACGTAAGAATTTTTCTGACGAATCCTTATGAATTGATGACGCTGATTGAAAGTATGAAGAAAGAAATTTTTATCGACGAAGAGGAAATTTCTACAGGCAGTTTGATTGACGACAGAGGAAAACTTTATGAATTTGAATTGACGCGGCAGGAAATTTTTTCGGCGATTGATAAAGACGAGATTAAACCCAAAATTATTTCGTTGCTTGATGATTTACTTGACGACGCGGGAATTTCTCCCCAAAAAGTTAATGCAGTAAAAATTTTTGGTGGCACTTCAGCGGTAGATTATTTTTCAGATATTCTGCAAAGTTATTTCGGCGAAGAAATTTTTGACGGAGATATTGAGCGTGACGAAATTACTTTAAGTGCGGCGATCGGTGCGGCTAAGTATCGTGAGCTTACCAATGAAGAAAATCTGCGCGTCAAGGTAAAAAATCTCACATCAGGCGGAATTTACATTCAGCGCGGCGAAAAATTTTTACGTTGCATAAAGCGTAATGAAATGCGCGGATTCATGACACCGTATAAGCCGTTGTATGTTGACGAGCTGATAAAAAATCATTGGCGGCTGTCGATTTATCAAAGTTTCAGCAATGAAGTTGAATTGTCCGCAGACAACGGCGACGCGGTTTATATCGGAGACGTTAAGCTAACTGCTCATCTGTACACGTCTACGCAAGCGATTTTGTTTAAGATGAAAATCAATGCGTCGGGACAACTTTGCATAAAATTTTTTGAAGACTACAAAACTAAAATAAACTTAGTTGAAGAAAAAATTTTAAAGTTCAGCAATCAACAATAAAAGTCAACTATCTTTTGATTAATTCTTACCTTTCACCGTGTTTAGTGGAAGGAAATTTTTTTTGCGCGTAGAAAATGAATTTGGGATTTTTTATAGAAAAAAACATTTAAAGGAAGGTGATTTTATGCTTGAGCAATTATTTAACGCGCCGAATTTTAATTACCTGCCGCGTGGGATGACTGCGGCGACAATGCGTCACGAGGTTATCTCTCACAATATCGCTAACGTAAACACGCCAAATTATCGCAAAAGTGCAGTAGAATTTGAAGAACTTTTAGCGAAGGAACTTTACGGCGAAGATACCGGCGGAAAGTTACAAATGGTTCGTACCAACGACGCACATTTACCGGCGCAACATTTACCGATTCACGCAACGCCGACTATGGTACAAGACAACACCACGATTATGCGCGAGGATCAAAATAACGTCGATATTGATATTGAAATGGCAACTCTTTTAAAGAATCAGATGTATTTCAATGCGCTGGCAAGTCAAATGCGCGGTCACGTTACCAAAGTTCGTAACGTCATAACCAGCAATACTTAAGGCAGGTAAAATTTTATGAGTATGTTTATGGGGATTGATACGGCGGCTTCAGGATTGACTGCCGAACGTCTCAGAATGGATGTAATTTCAAACAATATCGCCAACGCCAATACTACCCGTACAGAAAACGGCGGCGCATATCATCGGCGTTTTGTCGTATTCAGCCCGCGTGACAGAAAGCCCGAATCTTTCGAGCAAGCATTGTTGAAGGCTACCGGCGGCAAAAAAACTGTCGGCGAAGGTGTCCGCGCAGTTGCGATTATGGAAGATCAACAGCAAGGTCCGCTTGTTTACGAACCCGGTCATCCCGATGCAAATGCTGACGGATATGTTGAAAAGCCAAATGTTAATATTGTTTCCGAAATGGTCGATATGATAACGGCACATCGTGCTTACGAGGCAAATGCAACTACGATCAACGCCGCAAAGTCTATGTTTTCTAAGGCGTTGGAAATCAGCAGTTAATTTCAAAAAATTTTCTGTGCACTTATAAAAATTCTTGACGCTGATTGTTTTAATAGCGTATAATTCTTTCAGATTATTTACAGATTTGTTTTTAGCCAAAAAATTTTTTGTACTATCAAATTTTTTGGTAGAAATTATTTTATCAAGTGTTATAATAAGGCTCGGTTAGATTTTTAAAGACGAGGTGACGTAATGGAGATAGCACCGCTGGAAATGACGCCCGTAAAAATGAGTGCGCAAAGTCATTTGGGCGAAAAGAAAGTAGAAGAGCCGGTTAAAAGTTTCGGTGAACTTTTGACTGACGCTTTAAAGAAAACCAATGAACTGCAGTTGGAATCAGACAAATTGAATGCCGCTTTGGCGGCGGGAAGAATTGAAGACGTATCTCAAGTTATCGTTGCATCCCAAAAAGCAGATCTTTCAATGCAACTTGTGCTTCAATTAAGAAATCGCGCTACTTCCGCATATCAGGAAATTATGCGAATGCAGGTTTAATCTAAGGATTTAGGCTTCAGGTATCTACACAGGGAAGGGAAGACCTGAAAGCTGATCACAGGCTGTTCCGAAAGGACTGAGTTTATTTGGCAGCTTGGAAAGAGCGATTCCTGGAACTGTGGAACAGGTATTCAAAAACACAACGAGCAATCGCGATAGGTGCGATTGTAGCAATCTTAGCAGCAATTTTAGGGATCAGTTTTTGGTATGGCAGTAAGCCCGATATGGTGCCGCTTTACACAAACCTTGAAACGAAAGACGCCGGCGACGTGGTAAACAATCTGCGCGAAATTGGAGTTCAATATAAGGTTGAAGAGGGCAGACGCGGCACAACGGTTTATGTTCCCGCTACTCAAGTTCATGATGTACGCTTGGAACTTGCGTCAGCAGGTCTTCCGCGCGGCAACAAAGGCTTTGAACTTTTTGACGACAGCAAATTAGGCGTCACGGAATTTCAAAACAGAATTAATTATATTCAAGCATTGCAGGGCGAATTGACACGGACGATTGAACAAATTGACGCTGTACAAAAGGCGCGTGTTCATATAGTTTTGCCGGAAGACAGTCTTTACAAGAAAAATGAAAAACCTGCTACCGCGTCAATTATGTTGATGTTGGGCAGGGATTCTAAGCTTACCTCCGCAGAAGTCAAAGGCATTGTCAATTTAGTGGCGCATAGTGTTCAAGGTCTTACACCGGAAAATATTACTGTTGTCGACGAAGCGGGAAATATTCTTAACGAAAATTTATCTGACAGCGAAAACAGAGAGCGTGAGTCGAATCAACGCGCATTGAATCAAATTGAACTTACAAATCGTGTGCGTGACAGTATCCAACAAAATATTCAAACTTTGCTTGATAATTCGTTGGGGCGCGGTCAAGCATTTGTGCGCGTAAGTGTCGAGCTTGACTTCGACGAAAGAAAGGTTGACAGACAAACTTTTACGCCGGTTGTCGACGAGTCAGGTATAATTCGCAGTCAACAGGACGTTAGCGAAACTTATAACGGACGTTCCAATATGCCGGGCGGTCCCGCAGGTGTACAAGGTAATGTCCCCGGTTACGTCGCAGAAGACAGAAATGCTAACGCCGAATATGAGCGCAAAGAGTCTACTAAAAATTATGAAGTCAATGAAGAAAATCAGCAAATAGTTTCGTCGCCCGGAGCTATCAGTCGTTTAACTGTTGCGGTCTTAGTGAATGATACAATGACGGCAGACCAACAGGAAAATCTTATGCGTGTTGTAAGTTCGGCGGCAGGTATTAACGAGGCACGCGGTGACGTGATTTCGGTTGAACCTTTACCGTTTAGTACTGAAATACGCGACAGGCAGGCGGCTGAAGAAGCGGCTGAACAAAAACGTCAAGACAGGATTCTTTACATGGAATTTGGAGCATTGATTTTATTTACCGCTCTGTTGCTTGGCGGATTCCTGATGTACCGCCGTAAAAGACAGCAGGAGCGTGCGGCAGAGGAAGCCGCTATACGTGCCGAAGAAGAAGCGCGTAAAGCTGAAGAAGAAAAACAGCGGCGTATCGAAGAAGAACAACGCGCTCGTGATATTGAGGAAGACCTTATTGAAGATGAAGGTTTAACGCCGGTTGAAAGACAGCAACGCGATGAAAAACAAGCTATTCTCAAGATGATTGATGAAAAGCCTGCAGATGTCGCAATGCTTATCAAAACTTGGTTGGCGGAAGACGAGTAGAACTTAGGGGGTTAGGGAATAAAAATTTCCTACCCCTATTAAATTTTTTAACTGAATAAAATTTTTATTATTTAGATTTACTTTCTCTTTGACGCAAAGAGAAAGTAACAAAGAGAAACAGTCCGCTGAAATCGCATCCGGCGATTTGCGCGGACGGGCGCACGTCCTTGTGCGCCTCAATCATACCAACACAAACTTAAAAATTAAACACGGAGGCGATTTTTTATGCCGGCAATGCCAGATATGTATGGTGAGCCACGCGAAATGACGGCACACGAAAAGGCGGCAGTTTTTTTCATAGCGATTGGCGGAGAATATGCCGCAAAACTTTTTGAACATATGGACGACGACGAAATAGAAAGTATTACGTTGGAGATTGCAAACAATAAGCAAGTCAGTGCCGAACAAAAATCAGAAGTCATTTCTGAATTTTATCAAATGGCTATGGCTAGCGATTACATTTCGACAGGCGGTCTTGAATACGCGCAGAATGTTTTGGAAAAAGCACTCGGTTCAGATCGCGCTATGGATATTCTTAACCGCTTGACTACCAGCTTGCAAGTGCGTCCCTTCGACTTTTTACGTAAAACAGATCCTTCGCAACTTATGACATTTCTACAAAATGAACACCCGCAGACTATTGCGTTGGTTATGGCTTACCTTGAACCCGACCAAGCCGCTATCGTTATGAGTGGTCTTGCTCCCGAATCGCAAGCGGACGTTGCAAAACGTATCGCGATGATGGACAGAACTTCACCTGATATTATTCGTGAAGTCGAAAGAGTTTTGGAAAAGAAACTTTCCGCAATGCTCAATCAAGATTTTACGACTGCTGGCGGTATTCCTGCTGTTGTCGAAGTTTTGAACCGCGTCGACCGTACAACAGAAAAAGCCATTATCGAACAGTTGGAAATGGACAATCCCGAACTTGCAGAAGAAATCAAAAAGCTTATGTTCGTTTTCGAGGACATTGTACTTTTGGACGATCGTTCACTGCAGATGGTTTTGCGCGAAGTCGATACAAAAGATTTGTCGCTTGCTATGAAGGCTACACCGCAGGAAGTCGCCGAAAAGATTTTCAAGAATATGTCCAAGCGTGCCGCAGATATGTTGCGTGAAGAACTTGAATATATGGGACCCGTCAAGATTCGTGACGTTGAAGAAGCTCAAATGAAAGTCGTCAATATTATTCGTACTCTCGAAGACAAAGGCGAAATCGTTATCGCACGCGGTCAAGGCGATGAAATGTTAGTCTAATAAAAAAATTTTTTAAAACAAAAACCTCCCGTTATTAAACGGCATTTCTGACTGTAGTCAAAATAAAAAACTTCCGATATGATATAAATCAGATGGAAGTTTTTTTTATTTATCGCAAGAACAACATAGAACTGAAAAAACATACAATCAGTTTTGGAAATTTTTTTCAAAATTTTATTCCCAAATCCCATTCACTGGGCCAAAAAGTTTCCGCCATATCAAGTACAGGTGCAACCAATTCACGGACATTTAAAATTCTATTCAACTTCAAATTTTCACCTTCCATTACAAATTCAAATTTAAAATCAAGACTTCCCCACATTTTACCATAACTTGAATTGTCACCAAAAATTTTTACGTCGGCGATTACGCGACCTGTTTCGACGGAAACTTTTTTAATTTCGAAATGCAACGCCTTCAAAAGTTTACCGAGTTCAACTCCGCAAAAATCTATAGGATGCGCTGTAAAACTTTTCGGCGGCACTAAATTTTTGTCGAAGTAAGCATTCATCGTGCGCTTTACAAAACCAAGATGAATACTACGAAATTTTTCATTGTAAAATCTTAACGCTGTTGAACCAAATTTGAAAAGTAAATCGTGCGGGTACATCTTATGAAATTTTTCGCAATTTATAGCAAGTTCGTCTATGACTTCGTCGTAACCTTCATTTAAAAATTTATCAACGTCAACGTGCGCCGTCAAATCTTCCAAATTTTTTTCGTTAATCGCATTACGCATTTTTTCAATCGTCGCTTTACACTCATCTTCATAAAAAATTCCATTTACAATCATACACAAAGGTTCAACGCAATGTTCCCAAGAAAAAGCACCACGTTTATTTTCCGGCAATGTTTTTATGAAATCAGAAATTTCTTCGTAATTCTTTTTAATCTCCTCATTAGAAAGATTTTGCACATTATTTAACGTGTAATAAATTTTTTTTACAATTTCATCTTTTTTATTTTCCAAATTATTCACAACCTTTAACGTTCAGGAGATAATTTTTTCTGCAACTCGTAAAGTTTATTCATGGCCTCGATTGGTGTCAACGTCATAACGTCCAATTTCAAAAAATCTTCTATGTCAGGCACCATAAATAAATTTTGCATAGACGGAGGATTTTTTACAGGTTTTTCAACTTTTACAGGCTCATTTTTCTCCAATGATTTTAAAATTTCTTCTGCGCGTTTCATCACCGAATTAGGCAATCCCGCCAATTTTGCAACTTGAATGCCGTAAGATTTATCCGCGCCGCCATTTTTAATTCTCCGCAGAAAAATAATTTCGTTGCCGCGCTCTTTCACCGCAACTGAAAAATTTTCTATTTTATCGGAAGTATCGGCTAAATCCGTTAATTCGTGATAATGCGTCGCAAAAAGCGTTTTAGCTTTAATTTTTTTGTCAATGTATTCAACAACTGCTCGGGCAATGCTCATTCCGTCAAAAGTGGAAGTCCCGCGCCCGACTTCGTCCAAAATTATTAAACTTTTATTCGTCGCAAATTTTAAAATTTGTGCAACTTCATTCATCTCAACCATAAAAGTCGATTGACCGCTTACAATATCGTCGCCAGCTCCAATTCTTGTAAAAATTCTGTCTACAGGAGAAATATTTGCCGCCGCTACAGGAATAAAGCTTCCGGCTTGAGTCATCAAAGTTATCAGCGCAACTTGCCGCATATAAGTAGATTTTCCCGCCATATTCGGTCCTGTAATAATCATCAGCGAACAACGATTAGGATTTAAATTCGTGTCATTAGGCACAAAAAGTTCATTCGTCAAAATTCTTTCAACCAACGGGTGTCTACCGTCTTTAATTTGAATTTTTCCTTCAAAATTTAAATCAGGACGCACATAATTATTTACGCTTGCAACTTCCGCTAAACTCGCCGTTACGTCAATTAAAGCAATTCTTTTAGCAGTTTCTTGAATTTGCGGCAGACGAAGTTTAATTTTATCGCGAACTTGGCAAAAAAGATTATATTCAAGCGTTACAATTTTTTCTTGTGCGCCCAAAATTTTTGTCTCAAAATCTTTTAATTCTTGCGTGACATATCTTTCGGCATTTGATAAAGTTTGCTTACGAATATAATTTTCAGGAATTTTTGACGCGCCGCTGTGTCGAACTTCAATATAGTAGCCGAAAACTCGATTGTAACCGACTTTCAATGAACGAATCCCCGTACGAATTTTTTCCTTTTCCTCAAATTCTTGTAAAAATCCTCGACTATCAGCAGAAATTTTCCTGTACTCGTCAAGGTCTTCATTGTAGCCGTGATTAATAATTCCACCGTCACGAATTGTCAGCGGAGCTTCTTCAGAAATTGCGCGGTCAATCAGTTCAATTTCTTCGGAATAATCGTTAAGCCCGTCGCGACAAGCCAATAAAATATCCGAAGAAACATTTTCCATAGCGGCAAAAATTTTAGGCAGCGTGCTTAAAGAAATTTTCAAAGCGGTTAAATCGTGTGCATTAGCAGAACCAACTTCAATTTTTGTCATTAATCTTTCGATGTCACGAATTTCTTTTAAAATTTCGCGCAGATTTTTACGCAGATTAAAATTTTTGAAAAGCTCTTCTACGGCGTCTAAGCGTCGATTTATGGCGTTGACTTCGATTAATGGATTTTCTATCCAACGACGCAATAAACGCGTGCCTAAAGGCGTTTTAGTTGAATCTAAGACAGCGTACAAAGTATTTTTCTTTGAACCGTCGCGCAAATTTTTAATTACTTCCAAATTTCGCAAAGTAGACGCGTCAAGAATTAAATGGTTGCTTACGTCAAGGCGCGTAAGTTTTGATAAATGATTTAAATCGGTGCGTATGGTGTTGTGCAGATAATTCAGCAAAAGTTCAACTGAAATCTGCGCGGATTCAGCAACAGGAAAATCTTTTTCAGAAAAATGTTTCGTGAGAAAATCAGATTTTTTTTCGCATTCTACATTTGTAAAAATGCAAGCGTCAAGTTTAGCGTCTGAAAAATTTTTAAGAGATTTTATAAAGCTTAAATCACCGGCAATTAAAATTTCGTGCGGAGAAAGTCTGTAAAGTTCATCGAAAAGATTTTGAACGCGGTTTTTTCCTTCGTAAAGACAATAAAAAATTTCGCCCGTCGAGACATCTGCGCCGCTTAGAGCAATTTCTTCATTTTTTTCAAGAATCAGCGTCAAATAATTATTTGAAGAAATTGTTAAAGCGTCATCAGTTAAAATTGTGCCGGGCGTGACAATTTTTGTAACTTGTCTGTCAGTTAAGCCTTTAGCCTTAGGATCACCGATTTGGTCGACGACTGCGACGCGATAACCTTTATTTACTAATTTTTGAAGATAAGGTTCTACGGCGTGTGCAGGAACGCCGCACATTGGAACATCTTGACGGTGAGTCATAGTCAAGCCGAGTTCATTTGACGCAATTTTAGCATCATCGTTAAACATTTCGTAAAAATCGCCTAAACGAAAAAATAAAAGCGCGTCAGGATTTTTAGCTTTCGCCGCATTATACTGTTGCATCATTGGCGTTGGCGTTAAATTTTTTGCGCTTGAAGAATTTTTGTTATTCAATTAATCAACTCTTTTAATTTTTAAATTTATTCTTCAATGAAAATTTTATTCTGATAATCTGCGCGGTAATTTGTAGTAGTATTTTCGTATTTGATAGAGAAATGGGAAGGTTGTCCCTCAATGTTCAAAGTGCCGCCGTCTGTGAATGCGGCATTAACGCCGTTATCAGTAAACTGCACGGAGGAAATTGCATCTAACGTAATATCACGAAGTATAACGCTGTCTTGACTTTCGGCGTTATGAATTGTATCTTTTCCGCCGTCAAAAGAGTAATTAAAAGTATCAGCACCAGTTCCGCCGAAAAGTTCATCGTTGCCGCGAAGTCCGCCCCAAAGATAACTTCCGGCATTGCCTGCACGAATGACATTATTTTCGTAATTTGCGCCGAAAAGTATTTCGTAATTATTACCGTCGTAAAAATTTTTGCCGTCAACTTCACCTGCATTAGCCGACATATGAGCGTAAGCATTACCCACCGACGTGTTAAAAGTTACCAATTTACCTCGAACGTCACGAATATTTATGCCTGTTTCTTCATCGGAAAATATACAAAGATCGTTAAGAGATGTAGAAATTCCTGCGTCTACAAAGTTTGCATTGTAATTAATCGTGTCGTCTTCAGTGTAGTTTGTGATAACTTCATCATTTCCGTTGTAGTCGAAAGTTTGTGCTTGATTCGGATCGCCGACAATCGCTGTGGTGTTCAAACTTTGCTTGGCAATGAAACGCATTAACATATCACCAGCAGTGTAAGCATAGTCGCCGCCTGTACCTGACTCAAAATTTAAAGCTTTCGACAAAGTGTCTGAATCGTTTACAAGCATCTTGATATCGTCGCGCGCACCGCTGTTATAATCGTCGTCACCTTGTACCAAATCCGCAATGCCTTCAGTGAAAAATTGCGGCATATTTCGTTTAAACATGCCTTTAGAAAGCATCACTACGTGAACCATTTCATGAGCAATTACGCGATCTAAAAATTCCAGAATATTGCCGGTCTCGTCAGTGACTAAACCGTTGGGATTATTTGAATCCATACGCCCGTTATTGTTGATGTTAATTGCTAAAGTTATGAAATTTGCAGGTAAAGAATCTTCTCTGCGCAGATAAGTTACAGCCGACGCGCCGTCAATTTTTCCGCGTGCAATGAATTTTATTTCAATGGTTTGTCCGTCAAGCGCAAGCCCAAGAGAATCATAGTCAAGTTTTGCGGCTTCACGCAACCACCACGTATTTAAACCTTTCAGTGTAGTTTGAATGGCACTTTTCATTTGTCCAAAAGTCGGCGAAGTCTTTTTAAAAACTAAATCGTCAGATAACTTATCTTCAATTAAATAATAACCGTTTTCGTCCAAAGTGTTCAAGTCTACTTGGTAACGAGAATCGTAGAGGAGTTCTTCACCATCATCTTCCGAACTTTCGCAGTCAACAACAGTAGTAAAACTGTCTGGCCATTTGACGTAGAAGGTAAAAGATTTTCCGTCATTTCCCGTGTAAGTTATCGGCGTCGTTGAACCGGGTGTAGGAAGTGTTGCGGAGGACATATCGCCATATTCAGGGACAATGTCAGCGGCATTCTTTATGGAAGAACCGCCAGCATTAAAGCCCGTAATTGCGCCGGTGTCTGCGTTGTAATCATTTTCCGCGCCGATAACAATTCCGGTAGCTTCCTTTAAGCGCGTATCAGTGTCGGGATAAGTTTCAGTGTCTGCCAATTTATTTTTAAGGTCTTTGACGACTTCTTCAAGACTTGAATAGGTCGTGGATTGCCTAACCGCGTCATCAAGTGCAATGCGCCCAATTTGAGAATCGTAATGCGCGTAATTCGTTAATGCGCTCATAAAATTTTTAATGGTTTCAACAGATGTTGACAAAAATACCTCTCCTTTAATGTTAAGTTGCATTTATTTTACACGCAAGAAAAAATTTTTGCAATATCGGAGATTTCTATTAGGAACTGTTGGTAAAATCAAAGTTAAAAAAATTTTTATTATTGAGAAGACCAAAAAATTTACAAAACGCTTTCGTGATAGCTGGGAAATTTCATTGACATATCTTTCGACAATCTATAAAATATTATGGAATTTGAATTTCGTGACTTATATAAATTAAAAAACCGAGACGGGCATAAATTAACCGATCGGTATAAATTTTGTTGACTTATTCGATTAATCATAAAGTGAAATAGATTGTGTCAATAACCCGACGCCTGTAGAGGCGGGAGCTTTTTCGGCTCTTATTGACTAGCCTTAGTCGAAAGACTACGTTGTTTATGTTATCACACCTATGGACGATGCTCTAATCTGTAGCTCTGTGCAGGCTCTGTAAAAGTTCTGACGGGTAGGAACGGTCAACCTGATGTGTTCGTTTACGACAAGCATTTACAACATTGGCGAAGGGCAACTAACTCCTTAGGGAGGGACAGGACTTGTGAGTACCTGTCAACGGCGATTCATCCCCCACTTGCAGAAGTGGGGGAATTCTCGCCAATTAAGGTTAAAGTTGACAAAATGCCCTCTCAAGGATTTTTTAGCGTAATGGCGCAATGAGTCAGATTAATTCTAAAAATTTCAGGGGGTGTGGATCATTGCTATTACAATCGCGGCTGCCATTGTTGCAATAATTTTAGGCGCAATAGGAGGATATGCCGCAAGAAAACGTACTGCGGAGGCGCAAATTGGTTCCGCTGAAGAAGAAGCACGAAGAATTTTAGCTGAAGCTCAAGAAAAAAGTAATGCTGAAAAAAAAGAAGCAGTTTTGGAGGCTAAAGAAGAGATTCACAGAATGCGACAGGAATTGGACAAAGATACTAAGGAACGCCGCAATGAATTGGCGCGTCAAGAAAAGCGCGTTGTTCAAAAGGAAGAGAATCTCGATAAAAAAATGGATTCTCTTGAAAAAAAAGAAATTCTTCTAAGCAAAAAAGAGGCTCGTCTTAACGAATCGCAGGCAAAACTTGACGCCATGCAGGAAAAGGAAGATGCCGAAATGGAACGTATTGCGGCACTTTCACGCGACGAGGCTCGTACCATTATAATGACGGAAGTCGAGGAAGGCTTAAAGCATGATAAGGCTATCCGTATTAAAGAATATGCCGCGCAGGTTAAAGAGGAAGCCGACAAGAAAGCGCGAGACATTTTAAGCATTGCAATTCAACGTTCCGCCGCAGATCACGTTGCCGAAACTACTGTATCAGTTGTAGAGTTACCCAGCGACGATATGAAAGGCAGAATAATCGGTCGTGAAGGGCGCAACATTCGGACGCTTGAAACTTTGACGGGAGTCGACTTGATTATTGATGACACGCCGGAAGCGGTTATACTTTCAGGATTTGACCCCGTAAGGCGCGAAGTTGCCCGCGTTGCTCTGGAAAAATTAATTTCCGACGGAAGAATACATCCTGCGCGAATTGAAGAAATGGTTGATAAAGCCCAGCGTGAAGTTGAATCGCGTATGAAGGAGACGGGCGAACAAGCAACTTTCCAAGTTGGTGTACACGGCATTCATCCCGAACTTGTAAAACTTTTAGGAAGGTTGAAATACCGCACAAGTTACGGGCAAAATGTTTTAAATCACTCAATCGAAGTTGCTAAACTTGCAGGAATTATGGCTAGTGAATTGGGCGTCGACGTTAATTTGGCGAAACGTGCAGGTTTGCTCCACGATATTGGCAAGGCTGTTGACCATGAAGTTGAAGGACCGCACGTCACGATTGGCGCAGATTTAGCTAAACGTTATCGCGAAAATAAAGTTGTCGTCAATGCGATTGCGTCACATCATGGAGACGTTGAGGCTACAAGCGTTGAGGCGGTATTGGTTGCCGCCGCTGATGCTGTATCTGCCGCAAGACCGGGCGCACGTCGTGAAAGCCTTGAAATGTATCTTAAGCGTCTGAAAATGCTTGAAGAAATTGCAGAATCTTTTGAAGGTGTCGAAAGATGTTTTGCAATACAGGCGGGACGTGAAGTCAGAATTATGGTTAAGCCCGACAAAATCGATGATCTTGAAGCGGTAACTTTGGCACATGATATTGTTAAACGAATTGAAAAGGAGCTTGATTATCCCGGACAGATTAAAGCAACTTTGATTCGTGAAACGCGCGTTGTCGATTATGCTAAATAAATTTTTTAACGCATTTAAAAGGGGGTTCAAGCGTATGTTTAGTTTTTTTAAGAGGGAGAAAAAGCCCAATACCGATGCCGGAAAATTATTGGCGGCGATTCTTGTGGTGTATCCTTCTGTGCAGTCAGTCACCTATGATTCCAAAAGTGATATGCTTGAACTTTCTTTTGCGTTGAAAGGGAAATTTTCACACGAAGACTTTGAGAAATTTTTAAGCCACATTGCCGAATCGATAGAAACTTTTCATCACATCGAAGGACTTGGGCGAGCTAAGATTGAACTTGACGTTGAAGGAGTATTCGGCACTTGCTTTTTAAATGTGCGGCGCGAAATGTCTACGTTTACTTGCAGAGAACTTTCTTTGTTGACGGAGCTTGCGGAAAATTATTTTGGTGAAAATCTGATTGAAGAGACTGACAGCGAAATAGCCGACGAAGATTACATAATGGCGCAGGAAGATTATCTTGAACAGTGCTTGAATAATATTCGACAGCTTAGGATTGAGGGAAGATTGGTAGGCGTCCGTGAACAGGAACGCGTTGTAATTTATGCACGTTGATTAAATTTTGAGGGGTGAAATTATGGCGTATAACTTTGAATATTTTGCACCGACGCGAATAATTTTTGGCAGGAATACGGAAAATAAAGTTGCCGATTGGATAAAATATTATGGCGGCAAAAGAGTCCTTCTTCATTACGGCGTTAAAAGTGCGATACAATCCGGGCTTATTGCTCGTGTAAAAAATTTGTTGGACAAGGCGGGAATTTTCCACGTTGAATTGGGCGGCGTTGTACCTAATCCCAAACTTAGCAAAGTTCGCACGGGTGTTGCACTCGGAAATTTGGATCAGATAGATTTTCTGTTAGCAGTTGGCGGCGGCAGTGTAATTGATTCTGCAAAGGCGATTGCTTACGCATTAGCTGAACCTGATTACGATGTATGGGATTTATATGAACATACGCGAAAGGCTAAGGCGTGTTTACCGATTGGCGTAATTTCTACGACGGCTGGTTCAGGCAGTGAGATGAGTCGAAGTTCCTCAATAACGAATGATGACAATAACTCCAAGCGAATCTATAAAGGAAATTTATGCCGTCCTAAGTTTGCGATACTCAATCCCGAATTGACTTTTACTTTGCCGGATTATCAGACGGCTTGCGGTTGCGTGGATATTCTTATGCACACTATGGAAAGATATTTCACGCAGGGCGGCAATATGGAAATTACGGACAGCATTGCCGAAGGATTGATGCGGACGGTTATTCACAATGCAAAAATTTTAGTGGAAAATCCTGTTAATTACGATGCCCGCGCAGAAATTATGTGGGCAAGCAGTCTTTCACATAACGGCTTAACAGGTTGCGGAAATGACGGCGGAGATTTTGCAAGCCACGCATTGGAACATGAACTTAGCGGAATGTTCGGAGTTTCTCATGGTGCAGGGCTTGCGGCGATATGGGGAAGTTGGGCGCGTTACGTTTACAAAAATTGTCTGCCGCGTTTCAAAAAAATTGCTGTAAATGTGATGAACGTCGACGAAGTTGGAAGCGATGAAGAAATTGCGTTGAAAGGTATTGAAGCGGTTGAAAATTTCTTCCGTGAAATTAATATGCCCACGTCGATTAAAGGCTTGGGAATTGCTCCTACAGATCAACAAATTTCAGATATGGCTTACAGATGTGCAGTTGCGGTCGGCGGAAGTCGCGGTTCGGCTAAAAAATTGCACGAAGAAGATATGATTAAAATTTATCAAGCGGCTAATAAAGAATAAATTTAATTACATAAGATAATTTTGGTTTGATTCAACAGAATAAATAATTTGCAATCCCAATAAATTGCTTTATTTTGATTAAGCAATTTATTTTTTTGAAGGAAATTAAAATTTTTGAGGTGAATTTTTTTGGTTAAAGTAATTACTTACGGTACTTTCGATTTGTTTCACGAAGGGCATTACAGGCTTTTGAAAAGAGCTAAAGAACTCGGCGATTATCTTATCGTTGGTGTTACTACGGAGACTTTCGATAAAAACAGAGGAAAGCTCGGCGTAGTTGATTCATTGGTTACAAGAATTGAAAATGTAAAAAACACGGGATTTGTTGACGAAATTATTGTAGAAGAATATGTCGGACAAAAATTTAGCGACGTGCAAAGATATAACGTTGATATTTTCGCAATAGGTTCAGATTGGGTCGGCGAATTTGATTATCTTAAAGATTATTGCAAAGTAGTTTATCTTGAGCGTACAAAAAATATTTCCAGCACATTTTTAAGGCAAACAAAGTACAAAGTTAAGCGAATCGGAATTATAGGCAACGGAAGAATTGCTGAAAGATTTATGCCCGAATCAAAATTGGTAAGCGGTTTAAATGTGCAAAATGTTTATAATCCTCGCTTTGAAAGTGCTAAACGTTTCGCCGATAAATGGGACATAAATCCTTATGACGATTTGGAAAAATTTTTTGAGTCAATAGATTTGGTTTACATTGCCTCGCCGCACGAAACGCATTACGATTACATAAAATCTGCCTTAGAACACGGTAAACATGTACTTTGTGAAAAGCCTATGGTCTTAAAGCAAAGTCAAGCGGAGGAACTTTTCAATTACGCGCATGAAAATAAATTGGCGTTATTTGAGGGAATAAAGACAGCTTATTGTCCGGGATTTCGTAAAATGCTCGGCATTGCACGGAGCGGGAAAATTGGAAATATCCGCAACGTCGAAGCTTGTTTCACCAAACTTGAAAAGCCTTATACACGCGAATTGACTAATCTTAAATTTGGCGGAAGCTTTACCGAACTCGGAAGTTATGTTATCCTGCCCATACTCAAGTTATTTGGTACGGAATTTGAAACACTGACTTTTGATTCGATAAATGCGGAAAACGGGCTTGATTTATTTACGAAAGCGTCGTTTCGTTATCCCAACGGCATTGCTACGGCAACTTGCGGCTTGGGCGTAAAATCTGAAGGGCGGCTTTTAATTTCCGGCACTAAGGGATATATTATTGTTCCTGCCCCGTGGTGGAAGACTACTGATTTTGAAGTTCATTACGAAGACCCGAATGTTGTAGAAAGATATAATGAACAGTTTTTGGGCGACGGACTCCGCTATGAAATCAGTGATTTAATCGCATATCTTAACGGCATAGATTCTACCGACTTTAAATTTTCTTATAAAGAATCCATTGTTATGGCGAGTATTATGGAAAAATTTCTTGCAACGTCACGGTAAAAATTTTTTTGAAAGGTAATTTTATATGGAAAATTATAATCAAAATTTGATTCGGCAGAATGAATTGCTGGCAAATCAGAATAAAATGCTTAGTCAGATAAACGAATTGATGTTGCGTCAAAATAAAATCATTCAACAGCAGGGAGAACTTTTAAATTCTGCTCATACACGCGAAACATTTGTAGAAAATATAGATCGTGATGAAATGCGTAACGGTTTTTTAGTGACGAGTCATAGAAAAAAATTGTGGAATGTCCAAATTGGATTGATTAACGAATTTGCGCGAATCTGTAAAAAATATAGTCTGAAATGGTTTGCTTACGGCGGAACTTTGCTCGGTGCTGTGCGTCACAAAGGATTTATTCCTTGGGATGATGATGTTGATGTAGCCATGTTTCGTCCTGACTATGAAAAATTTAAAAAAATTGTTATGCCGGAACTTCAACCACAATTTAAACTTGATAACTGGTATAATTATCGCCTTGAAGCCGACGAGTATGAGTATTCAGAGGAAGAAAAAAATAATCTGCCTTTAATCACCATTGAGCAAACTAGGAAATATCCTATGTGGTGGCCTTGTCGTCCGATGATTCGGATAATAGATCGTCGAACTACTATGGTAGATTTAAGTATAAGAAAGAAACTTTACTCGGGAATTTGGATTGATGTATTTCCATTTGATGTTGTACCTCCAATATCAGATGAAAAACGCGCAAAAGATTTTGAGGTTAGAAAAACTTTGCACATAGCGTCAAGTTTTCCGACAGATTTTAAAGAAGCCGCTGATAATGGCTCGTTGAAGATAATCTCGAAAGAAGATATGTATAAATTTCTCAAAATGCCTTATCGACAAAGAGGAATGGTGCTTGACGATCTCAACGAAAAAGCTTTTGTTAATCCGGAAAGAGTCGCAGAAATACAAAATTATTGGTTAAATAATAAAAGGTTTTCCTTTGATAAGAAAGCTTTGGATAAAATAACTTATTTGCCATTTGAGAAAATACAAATTCCTGTGCCGGTTGGTTGGGAACATTGCTTAACGTCGGAGTACGGTAATTGGCGCAAGATGAAAATAACTCATGCGCATTCTTCAGAATACAGTGTCGATATTCCCTACACCGAATACTTTGCCAAGTCACCGTTTATGCGATAAAGTTTTATTAGAAATTTTATGATTTAAAAGATTTAGGAGTAGTTGGGAAAATTCAAGTTGGAAAATTTTTTATTTATTAAATCTACTTTTCTTTGGCGCAAAGAAAAGTAGCAAAAGAAACAGCCCGCAACCTTCGCATCACGCTCAGGATGCGGGCGGGGTGCGCGTCCTTGCGCACCTCTTCTTTTCACTGACTTTATAAACACTATTTAAAGAAATTCCGCTAACAATGGAGGAAAAATTTTGCGTATATTAATGGTTGGTGATATTTTTGGACGCGCAGGCAGAAAATGTTTTTGTGCCATTACGAAGAAGCTTAAGCGCGAAAAAAATATTGACGTGGTAGTTGTCAACGGCGAAAATGTAGCGCACGGAAAAAGCTTGACGCAGGCGACTTTTGACGAAATTTTATCGAGCGGAGCAGATATTATAACGACGGGCAATCACGTATGGGATCGTAAAGACGTAATTGACCTTTTGGAGCGGGAGCCGTTTTTGATACGTCCCGCTAATTTTCCCGAAGGTGCGCCCGGCAAAAGTTTTTGTATCTATCCTTACCGCGCAAAAAATATCGGCGTGATAAACTTAATTGGGCGAACTTTTATGCAACCCGTAGATTGTCCATTTGCCCGTGCAGAAGAAATCTTGAAGGCGATTAAACGCGACTGTGATATAATTTTGGTAGACTTTCACGCGGAGACGACTTCTGAAAAGGCGGCTATGGGTTACTTCCTTGACGGTAGAGTTACGGCTGTTGTCGGCACGCATACGCACGTTCAAACTGCTGACGAAAGAATTTTGCCCAATGGAACGTCTTTTATAACTGATTTAGGTATGGTCGGACCGCTTAACTCAATTATAGGTATGAAAACTGAACAAGTCATCGAAAAATTTTTGACTTGTCGTCCCACCAAATTTGAAGTTGAGGAAGAGCCTCCTTACATTTACTGCGCGGTTATAATTGAAATTGACAATGCTACAAATCACGCAATAAAAATTGAGCGCGTCAACATTTTGGAAAAATAAGTTGACAGTTATGTTATGTCGAGTTTAAAAATTCAACGATAAAGTGAAGGATTTTTTATATATTTGAAGAATTAATACCAAAGGAAGACAATAATTGGTTTAACAAATAAATTCATTTCAAGCCAGATTTCCTTAAATTGTATAAAGGGTCTACTCTGTGAATAGATTCAGCATTTTGTTTAATGCTTATAAAATTTAAAAGCCGGAGGGCTTTGTACTCGACAAATATTACGAAAGGAGAAGGCTACTAGATGAATTAACAGACGAGAACTAAAAATGGTAAAGTCTGCTTGACTCATCTTGACATAGACACGGGTGATATTTGTCTAAAAGTGACTATGTTTTAAGTAGCAGGTAAAATAATTATGGAAATACTGAAAGTATCGGCTAAGTCCAATCCAAATTCGGTAGCAGGTGCGCTTGCCGGAGTTATTCGCGAAAGCGGTATAGCAGAAATGCAGGCAATCGGAGCAGGTGCCTTGAATCAGGCAGTTAAAGCGGTTGCCATTGCACGCGGATTTGTTGCGCCGCATGGTGTTGATCTCATTTGCATTCCCGCGTTTACTGATATTGAAATTGACGGTAGCGAACGTACTGCAATTAAACTTATTGTCGAGCCGCGCTAATTTAGAAAGTAGGTTATCTGCTTTGTAGCGAGGTAAGTTTTATGGCAAGCGATTTACACACACATACGAATTTTTCTGACGGCAGTCTAACGCCTGAAGAACTCTTAGACAAGGCAAAAAATATTGGATTGAAGTACCTTGCCATCACTGATCATGACACGGTTGACGGTGTCAAATACATTTACGAAAATGGGATTTATCCCGAAAAAAAATTAAAAATTATTTTCGGTGTTGAGTTCAGCGCATTGAATCCGGATTACGATGTTCACATAGTAGGCTACAATATTGATATTTATAATGGTGCGTTGTCCGATATGATTAATGAGATTATAGAGGCGCGTTGGATAAGATTTACCGAGATAATTAAAAATCTGCAAAATAAAAAGTATAACATCAAAGAAGCTGACGTTTTGCAGGTGACAGGAAGTAGCAGGTCAATAGGCAGAGCGCACATAGCAAGAGCTTTAGTGAAAAAAGGTATGTTTAAAAACTTACGTGAAGTGTTTGAAAAAATGTTAGGCAAAGGTAAACCTGCTTACGCGCCGCGCTATTTTCCTGAAGTCGATGAAGTTGTTGACGTTATCAGACAAGCCGGCGGAAAGGCAATGCTGGCTCATCCGGGAATTGTGGGTAGCGATTCACTTGTTGAGGAACTTTGTAGAAAAGTTGACGCGCTCGAAGTTTATTACCCTACGCACAAGCCGATTGACATTCAAAAATATTTGGGTATCGCAAAAAAATTTAATCTTATGGTCGGCGGCGGCAGTGACTTTCATGGTATAGGCTCAAAGTACGTCGACAATCTGGGCGATTACACTATCCCTGATGAAATTGCGGAAAAATTTTTCATTAAGCAGTGACGTAACATATAAACTAAAAATCCCCTCCAAATTAGAAGGGGAATTTTTTTTGGAAAGTTTTTATCTCAACGAGAAAAATTTTTAAGCTTCAGCAGTAATCATTTCCGCTGCAAGTGCATCAAGCGGGTTAGTGCCATCATTTTCGGCAACTTCTTCAATTATCGAGTAAACATTAGAAATATTACCAATTTCGACGGTATGTTTTTGACCGTCCTCGTCCATAACGACAACTCTTGTATTTCCGTCAGCAACAGTGACGCCGGTAATAATTCCGCTTTTTGTTTCAGGAATAAGGGTAAGTTCGCCCTTGTCGTCAGTGGTTTGTACTTGCTCTTCCCAATCAATGCCCTTGCCGATCATACTGCTAAGTTGACCAACCAAAACTGAAGTATCCATATTTGAAACAAGCGTGTTAATTTTGCCAAGCGCATCGTTCATATTCGTCATTTGCTCCAACGAAGAGAACTGCGCCATTTGCGCTACAAATTCGCTGTTATCTTGCGGATCAAGCGGGTCTTGATTTTCAAGTTGCGTAATGAGAAGTTTCAAAAACGCATTTTTATCCAAGTCATTGGATTTTTTTTCATCTGTCTTCGACGCCGCATAAGCCGCCGCATCGTAGGTTTTACCGTCAACATTTATCGTGTTGAGTACATTCGCCATAAAATATCCCTCCAAATTTTAAACTTTGTAGTCAACGCCGTCCGTCGAAAGATTTTCATTAACGGGCGTCAATGAGTCAAGTTCTTCTTCGACTGCTCCTAAATCAATCGTGCCACGATGATTACGTTGCTGTTGATTCTGTTGCCAAGCTTGTTGTCCTTGACCGTTCAATAAACCGTCTTCACTAAGCCCTGCGTAAACTTCCACGTCGTCAACCTTAATGCCTTGATCGTTAAGTTCCTGCTTAAGTTGGACGAGAGAATTTTCAATGATTGCGCGAACCTGCGCGTTATCGCTATAAAAACTTGCCGTAATTGCTCCGCTTGTCCCGACTGAAACTTTCAAAGTCAATTCGCCGAGATGTTCCGGCTTAAGATTGATAACCATTTCTGTATTCGTCGCTGAACGAATCATACGCGCTTGCTCGACAATCTGCGCGGGAACGTTAAAATCTTCACGCGGAACTTGTGGAATATCAGGAGTTTGTACCTGCGCGGTAGGTTGATTATTCTGCGGATGATTTATCGCCGCCACCACATTGCCCGCAAAATTTTCTGCACCTTCAGGTTGAGTATTAATTTCCGATGCAATTTCAGAAGTCACCGGCGTAAAATTCTGTTGAAAATTATTTTGCGGCTGATTCTGTTCAAATTGTTGCGAAAAATCTTGCGTTGGCATTACGGGCATTGATTCTGAAAGATTATTTTCAACTTGCACATTAACTCCAAGCAAATCGCTCATTGCCTGCTGATTAACATTTTTAGAATCAATCTGTGGTTGCAAAGAATTTATCTGCGGATTAATTTGCGCACCGAATTGCTGTTGCTGAACCTGCGGCTGTGCTTGCAAAGTCGGTTGAAAATCAGATTGAGGTTGCAAAGGATTTTGATTCAGTGTAGGTTGAAAATCAGTTTGAGGTTGCAAGTGATTCTGATTTAAAGTCGGTTGAAAATCAGATTGAGGTTGCAACGGATTTTGATTTAAAGTCGGTTGAAAATCAGTTTGAGGTTGCAAGGGATTCTGATTCATCATCGGTTGAAAATCAGTTTGAGGTTGCAAAGGATTTTGATTCATCATCGGTTGAAAATCAGTTTGAGGTTGCAAAGGATTTTGATTCATCATCGGTTGAAAATCAGTTTGAGGTTGCAAGGGATTCTGATTCATCATCGGTTGCAAATCAGTTGGAGATTGCAAAGGATTCTGATTCAGTGTAGGTTGAAAATCTGCTTGAGTTTGCAAAGGATTTTGATTCAGTGTAGGTTGAAAATCAGTTTGAGGTTGCAAAGGATTCTGATTCAGTGTAGGTTGAAAATCAATTTGAGATTGCAAAGGATTCTGATTTAAAGTCGGTTGAAAATCAGTTTGAGGTTGCAAGGGATTCTGATTCAGTGTAGGCTGAAAATCAGATTGAGGTTGCAAAGGATTCTGATTCAGTGTAGGCTGAAAATCAGATTGAGGTTGCAACGAATTTTGATTTTCAAGCGGCGTTGAAGGAATATTTAAAGGACGCGGATTAAATTGCGGCTGAATTGTAACAGGTTGGCTTTGTAACGTTTGATTTGATTGCGGCGAAAGATTTTGCAGATTTAAATTTTGTGCCGAATCATTTTCCGCTGTCGGACTTTGCCACGTCTTACCGCTCAAAAAGTCTAACATTGCCTGCGCCTTATTATCACGTGCTTGCGGCATAATCGACATTAAATTATTTGTCTCAACCGCAACAGGCGTATCCTTAACCGCCAAAAGACTTTCCGTATTCGACGCAAAATAAAATGCCATATCAGCAGAAGTTGCCAACACGGGAGTTTTATCTTCAATATCTTCAACGTTATCAATATTTTCTCCGCGCAGATTATTAGAAATTGTCGGCGTAGAATTTTCCGTAACTTCTTGCTGAATATTATTGACAGGATTAAGCGTAACTTCCTTAGAAAATTTCGGAACATCCTGCGGCGAAGAAACTATTTCGACTTCTACATTTTGTAAAATATCTTGCGACTTGTCATCAGCAATTAAAGCTTGAGTGTGTAACGTTGAAGTTGAATTAATCTTTTCGACAACATCTTCAGCGACTGGTTGAGCATTTTCATTTTGTTGTGAATTTTGCTGTTTAGGCGCGTCCTGCTTTTGATTATTCTTTCCGTGAGAGGATGCCTTAGGCAATGAGTCTACGGATTCTGATTCAACACTTTCAGCGACGGCTTGCATTTCATCAGATTGTTGCGAAGGTTGAGTAACCTGTGCGTTAGCCTTATCGAGTGCCGAGCCGAAATTATTTTTTTGACTCCGCGAAGAAGAATTTCTTAAACTCTGTCTTGAATTTTTAGCGTCGGAAGGTGCACGAGTTGTGCGTAAAGAATTTTGTGTACGTGATGTTGAATTTGTTGCCGTAGACCTGTTGGCTATAGACATCAAATTTGCATTTGCGTTTGCCATAATTATGACGCTCCTTTCTCAAAAAATAGTATCGATATTTTAGCATAAGCGATTAAATTTTTCTACGTAGAAAATATCTAAACTTGAATTATATTTTTTATATGTTACAATGCCACAAATATCAGAATTGGGAGTAGAATTTTTTGATAAAACTTTCGGATCACTTTGACTATAAAAGATTACTTCGCTTTACTGCGCCGTCAATCGGAATGCTCATCTTTATGTCGATATACAGCGTAGTCGACGGCTTTTTCGTTTCAAACTTCGTGGGGACAATACCTTTTGCCGCGATAAATTTTGTAATGCCGGCTTTAATGCTGATGAACTTCATAGGATTTTTATTCGGCACGGGCGGCGGCGCGTTAATCGCAAAGACAATCGGCGAAGGCAATCGCGTCAAGGCAAATCAAATTTTTTCGATGCTCGTTTACTTGTCATTTTTTTTAGGAATTTTATTTGCGATTTTTGGAATAATTTATATTGGTGAGGTTGCAAAAATTTTAGGCGCGACGGGAGAATTTCTTGAACAAAGCATAACTTACGGGCAAATTGCACTTTTAGCGTTGCCAATGAGTATTTTGCAGTGTGAGTTTCAATGTTTAGCGTCGACGGCAGAAAAACCTAAGCTTGGCTTTTACGTGACTGTTGCAACGGGTTTAACGAATATTTTTTTGGACGCACTCTTCATAATAACTTTTGGCTGGGGAATTGAAGGTGCGGCGATTGCAACGGCAGTAAGTGAAGCCATTGGCGGAATTTTGCCGCTGATATATTTCAGTCGTGAAAATTCAAGTTTACTTCGCTTGACGAAAACAAAATTTGACGGCAGAGCATTAATTCAAACTTGCTCGAACGGTATATCAGAATTACTTTCAAGTATTTCAATGTCAATCATCGGAATGCTTTACAACTGGCAACTTTTAAAATATGCAGGCTCGGACGGAGTTGCCGCCTTCGGAATTTTGATATATGCCGCCTTCATTTTTGAAGCAATTTTTATAGGATATTCTATGGGCGTGTCGCCTATAATCAGCTTTAATTATGGTGCGAAAAATTATTCAGAATTGAAAAACGTGTTTAAAAAAAGTCTGTTTCTGATTGGAGCATTTGCCGTTATAATGTTTATCAGCGCAGAAAGTTTAGCGCGTCCGATTGCAAAAATTTTTGTTGAATCAGACGCAAAATTATTGGAAATGACAGTACACGCATTTAGAATTTGTTCATTTGCGTTTTTAATTGAAGGTTTTACAATGTTTATCTCGTCATTTTTTACGGCACTTAACAACGGATTTATTTCCGCGTTAATTTCAGGACTGCGGACGTTAGTGTTTGAAGTTGGCGCGGTTTTAATCTTCCCGATTATATGGGGACTTGACGGCGTATGGTTTTCAATGGTCGGCGCGGAGATTATGTCTGTTATTCTTTCCGTCATAATGTTGCTGATTTATCGCCGCCGTTACAATTATTAAATCTCTTCGATAAATTTTAGACAATTTAAAAGCGTCGATAGGTAAATTTCAAGCCATATCGACGCTTATTTTTTTTAGAAAATTTCTAACGTTACGGGACAATGATCGCTCCCCAAAATTTGCGGCTCAATGGTAGCAACGGAAATTTTTTCGGCAACGCGATTTGATACCAAAAAATAATCTATACGCCAGCCGATATTTCTTGCACGCGAATTTGAAAAGTAAGACCACCAAGTATACGCGTCCGCTTTATCAGGATACAAATATCTGAAAGTGTCAGTAAATCCCGCATTTAAGAGTTCCTCAAATTTTCCGCGTTCCTCATCAGTAAAACCTGCGTTACGGTGATTCGTGTCTGGATTTTTCAAATCAATTTCCTTATGCGCAACGTTTAAGTCGCCGCAAAGTATAACGGGCTTGACTAAATCCAAATTTTTCAGATATTCGCGGAAATCATTTTCCCATTGCATACGGTAATCAAGACGTTCAAGCTTACGGGAATTGGGGACATAAACGTTGACGAAATAAAAATCCGAAAATCCCAGCGTGATGACGCGTCCTTCGTTATCATGTTCCTCAATGCCTATACCATAGTTGACGGAGCGCGGTTGAATACGCGTAAAAATTGCCGTGCCGGAATAACCTTTTTTCTGCGCGCTGTTCCAATATTGCGAATAGCCGTCAAAATCTATGATGGCTTGTCCCTCGTGCATTTTAGTTTCCTGTATCGCAAAAATATCCGCGTCAAAATTTTTGAAAGTCTCGACGAAATTTTTTTTAAGACAGGCACGCAATCCGTTTACATTCCACGATACAAATTTCACAATTTCACCTCCCGTTTACGCTGATGAAAATTTTTGTCAGTTATTTTCCAAGATAAGCTTTAAGTTTAGCGTAGTTGGAATTTACAATGTTATTAGTCGTATTAATTTTAGTGGCAATTTCCAAATCCTTCAACGCTTCATCATACAATCCCATTTTGAAATGGGCAACGGCAATTTCGTTCTGCGCGTCGGCGAAACGGTTTTCAATCTGCAGTGTACGCTTAAAATCTTTAATCGCTCCATCAAAATCGTTTTTCATAAGTTTCAATCTGCCGCGATTATAATAACCCGTCTCAAAACCTTCTTTGAATTGTAAAAGTCTGTCATAGGTAGCAATCGCCGCGTCAAGTTTACCGTTTTTCTCTTGCGCTAAAGCTAAATCCCAAAGTGCGTCAGCATTATAGGGGAGAATGTCAACGGCAGCTTGAAATTCTTCTTCAGCCTTCACAAAATCTTTGTTACCGTAATAAATCAGACCGCTACGAACTAAATTTGCCGCTCTTTCTTCCGGCGTATCACCTTCACGATTAATTTGTACAGTTGCGCCGCTTGAATACATTGCTTGAGCCTGTTGCCACAAAGCTAAAATATCTTGTCCGTAATTATGTCCCGGCGATGCCCATACGCCATTTAAGCCCGTCCATGTGTGAATATTTCCGTAAACGTCGCGGCGATTGTTTACAATGTGATCATAACGCGGGTCAACATTTTCAAGTTTAGTGGGACGAGTTGAAGTGTAAACTAAAAGGTGTTGGATATGAGCACGAGCACCAATTTGCGGCGTTGCAAAATAACCACCTTTTACGCCGCCGCCGGTTGTACCGAGTCCGCAATAATTATTTTGATCCGGCGTAACGTCGCCGCCGTAATTCCAAGTTCCCGTTTCCTTAATCGCTTGACAAAGTGCAATATCAGGACGAATACCTTCAACCGCGCCTTCCTCGTAGTAATAACGCACAAGGTCTTCAACACTGCAATTAATTTTTGGATTAGGATTGCGCAGAAGTATAAATTTTACCATTTGCTCCTGCGTCGCTACGGGTTCACCAAAAATCGTAATGTCGTTGGGATTTTCGCGCAGAATGATTTTTGGAATATCCTTCGCTCCGGCGTCCTCAAGCTGAAATTCGTTGGAGTTTACAGCCTCCGTGTTTTTACAGCCGATAGCCACGATTACAAACAGAATCGTAAACACTAATTTAAAAAATTTTTTCATCCTTAAACCTCCAATTCTTTAAAGGAAAAATTTTTTTAGCATAGAAGTATTAAAAAATAAATTTATGAATCTGTCAACAGTTGAAAGGAGTTGTTTTTATGAAAATTGCAATGGCAAATGATCACGCCGGTACGCAACTTAAATACGAGATTAAAAAGTATCTTGAAAGTCAAGGTCACGAAGTAAAAGATTTCGGAACTTACGATGAGGAAGGTTGCGACCTTTCAGATTTTGTATATCCTGCGGCGTTGGCGGTTGCTAAAGGCGAATGCGATCGCGGAATTTTTGTTGACGGCGTAGGTTACGGCAGTGCGTTGATTGCCAACAAAATTTATGGAATTTATGCCGCTGTTTGTCAAGACCCGTTCTGCGCTCAACTCTCACGCGAACATACCGATTCCAACGTTTTGTGTATTGGCGGAAAAATCATTGGCGGAGCTATCGCTATGGAAATTGTCAAAACGTGGATGAAGACTGAACCGTTGACTGCTGAAAAATATCGTCGCCGCGTTCAAAAAGTTGCTGACATTAACAATAAACATTGCGTTCCCGTCAAATAACTTTAGCGCAAATTTTAACAGAATATATTTTTATGTCAAATTAAAAACGCCGCCGAATTTCGACGGTGTTAAATTTTTGTGGAGAATTTATGCTTAAAGAAATATTCGACAATGTTCCGATAACTAAAACATTCACTGTTCAGGAAATTAGAGAAATCTTGAATCGTGACTTTGTAGACTTGATTAACACAAACACTTCCGTTGACCTTACAAAAAATTCAAGCGCATTGACTTCGATTGAAATGGAACAAATCATTTCAGCAGTAAAAATCGCTTACCAAAAAATTTTTGAAAGCGACCTTATTGCGCAGAATGCCAAGAACATTATATCCAATTCGTTATTTTGTAGACTTTTGGAGTTATTAATAAATTCCACTACGCCAGAACTTTTTTTCATCAAGATTCAACAAGCTTTCACGCCCGCGCAAATTGCCTTCGCGGTTTTATTCTTCGCGAATACTCCAAGAAAATCCAAATTAGTTTTAAACTTCTTCTACGAACATCGACATATTTTTCCAAAAAAACAAAACAAAATTCATACGATTGCACTTGAGTACTTTCAAATGCAAGCCGGTGGAATAAGTAGATTTATATCAAAAATTATTCCCATTTATATGCAACTTGGTTACCGCGTGATTCTTTTCACAGAAGAATACAACCCTGATTTAGAATATTCGCTTCCTGCTCCGTCTGAACTTTATAAACGTGTAGTACTAAAATCGCGAGGGAAAATTTTTGAACAGTTAACGGAGTTTGAAAAGTACGTTAAAGATTACGAGATTGATTTATTCATAAGTCACAAACATTGGGATGAATTAATCCCGGAGTTACATATTTTATTTTTTAAACTTTGTGGAGTAAAGATAGCATTTCAAATTCATGGATGCATTACAAAACACGCATTTATTTTTCCAAATGCACCAATTGTATTCAAGAATGTAGATTTTTTAGCAACACTTTCAAGGACTTGCCAAAAATATTGGGAAAATTTTGGTGTTCGTTCATATTATATTCCTAATCCATTTTCATTGGATCAAAAAGAAATTTTCAATGGACGTAATCCTAAGAAAAAAACTAATACTATTATATTTGTCGGAGTAATTGTCGAGTGGAAAAATCCGTATGCTGTTTTGCCGATTATAAAAGAAGTCCGAAAAGAAATTCCTGACGTTAAGCTGAAAATTTTGGGCGAAATATACGATACCAAAATCTTTAGGCAAATGAAAAATTTCATAGTAGAAAATCGTCTTGAAGATAACGTGGAATTTTTAGGAAATCAAAAAAATATGGGACAATTTTATGAAAACGCAGACGTTATGCTAAGTACTTCGACAGCCGAAGGTTGGGGATTAGCTATTGCCGAAAGTAAATTTTATGAGTTGCCGCTAGTATTGTACGAATTGCCAGATACGGAACTTTTGCGCGACGGTAAAGGTTATATTGCAGTGCCGCAGGGCGATTTTAAAGCTGCGGCGCGGACTATCATAAAAATTTTGACAAATACAGAATTTCGTTGCAAATTGTCTGCAGAAGCGCGGGAAAGCATACAACCATTTATCGATTACGACATTGCGGGAGCATGGCAAAAAATCTTTGATGATTTAGACAATGATGTAGCCGTTCCTCCGCACAGTGTTGAGAATGAAAAAATTCAAACTTTCCTAGTTGAAGAAATTTGGCAAGAAAAAATAAAAATTCAAGCATTAGCCGCGCAGATTGAACAGCTAAAAAAATAATCGTTTACTTATCAAATTAAAAACGCCGCCGAATTTCGACGGTGAATTTTTTTGCTGATGATTAAAAAATCTGCGCGGAAAATTTAAAAAGTTAGCCCGCTGTCTTCTCAAGCGAAATTTTATCGTCGCTATCAAGCGGAATAATTTTAGGAGTTGCGCCTTCAGTTACGCACTCTTCCGTTACAATAACTTTTCGCGGTTCGCCGGACTTAGGAATTTCATACATAACATCAAGCATTACGTCTTCAATAATGCCTTTGAGTGAACGCGCTCCTGTCTTACGTTCAATCGCCTTTTTAGCAACGGCAAGTAAAGCATTTTCTTCAAACTCCAATTTTACATTGTCCATTGCCAAAAGTTTTTCATACTGCTTAACGGGAGCATTGCGCGGCTCTGTCAAAATTCTATACAAGGAATGCTCGTCTAATTTTTCAAGCGTACAGATAACGGGAAGGCGTCCGATAATTTCAGGAATTATTCCGTACTTCATTAAATCTTCGGGGCGTACTTGATGAATCAGCTCGTTAAATTTTTCGTCTGCATCTTCTTTAGCGGGAACGTCGACGCCAAAACCTAAGCTTGCCTCGCCTTTACGAATACGCTTTGCAACAAGCTTGTCAATACCTACAAACGCGCCGCCGACTATGAATAAAATATTTTTCGTGTCAACTTTAATAGTAGGGGCTTCAGGGTGTTTACGTTGTCCCCGCGCAGTAAATTCTACGACGCTGCCTTCCAACATTTTCAAAAGTCCCTGCTGAACACCTTCATGACCGGGATCTGCAGTAATAGAATTATTTTCGCCGGACTTACGCGCAATTTTATCGAACTCGTCAAGATAAATTATGCCGTGTTCAGTCTTTTCAATATCCTGTCCTGCGGCGTAGTAAAGATTTCTTACGGCAACTTCAACGTCCGCACCTACAAAGCCAGCTTCCGTCAAACTCGACGCATCTGTTACGGCAAAAGGTATATCAAGAAGTTTCGACAAGTGACTAAGCAGAGCAGTTTTACCGCAACCCGTCGGTCCCAAAATTATTACGTTGGACTTGTCAATTTCATCATTACCGCCGTTATTTTCCAAATCGTGTTTCATGCGCTTGTAGTGATTGTATGCCGCCACTGACAGAATTTTTTTGGCGCGTTCCTGCTCAATTATAAATTCGTCAAGATATTCCTTAATGACGTGCGGTTTATTTTTTTCAAGAAGTTCGCCAAGATTACCCGCGAAAGAATTTTTTGCGACTTTACGATTTTTTCTTTCGTCCTCTTCAATATAATTATTCAATTCCTTAATGCAATTTTTGCAGACGGCAAAACCTGTATTCGGATCAAAAATCGGCATATCAATTTGATTTTGAACCTTTACGCGACGTCCGCATAAACTGCAACGGAATGTACCCATTGACATAAAAAATTTTCTCCTTAAGTTAAATTTTAAAATTTCGCATTGATATTTCTGCGCGGCTATGGTAAAATCCTTTTTTGTCAAACATTTAAGATGTCAATAACTCACCGCCTATAGAGGCGGGAGCAGGGACAGGACTTGTGAGTACCTGTCGACGGCGATTCATCGCCGATTATGGTTAAAACATCATAGCTAGCCAAACTAGGGTAAAACCAAAATTTGAAATCGTTGGTTTTCTATGATTAGCCTTTGTTTAGGGAAGAGGGAAAAGGGACGAGGGAAGATTTTTATTCCCTGTTCCCTAATCCCTATTCCCTCACACCTACGTTACTTGCGAATATATAGGTACCTACGGACGTTAATCCTAATCTGTAGCTCTACGGCTTATGGTTAAACAGTTCTGAGCTAGAGGAACGGTGCTGTAAGCATACAAACCGCAAGATAACATTGGCGAAGGATTACTACCCTAGCGGGCGGGGGTCTTAAAGACATTTATGCCCG
>JAFZIV010000006.1 GCA_017554235.1 Selenomonadaceae bacterium
GACCTAAAAAAGAAAAGTTCATAAGAACACAGGTTGGGGCAACGACCTGTGCAGGAGACCTTGTCAGACTTCGCTTTCATTGGAAGCATAGGTTATTGATAGCAGAATCCCCCGTCTTTAGGCGTGGGGAGTTTGTCAATATTATCAAGGGATTATCACGGTTACTACTGTTCCGCCTCCTTTACGAGGATTTATAATAATTTTTCCGCCGCACATTATTTCTAAACGTTGTCGTATATTCGCCAATGCGGTATGCGGTTTGTAATCGTAATCATCAGATGAAAATCCCGAACCATTATCCTCTACGATAATTTCATTGCCGGAATTTGTTTCACGGGTTTTTATTTTAATTCGCAATGGCGCATTTTCAGGATCCATTCCATGCTTTACCGCATTTTCTACAATAGGTTGAAGTGTTAATGGCGGCAAGCGAAAATTTTTATGCGGCGTGTCATATTCTACAAAAAGATTGTCCTCAAACTGTACCTGCTCTACTGCTAAATATGCTCGCGTATGTTCCAATTCATCTGAAAATGGAATTGTATTTTCACTCGCTATCGCTGTAAAATTTTTTCGCAAATATGTTGTAAAATCTAACGTAACTTGTTGAGCTTTTTCAGGATTTTGTGCGCAAAGATAATATATGCTCATCATCGCGTTATAAATAAAGTGCGGTCGCATTTGCAAAACCATAATATTTGCGCGTTGTTGCGCAATTTTTCTCTGTTGCAAAAAATAATTTTCTATTTGCTCGTACAAAATTATTGCGAAAAGTGAAATTATTGAAATGCTCGCGGTTAAAACTACTAATAATTCATTTTCAAAAATAAAACAATTTATAAATAATGCTATCTGCAACGGTATCAAATGAATTAAAAATGCCAGATAGTATTTTTTTTGTAATTTTTTTCGCCTTTTAATCACTCCTGCCAAATTTAAAAACATTACCGCGAACATTGGAGCAACCATTAGCGAATGTAATGAACCCAATATAAATTTATTTTCCGGCGTGACGTAATAAAAAATTTCTGTGAATTGTGCAGTTATCAAAAAAATAAAATATATTCCCCACAAACTTATTGCCGTGCGTAAAATTAAATTTTTTTTCAAATTTTCTCCGCAAATTTTTAATAAATACGCCGTAAACATCGGAATCGGTATTGAAAGCAAAAAATATTCAAAAAATGCGGCGATTTTTTCGTAAAAAAATAAACTCGGCTCGTTGTAAACAATTAAATCAATAAAAACTGAAATCATATACAACATAAAAATTGCAAAAAGTGTTACGAAAAATTTTTTGTTCCATTGATTCATTTCGGGCACGAGAGATGACACACAAAGTACCAAAATTGATAAGACAATTACTGCGCCGCATACAAAAAAATAAAAATTTTCTAAACTAATCCTGAACACCTCCAAAATTAAAAGGATATCGAAGATTTTTTAATTGCTCTCGAACGCCTTCCACCGTAATCGGTTTAAGTGTAAAACCGCTCGCTCCTGTACTCCACGCGTCAAAAGCATATTCAATATACGCAGTCAAATATACAACATTTGTTCTCGGATTAATTGTAAGTAATTTTTGGCAAAGTTCAAATCCATTTGTTTTTCCCATTTCTATATCCAAAAAAGCCAAAGCAATTAAATTTGTTTTCGCATATTCGATTGCTTCAGAAGGTCTGATAAATCCTGTAATTATTGCGTTGGGCATAACTTCTTCCAAAATTGGCAATGCTCCCGATAAAAAAATTTTTCTGTCGTCAACCATTATGATATTCGGTGATTCATCGCTTTCCAATGCTGCATAAATCAGCGTATTAACGTCAGTGTCGAGACATTTCGATAATCTTGAAATCATCATTGCATCAGGCAAACGATTGCCACTTTCCCAGCGTGCAACAGTTGAACGCGTTACAAAAATTTTTTCTGCCAATTCTTTTTGCGAAAGTCCTTTGGCAATACGAAATTTTTTCAAGTTTTCGGCAAATAATATCTGCATTTTTTTTCTCATTTCTGTTTTTTCTGTAGTTTAACAAAAAAACATAAACGAAAATAATTTGTTTGTCAAGTAGTGTGACAGATTGGAACCCCCATTGATTGAAAAAATAAAAATGAGATAATACAAGCAATTTATTTTTGGGAGGAATGCAGATGAAAAAGTTTGCAGATAAAGTTATCTATGGAAATTTTTACACCGTTGATGAAAAAAATCCTAAAGCTCAAGCAGTTGCAATTACCGACGGAATTTTTACTTATGTCGGCGAAGTTGACGGAGTAAAAAATTTTATCGGAGAAGGCACGAAGGAAGAAAATTTTAACGGCGGAATGATTTTGCCAGGATTTGTTGACGCGCACGCGCATGGAAATCTCGGCGGCTCAAAAATGTTGCTGATGTGTCCTTTAAACGACTGCAAAAATCTTGAAGAAATTCGCGAAAAGTTGAAAAAATTTATTGCGGAAAATCCTGAAATGGAAAAAATTCAAGGAATTGGCTGGAATGATGCAACTTTTGGAGTAAACGGACCTACAGCGGCGATGATTGACGATTTAACGGACAAACCTATTGCAATGATTGACTGCGGTCATCATTCTTTTTGGTTAAATTCTGCCGCGATGAAATTAAAAAATATCACAAAAAATACTACGGACATTGAAGACGGAGTAATTGTTCGAGATTCTGAAGGAAATCCTACAGGTTGTTTCCGCGAAGGAACGAGCATTTATTTTAATGATTTGTTGTACCATTTTACGGTTGACGAGTACAAGAAGGCACTTTTGGCGTATCAAGAAGTTTTTCTTTCAAACGGCGTGACTGCGACTTTTGATCCAATGGTAAATTATGATTACGGTTGGGAAAATGTAATGGAGGCTTATCATCAGCTTGATGTTGAAGGAAAATTAAAACTTCGCGTGCACGGCGGCTATCAAGTTTTTGTTGATAAAAATCCTGTAAAAGATGTTGAACACGCGATTGAACTTCAGAAAAAATATAATGGAAAAAAATTTTCTGTTGATAATATAAAAATTTTGCTTGACGGAGTTATTGAGAGCAGAACAGCGTATCTTCTCGAACCGTACAGCGACAGCAAAAATGATTATGGATTGTTACGTTTTGATTTGGAAACTTTGACTGAAACGATAAAAAAAGCAAATGAAATCGGAATTACAATTCATATTCACACAATCGGAGACGGCGCAATAAATGTTGCGTTAAATGCAATGGAAAAAGCAAAAACTAATCAGTCTAATCGCGCGGCATTAACTCACTTGCAAATTGTTTTGCCAAGTGATATTTACAGAATGGCAAAATTAGGAGTTGTAGCGGTAGCTAATCCATATTGGTTTGTAAAAATTCCGGATTATCATGAAAAATTATCTGTACCGTTTTTGGGAAAAAATCGCGCAGAAAAACAGTATCCGCTGAAAAGTTTTTTTGATAAAAAAATTATCGTAACGCAAGCGACAGATTATCCTGTAACGATAGACATCAGACCTACGACAGGAATACAAACAGCCGTAATTCGTCAAATTCCCAATCAACCTGAAACTGTGTTAAATCCTTCTGAACGTGTCACTGTTGAACAAATGATAAAAGCCGCAACTTTTAACGGCGCGTATCAATTTAAATGCGAAGATACGCTCGGAAGTATTACAGTTGGCAAAAAAGCTGATATTGTTGTACTTGACGAAGATATTACAGCTTGTGAATCTGAAAAAATTTCCGACGCAAAAGTTTTGCGCACAATGATTGACGGCGAATGGGTTTACATTTCAAAATAATTTTTACGAAGGAAAAAAACTTTTTTCAATTTAAATTAAAATAAAGAAAGGAAGTTGTTTTATGAAAAAAACAATAATTCTCGGAAATTTTATAACAATGGACGAGAAAAAACCGTTTGCAAAAGCGGCGTTGGTTAAGGACGGAATTTTTGCATATATCGGCGATGCGGACAACGCTAAAAAAATTGCCGGTGACGACGCAAAAATTTTGGATTACGGCGAAAATTTTATTTATCCCGGTTTTCTTGAAGCACATTGTCACGGGTATTTGGCAGGTGTCCGCGCAGTTGGACAGGCTGACCTCAAAGATATTGTCCCGACTGACTACGAAAAATACCGCGAAGTTATCAAAGAATTTATCGCTAAAAATCCTCATAGTGAAGTTTATATGGCGGCAGGTTGGACTGAAACTGACGAATACATTACAAAAACGTATTTGGACGAAATCTGCGCGGAAAAGCCTTTGCTTATGCAAACAGGCGGCGGACATTCAATTCTGCTTAACACAAAAGCTATGGAATTTTTCGGCGTTGACAAAGCGTACGCAAAAAAATATGGAACTGATATGGTTCACGTTGATAAAAATGGCGAGCCTGACGGTTATGTTTGTGAATTGCCTGTAATGGAAATTCTGCCGAAACTTCCAAATACATTTGAGGACGCGAAAAACTTTTTGCTTGCATGGCAAGATATTGCGATTAAAAACGGATATACAGCAGTCGCTGATGCAGGAGTTGAACTTAATTCGCCGTTGACTTTAAAAGCTTATTATGAACTTGAAAAGGAAGGCAAACTTAAACTGCGAACTTACGGCTACTTGCTGTTACCAAAAAATCCCGAATCTCCGAAGGCTGAAATTGCAACCGTTGCAGAAAAACGCGCAAAATATAGCAACGAATATTTTAAAATTATCGGCGTAAAAATTTTCCTTGACGGAGTTATTGAAGCGCACACAGGTTGGCAACTTGAAGATTATGCAGATCAGCCGGGTTATCACGGTTCAGAAATTTTCAACGACCACGACAAACTTGTTGAACTTATTACGTCTGCAGATGTTGAAGGGCTTTCAGTTCACGCTCACTCAATCGGTAACGGCGCAACTCATTTTATGTTGAATTGCATTGAGGACGCAGAAAAAATCACCGGCGATATGGATCAGCGCAACATTATGGCGCATTTGCAATTTGTTACGGACGAAGATATTAAACGTATGGGCAAAACAGGAACTGTTCCTGCAGTCGCTCCACTTTGGTCTCCTAAAGAAGAAAATGTTTATGAAAAGGAAGCTGCTTACGTCGGCAAAGAATTAGCAGATAAAGCTTACCCGATAAAATCTTTCTACGACGCAGGCGCAAATGTTGTTTTCCATTCTGATTATCCCGTTTCGCCGATGATGGACATTAAACTTAGTATTTACACGGCGGAAAAACGTATGTATCCTAAAGAACTTTTCAACACTGAGCCGCGTTATATTACTGAAAAAATCACTCGCGAACAATCTTTGAAGGCTATGACAATTAACGTTGCTCGTCAGTGGCGGCAAGAAAATCGCTTAGGTTCAATCGAATTTGGAAAAATTGCAAATATGACAGTTTTTGATTGCGATTTCCTTCACGATGACATTGAAAAAGTTGGAAAAGCAAATATTATCGCAACAATCATTGACGGCGAAGAAGTTTATAAAGCTTAAAATTTCTGTTTAAAATAGGAAAAAAGCTAGAATGAGAAAAAAACGCAATTTTATCAGATTGTTTGAACAGAAAAAAAGTCGAATTGATTCAAGAATCGAACGTGATTATATCGAAAACGGAATTGCGACGATTCATTGTTGTATTTCAAATTACAACGATATAATCAGTACGTACAGCGCAAAAGATCAAGAAAGTTTGAATTTGGATTTTGTCGAGTACATTAGAGATTCCGCTGAACCAATTCCTGATGAATATCCTATTGTTTTAAATATTATTGGCGATTGTTTAACTGAAGATGAAAAAGACATTATTGCAGAAAATATTCGTGATCAGGCTATGTACAAACTCGGACAGGTTGAAAAAGAACAAGAGAGAGAATTTAAATTTTTAATATTTATGCTGGTCGGCTCAATTTCTTCAGGACTTCTTTTGTGGTTGACAGATTTTTTTGAAGATATACCAACTGAAATATTTACGGTACTTTTTTGGTTTTTTGCTGATAGAATGTTTGAAAATATTTTTATCACAGGACATGAACTTCGTAAGGAAAAGCGGCTTGCAGGACGATTGGCGAGCATAAAAGTTATTTTCTCTGACAAATATGAAAAAATTCATTATACAGACGATGAAATCAAAAAATTGTACGCCGAACTTGATTTAGACCAATAATCGTATAAAACAAAAAATTTTTTTAACTCCTATATGGAGTTTTTTTATTTTGCAAAAAAAATAGCCCGAAGGCTAATAAAATTTTTATTTTAAATATTTATCATAAAATTCTCTCGCAGTTACTATTTCAATTCCTGCAAAATTTTTTATCGTCAATAAATCATTATCTCCACTGACTATATAAATTGCCTTCGCATCTATCGCACAATTTATAAATTTATCATCATCAGGATCTCTACAAATTTTCAAATCAGATTTTATCTCAAAATTATGCAGATTGTTAAAAAATTTTTCTTTTAATTCCACATCTAATTTATATTTTGGTTTAGAAACTTTTTTGTCAATTTGTTCGTTATATTCAGAAATTATTTCATCATTAACGCAAATATTAAAATTTTCATCAAGTTCAAATAAAAGTTTTTTAGGAATACCGCCAAAAAATAATCCTGAAATTAAAATATTAGTATCAATTAAGATTCGCATTTTTTTTCGTACCTTGATGCCTTAATACCACCTGTTATAAATTCGTTAATTTCATTTTCATATTTATCAGGGTCAGCTTGCCAACGCGCCAATTTTTCATCTTCGTTATCAATTTCTTTATCAGCAATAAATTTTTTAATCAACTCATTCAGCCAATAAATATAATCATCAGGAATTTTTTCAATAAGCTGATAAGTTTCATTTCTTATAGAAGCCATTTTTACACCTCCAAATATTTTTTATTCATTTCTACTAAAAAATTTATTTTCCTGCAAGAAAAAAAATCTCGACGATAGCCGAGAAAAAAATTTTTTAAATAATTTTTAGTCGTCATCGTCATCGAAATTAATGCCGAGTTCTTTTAAAATTTTTTTATTGACGCGAGCGATTTTTTGAAACTCAAAATTAGTCAAGCGCAAGTGAACATAGTTTAAGCTAGGAATTTTAGCTTTAGGACGTCAAACTTTCAAGTATACCGCCACTTTTCCCAAAATTTTTGATTTTATCGTATTATAATTTTTGTATTGATTAAATTCGATAAAATAATTTTTGTATTGATTAAATTATTTAGAGCGAAAAAAATTGCTTTGTCAAGTAGTGTGACAGATTGGAACCCCCATTGATTGAAAAAATAAAAAATGATACGCTGTAATGGATTTGCTATAAAATCATAAAAAAATTATGGAAAGGGTAGATATTATGACTACAGTAAAAACACGTTACGGCACGTTCGACGGCTTTGTAGACGAAAAAGGCGTAAAAACTTGGTTGGGCATTCCTTACGCACAACCGCCCGTTGGAAATTTGCGTTGGCAAGCTACGCAACCTTTGCAACCGTCCGACAAAACTTTCGACGCAAAAAAATTTGGCGCATCTGCTATTCAAGAGGACGACGCGATTGAAAAAGCATCGCAAAATCAGCAGAGCGAAGATTGTTTGACGCTCAATATTTGGAAAAAAAGCGAAAAAAATAATTTGCCCGTTATGGTGTGGATTCACGGCGGAAGTTTTATGCACGGCGGCTCATTTGATCCGCTTTATAACGGAGCTAATCTTGCGTCGTCGAATGATGTAATTGTTGTCAGTTTTAACTATCGTTTGAACATTTTCGGATTTATGAATTTCGGCGCGATTGATAAAAATTTTGAGGACAGCAGTCATCTCGGCATAAACGACCAAATTGCGGCGTTGAAGTGGGTAAAAGAAAATATTGCGGAATTTGGAGGAAATCCTGAAAATATTACAATTTTTGGCGAAAGTGCGGGCTCAATTTCATGTATGTTACTTTCAGTCACGCCTGCCGCAAAAGGTTTGTTCCAAAAAGCAATTCCGCAGTCGGGACCTTCACGCTTTGTTCATGATTTAAAACATGCTGAAAATCTTTTAGAAGATTTTATGAACCTTAGCGGCGCAAAAAATATGAGCGATTTAATGAAAAAGTCTTCCGCTGAACTTAGAGAAATTTATATAAAACTCTTCAATATGCGCATTAAAACTGCTCATTCGGATTATATTCCGTATTGTGACGGAAAATTTTTGCCGAGTGATCCTTTCACTGCGATGAAAAACGGCGATGCACGTGGAATTAAATTTTTAACCGGCATTAATTCCTACGAATGGGGCTATTGGTTGCTGTATGATGAAAATTATTTCAAAAATTTCTACGAAACTCACGATAAAATTTCGCTTATAATGAGCAGATATAAATCGCGCACTTCACGCACAAGCAAGGAAGTTTATAAAGATTGGCTGAAAAATCGCCCGGATACTGACGAAAATTATATGGAATTTATAAATCAGTTGGATTGGCGCGTTGGTCAAGAATTGGATGCAGAAAATCAATCGAAATTTGAAGACGTTTATTATTATCTTTTCACTGAAATTTCTAATCGGAAAGAATTAGGCGCGTGTCATTCGTTGGAAGTTCCATTCGTATTTGGTAAAACTTTTGAGGAAATTTCGTTTATTCCGAATCAAAAACTTGTAAAACAAATGCAAGCGGCGTGGACAAATTTTGCGGCGACTGGCAGTCCCGACAATGAATTTATTCCGCATTGGGAAAAATATTCTGCAAATAATCGCTACACTATGGAATTTAACTCAAAAGGCTGTGTTTGCCACAAAGATTTAAACACGGAAGCTTTGAACGCTTTGCGTTATGTCTACGAAAATTAAAAAAAAAATTTAAATTGAAAGGAAAATTTAATGACTACTACAGTAAAAACACGTTACGGAACGTTCAACGGATTTGTTGACGAAAAAGGCGTAAAAACTTGGTTGGGCATTCCTTTTGCGCAATCGCCCGTTGGAAATTTGCGTTGGCAAGCTCCTCAACCTTTGAAAGCGTCCGATAAAACTTTTGACGCAAAAAAATTTGGAAACGACCCTATGCAGTCGTCGATGAAACTCGGTAATCTGGCTGATATGCTTGAGAGCCAAAATATTCAAAGTGAAGATTGTTTGACGCTTAATATTTGGAAAAAAAGCGAAAAAAATAATTTGCCTGTAATGGTTTGGATTTACGGCGGAGGTTTTGTCTGCGGAAGTGGAAATGAACCGATTTACACAAAAACTGATTTTATGTTGTCTAACGACATAATTTTTGTAACGATTAACTATCGCTTGAACGTTTTCGGTTTCATGAATTTTGCTGAAATTGATAAAAATTTTGAAGACAGCGGATATTTGGGAATAAAAGATCAAATTGCGGCGTTGAAATGGATTCACGAAAATATTGCGGAATTTGGAGGAAATCCTGAAAATATTACAGTTTTTGGCGAAAGTGCCGGCTCAATGTCAACTTTTTTCCTTACAATCGCTCCAAAAGAAAAAAATTTGTTCCAAAAAGTAATTCCGCAGTCAGGTGCAGTAGGTTTTTATAGAACGCCTGAAGATTCAACTAAAGTTGCGAAAAATTTTATGGAATTTTGCGGCGCAAAAACAGTTGGCGATCTTATGAAAAAATCTGCCGTCGAACTTCAAAAATTTTACGCAGAATTTATTTCAACTCGTGAAATGAACGTTGCGGATTTTTATCCGACATGCGACGGGAAATTTTTGCCGAAAAATCCTTTCAAAGCGTTAAAAGACGGCGCGGCACGCGGAATAAAAATTTTGACTGGTACGACTTCAGATGAATGGCGAGCTTTTCTGCTTGCTAACGAAAATTTGTTTGAACTTATGCGCAAAGACCCGCAAGATATTTCGCCGATTTTTTCACGAGAAACGAAATATAATAACGAAGAAATTTATAAAAAATGGCTTAAAAATCGTCCCGATACCGAAGACACTTACGGAGACTTTGTAACGCAGCTTGATTGGCGAGTCGGACAAGAATTGGCGGCAGAATATCAATCGGCGTTCGACGACGTTTATTATTATTTGTTCACTCAGCAACCTTCACCGCCGCTGGAATATTTGGGAGCATTTCATGCGCTCGACCTGTCGTATACTTTCAACGTTCCGTACCTTGAACCGAATCCGAATCAAAAACTTGTAAAAGTTATTCAAGCGTCGTGGGCGGCATTTGCGGCGACTGGCAATCCCGACAATGAATTTATTCCGCATTGGAAAAAATATTCAGCGGAAAATCGCCAAACAATGGAATTAAATTCAAAAGGCTGTGTCCTCCACAAAGATTTAAATACGGAAAATTTGAATGCTTTGCGCTATGTCTACGAAGATTAAAAATTTTTTATCGCTTACGTGTTAAATTTTTGTAAGAATAAAAAAAAATAAATATCGAAGAATTTTTACGCTAGCGGGCGGCGTTTAAAAAAATTTTTATGCCCGCTCGCCTTTTGGCGAATTTAAAGGAAAAAACTGTACATAAGAAAGGATAGAAAAATTTTTATGAAAACACCTAATTATTCTAAGAAAGAATGTTGGTATCAAATTCCGTCAATCACAAAGGAGGTTGACACGTTTTTCATTTACCCGACGGAATATCTTGGTTTCAACGAAGGCGATCCCGATTATGCCGCGCTTGACAACGCAGAAATGCTTGAAGGCGTTAAAATCCTTTACATGTCACAGGCAAGCGTTTACGAAGACGCCACCAACGTATTTTTGCCGTATTATCGTCAAGCAAGTATGCGATATTTTGGAGAAGTCCGTAAAAAGACCGGCAACCTCGACGCGGCAATTTCCGGCATACCTTACGAGGATATAACCGCCGCACTTGATTATTATTTCGAGAATTATAACGCGGGTCGTCCGTTCATTCTCGCAAGTCACAGTCAAGGTTCTATAATAGCTAAGCTCGTGCTGAAAAAATACTTCAAAGAACACCCCGATTATTATGATCGCATGGTTGCGGCTTATGTTATCGGTTTCGCCGTCACGAAAGAAGAACTTGAGGCTAATCCGCACATGAAATTTGCGACCGGAGAGACTGATACTGGCGTAATTATCAGCTGGAACACTGAAGGCATTAAAAATGTTGAAGAAAACGCTCAAAACTGCGTGCTGTTGCCGAATGGAATAAGTATTAACCCGCTGAACTGGAAACGCGACGAAACATACGCACCTGCAAGCGAAAATCTCGGCTCACTGATTTTTAATGAAAAAACACAAAAACTTGAAATTGGCGACGTTGGAGCGGACGCGCAGATAAATCTTGCTCGCGGCACAGTCATTACGAAAGCCAGCCCAGAACCTATGACTGAGGACTTCGCTAAAGTTTCCGCTCAATTCTTCGGACCTTACGGACGCCACGAAGAGGATTACGAGTTCTACTACAACAATCTCAAGGCAAATGTGGCAAAACGTATCGCAACATACAAAGCAAGTCACTAAAAAAAATGAAAAAAATAATTACTATTGATGATTTTATTGTTGCCGGAATTTCGGGAATAGGTTATGGATTGGGATTTAAAATTCCGCAGATTCTCGGCTATGAAGAATGGCAATGCGGTGTAATTTGTCTTATCGTCGGAATGGCGTTGGACAAAATAACTTCTGCTGTTGTTTTCAGCAAAGCCGTGCAAAGCAGTACCGCTAACAGAATTATGACTTTTTTAGCGTATATCAGCATTTGTACGGCGATTGAATACGCTTTTATGTCGTGGAAGGACATATCCATTGAAGATTATGCTATGGAAGGTTACGCATATCTTGTCGTTCCGGCAATTTTGGGATTTGCATTCAGCATGGCTCTACGAAAATATAGAATTTGGAAAATCCGCAAAATTTATGGTGACGGGAGCAACGGTTTTATAGTTGACAACCAATTTGAAAAAAGTGAAATTGATAGATTTAATCAGCAGAATCAACAAATCCACGGCGAATTTGATAAAAATCTTGCGGTAAAGACAAAAACAGGTTGCTTTGTCGGTCAAAAAGAAAAAGATACAATTTTTTTCGCCGGTATTCCATACGCCAAGCCGCCTGTAGGTGAACTTCGTTGGAAAGCTCCTGAACCTTTGCCTGAATCAGAAAATATTTTTGAGGCAAAATCTTTCGGCGCGTCAGCAATACAAGTTGATTACAAAGGTTCAGTCTTAAAACATCACAGACAAAGCGAAGATTGTTTGACGTTAAATATTTGCGTCGAAAATAAAAAAACTGCGCGGAAAAAGCCTGTTATCGTTTTTTTTCATCACGGAGATTTTTCTTACGGCGGTTCTGCTGATCCATTATTGCACGGCGAAAATTTTACAAAAATTTATCCTGACACTGTAGGCGTAACTTTTAATTACCGTTTAGGAATTTTAGGTTTCATTGATTTTTCCGAAATTCCCGGCGGTGAAAATTATCCCGATGCGATAAATCTTGGTTTGCTTGACCAAATTGCCGCGTTGAAGTGGATTAAAGAAAATATTTCTGAATTTGGCGGAGATCCTGAAAAAATTACCGTAATTGGTTTTGAGTCAGGGGCTCTTAGTATCAGTCTCCTTGCGGCATGCGAAAAAGCTAAGGGACTTTTCCAAAAAGCATTTATTTTTTACGGAAATCCATTAGCGGCTTATGAAACTCCAGAAACTTCCAGAAATTTGGCGAAAAAACTTTTGCAGGAAACTTCAACAACAAATATGGAAGAACTTTTGCAAATTTCTACGGAAAAATTAAAAGAATTGTCGCAAAAACTTTTACTAAATTTTTCGCCTTCACCAACCCGCGACGGAAAACTTATTCCCGTTGACTTTGCCGCCGCTTATCGAGACGGAGCCGCTTCCGGCATTGAATTTATTATCGGCATTCCTAGCAATGAAATAAAAATTTTTAAATCTATCGTCGGTAATAAAAAATACGAAGATTTTATGTCAAAAGAATTTGATTTACTTCTTCGTTACATTGATAATATCAACCCAGTCGGCGCAAAAAATGTAAAAGCCTATATCGATGAGCAATCGACGAAAATTCCAATATTAAAAGTAAAAGAAAAAATATATGAACAATTTTGCGCGTTGAATCTTTATTTTTTTGCAAAAAAATTAGCAGAAGGCGGAAATAAAGTTTATATTCTTTACTGGAACGTTAAGCCGCTGATTGAAAATCTTGGTTCAGGTACTATAGATGTTTTAGCAACTTTTTTGGGAAGTCGCAAGGCGGCGCAAATATATGGCAACGTTTTGAATCGTGATATTGCTGAAACTCTTCAAAAGCTTTTCAAAAAATTTGAACACGGCGACGAATTGAAACTTTTTAATAACGAAATAAAAGGAATTAATGCCATAGATTGGAAAAATTTTCCTAATGCACTTATTGTTTCCGAAAAATCTTTTAAATGTGAGCCGATCGCGGACAAGTTGACTGATGTCGATTGCTTACGAGAAATTTTCGCAGAATAATATTTTCCAACTGATTTTAATTTTCATACTGAATTTAGTTGCATACAACTAATTTTTTTTTCGCTCCAAAATAATTTTTTCAATACAAAAATTTTTTTCTTGAATTTAATCAATACAAAAATTATAATACGATAAAATCAAAAATTTTGGGAAAAGTGGCGGTATACTTGAAAGTTTGACGTCATAAAGATAAAATTCCTTGCTTAAATGATGTTCACTTGCTCTTAACTAATTTTGAGTTTCAAAAAATCGCTCGCGTATATTAAAAATTTTTTTGAACAAAATAAACGCAATTTTAAAAGTCATTGATTTGTTAATCGCTCATAAGACTAAAAAAATTTTAAAAGAATGCGGCATTAATTTTGATGACGATGACGACTAAAAATTTTTAAAAAAATTATTTTTTCGCTACGCTCAAGCGTGGTGATTTTTTTTTTGCAGGAATTTATTTTTTCGTGTTGAATTAATTAAAAAAATTTTGGAGGAGATTTTATGTTTGGAGCAATTTGTAATTTTGTTTTTTCAGGATTTTTTAATTTTTGTTTTAGTATTAGCTTACTGATGCTTTTAGCTGTTGCATTTGAATTAAAAAAAATTTCCAAAAAGCGTTCTGAAGGTGATGAATTTTTTCAGTACAGTGAAAAAAGTCCAAAACTTCCTATAGAGAAAGAATATAATGACCACAAGATTGGCTTAGTTATAGTTTCTGTAATTGCCGTAATTTTATATTTACTTGGAAATGGATTTCATACTCCTGCTGAATCAATGAAAATTTATGCTCAAGAAAAACAAGAAGCTGAACAGAAAAAAATTCAAGAAAAAGAACGTAAAGAACAGGAAAAAATTCAGAAGGAGGAACGTAAAAAGCAGGAAAAATTAGCTGAAGAACAAAAAGAGGCTGAAGAGGAAGCCGAAAAGGAACGTAAGAAACAAGAAAAATTAGCTACTGAACAGCAAATAAAAATTGATGCTGAAAACAATGACAAAAATAATCACGATTTTATAGAAATTTCTGCAATAAGTTTGCTAAATGAGCTTGAATTAAATGCGGCGAGAACAAAAAAGAATTTTGACGAAAAATATGTTAAAATTACAAATGCAACTATCACAAATATTGAATCTGACGGAGATTATATAAATTTAAATCAGTCTGGATTAGAAAGTATTCAATGTTTTCCTAAATATCAAAGTACAAGAGAACAAATTTTTAAATTAAACAATGGTCAAGTGATAACTGTTTACGGAAAAATTTTTCACGTCGGCGAAGTTGTAGGATTTTCATTGCAACTTTTGAAAATTGAATAATTTCATAAAAAAAATCTCAGCGGCAAAAGTCGTTGAGATTTTTATTTTGCAGGAAAAAATTTTTTAAAGCTATTAACATTTTTGAAGTTATCGCGTATAATAAGTAGAAAAAGAAAGGAGAAATTAAAATGGAAGAAAAAATTTTGGACGAAGAAATTATGAGCGATGAAGAGCTTGACGGCGTAGCAGGCGGAAATCGTCTTGAAACTTATGGAGACGGCAACGAATTGTACAAACGCGGACTTTTGAGCTCAGATGATGCAATGCACTCTGCACCTGTTCGCGAAATTTTGCACAAAATGGGTTATTCTGGTTACGAAGACAAAGGCGGCTTAATTAACGCCAACATTTACACCGATAAGAGCGGCAATAAAATTTCTCGTGAAGATTTTTGGAAAAATTTTGACGCTGAAAACAAAACTAAAATTATTCGCTAAAAAAAATCTCTTAATAAAATAAAAATGTCCCTGCGTTACGACGTTGGGATTTTTTTTATTTTACTTTTATGTTATAATATGAAAAATTTTTGAGGAGGATAACATTTTGGAAAAAATTACAGAGCTTGATAAAAAAATGGAATTGATTTTAACTGCAGGACAAATTTTAAATGAAAACGGTGCGACGAATGATAAAATTATTCGCGTTTTAAACAGAATCGCAATGTTTATGAAAATCCCGACAGAAAATATCAGTCTGCACATTACGAAACAAATTATTTTTTTGGAAGTTTTTGACGGAGAAAAATCTGTAGTATCATTCAGGAAATGCAACAAAATGGCTATAGATTTTGAAGTAATTTCTTCGATTACAAAAATTTCTTGGCAGATTTTAAAAGAATCGGTTACTTTGGACGGATTAAAAAAAATTTTTGGAGATATAAACTCAAAACCAAAAAATTATTCACATTGGCAAATAATTTTTGCGGTAGGAATTGCTTGCGGAGGATTTTGCTGTTTATTTGGCGGAAATTTTATAGAAATAATTTGCACGATAATATCAGCGATGGCAGGAAAATTTTGTCAAATAAAATTACTCAATCATAAAGTCAATGAATTTTTAGCGATAGAAATAGCGGCGTTCACTGCGACAACTGTTGCATATTTTTCGCATAGAGATTCAATAATGCCGATGATAGCCTGTTCATTATTTTTAATTCCTGGCGTTCCGATAATAAATTCGATAATAAACATGATAAATAATTTTTTTCAAAATGCGATGATTGAATTATTTCGAGCATTTTTAATAATTTTAGCAATGACAGGCGGAATAATTATATCGGCAGAAATATTTTTTCAAATTGATGACACAAATTTTTTAGAATTTATTTTATTTGACACAACTCCAGACACGAATATTTTTATATTGGCGTTGGCGGCGGCAATTTGTTCAATAGGATTTGCAATTCCGCTGAATATGCCGAAAAAATTTTTGTACATAATAGGGATATTGGGAGCGAGTACAGTTTTTACGAGAAGTTTTTTTAATTTTAGCATTGGATTGAGTCCTGAATATTCAACATTTATAGCGGCATTTTTAGTAGGATATCTTTCAAACATAATCAGCGAGAAATTAAATTTAGTTTCGTCAATTTTAATAGTGCCGCCGCTTTTGCCGATGATACCGGGAGTTTTGAGTTACAGATTTTTATTTGCGTGCATGGAATGGAAAGCATTAACTTCCGAACAATTTTTAGCGATTTTTCCTTCAGGAATAGATGTAATGCAAATAATTTTATCAATAGTTTTAGGAGCGAATTTGCCGAGATGGATAGCGAATGAATTTTTTGAGAAGAAACAAGAAGAAAAATTAAAAAAGTTTATGCAATAAATGGAGTGTCAATAGTTTTGGCTATTGGAACAGCTTTATCCTTCGGCGGTTCGTAAGCCATATAAATTCCGTTTTTCGCAAAGTAACTAAACTCGGTTCCTTTTCTAATGATAACAGAATTTTACCGTAAATGGTCAGATCGCCCTATCGCTAATTTTTTCTTACTTACACAAAACTATTGACACTCCCAGTATAATACCAATAGCTTAATGTATTGGTATAGTATATTTTTAGGAGGATAACTATGCCGAAAGGATCATCGGAACTTACTGCCTAAAAGCGTGAAGAAATTAAAAGAATATAAACGTTGGATTGAAGAACTCGAAAACCTTATTTAAGAAAACGAAACTTTTACTAAATATCAATTTTCCGAAAAACTCGCAAAATTTTTGGAAAATCGGAGACAACTTTTAAAATTGATGTCGGTCAATAACCACATGCGTAAATGCGGAGGCTTATAAAAGCTCTTATTGTCTAGCCTTTGTTTAGTTGCTAGTTAATAGATCGTTAGATCTCTAGAAAATTTACTAACGATCTAAAAACTACGAGCTAATATACTATGTTACCTACGGGCGTAAATCCTAACTTGTAGCTCTAAGGGCAATGATTAAAAAGTTCTGAGAGATATTGACAGTGCTGTTGTCACGTAAACCGCAAAATAACATTGGCGAAGGATTATAACAACAGCGGGGCGGGAGTTATTAACAGTAGCTTAAAATATAGACCATTATGTACAAAAGTAGATAAAAAGGACGAAAAAATATGCAGAGAGGTTATAAGGTAGAGATTGAACCTACACCTCAACAGGCATTAAAAATCCGCCAAACAATAGGAATATGTCGTTGGTTGTACAATCAATATCTTGCGGAAAATTTTCAGCTCTACAAAAAAATCGGCGGCGGTATATTTATAACGGCATATGAGTTTGATAAATATATCAATCATGTCTTAAGGGAAAAATATGAATGGGTAGTAGAATGTGGAGCAAAGGCGAGAAAACAGGCGTTGATAAATGC